>NZ_JBEUMS010000024.1:0-59968 GCF_040543805.1 Arcicella rosea
CAAAATTGTCAGGAGTCTCCATAATAAAGTGTGTCTGAGTAAAAGTAAAAAAATAAACTTAAATTTAAACTGACACAGTTCGGTGAACAGACTCGTCGTAATCTTGGTAATACAATAAAAAAAACTTGACAATTAATTCAGTTTTAACCCAAAATACTGTCAAGCTTTTTTAGGGTGAGACAATCACATCGCTCGTTTCCTTAAACACATCGCTCGTTTCCTTAATCACATCACTCGTTTTCTTAATCACATCACTCGTTTTCTTAATCACATCACTCGTTTTCTTAATCACATCGCTCGTTTCCTAAATCACACCGCTCGTTTCCTAAATTACATTGCTCGTTTCCTAAATCGCATCGCTCGTTTTATAAATTACATTACTCGTTTTATATATCACATCGCTCGTTTTATAATCTACATAAAAGAAAAAGCTTCGCATTGAATGCGAAGCTTTTCTAATAAACCTTTACTTTTTACGTATTACCATTTATACGCAACAGTAAGAGAAACCATTCTTGGTGCGATAGGATTTACTGAGTTATCGTCATGAACATTGTAGCTCATTTCGTTTAAAATGTTTGATACTTTTCCTCTCAATGAATACTTTCTGAAGTTGTATCCGATACTTGCATCAATTTGTGTGTAAGCATTTACAGGGATCAATTTGAAAGCATCGTTGGCAACTGTTAATCTTGTTGAGCGACCAGCAACTCTTTCGCCAAAATACATTGCAGTTAAACCAAGATTCAAGCCTTTTAATTTTGTGTCAGAGAAAGTATAATAGATACTTGCATTCGCTGTGTGATTTGGATTATATCTCAACAAACTTCCAACAATATAAATGTTACTAGCAGTATATTTTGTTTCGTTGTAGCTATAACCAGCCATTACTGAGAAACCTAAGAAAGGTTTACTTTTTAAGTCAACTTCAACACCTTGACTTGTTACTTCGCCTGCTAATTCTTTGATGTTTGTGTTACTGTTTGCTTTACCATCTTTATCAACCAAAGCCGTTTGTGCTAAATTACTGTTCTTAATTTGGTAAACTGTTACGTTTGCCGAAACTAAACCATTGAATAATTCATTTTTCATCCCCAATTCTACTTGGTCAATCAATGATGGTTTCAAAGCTGTTCCGTAAATATCAACACCCGTATTCAAAGTAAAAGAGTTTGAGTAACTACTGAAGAAAGCCATACGCTTGTTCGGTTGATACACCAAACCTAAACGTGGAGAAAGCGCATCATCATAAGCTGACGATTCTACAGTAGCATTTGTTTTTACTGTTAATACCGAGCTTTTTGTTTCTTGATAACTATAACGTAAACCAGCTAAGAATTTGAATTTATCTGAAATACCTACTAAATCTTGTGCATAAACACCTACACGATTTACTGGTGCAGTAGTGATTGTATTCACTGCTAAGTTTGGTCTATCGCTACGTTTGTCGATAATTTCTGAGTTGAAAACATTGATTGTATCATAAACAGCCGCAGTAAATGAGGTAGTTTTAGTATCGTAGCTATCAACATCAGTACCAATCAACACATTATGTCCAATTTTTCCAGTTTTGAATTGACCCGTCAAATCAATTTGCCCCATCAAATATTTCTCATCTACTTCCGAACGTTGGATACTTCTCACTAATCTACCATCAGCAGCAATCGTTGTTGGACGAGTAGTTGCAAACAATTCACTTTGGTAAGCTCTGTAAGCAGCCGTTCCAGAAATTTTCCAGTTATTACTAATTTGGTGATTAATCGTTACATTGGCAGTTTGTTGTTTGATGTCGAAATATGACCATTTTACGCCAAGGAATTTTTCACGAGGTAAGTTTGTAATTACATAATTGATAGCACCAACTCCGAAATCAGCCGTTCTGCGGTCTTTCATATAATCACCTTCTAAAATGATTTCCGTTTTATCACTCAATTTGAATAATAAAGAAGGGTTTACATAAACTCTTTCAGAATTCACATCATCACGGAAACTATTTCCTTTTTCATAAGTACCATTGATACGATACGCTACTTTTTTACTTCCAAGTACTGCACCGTACAAGTCAACTGTAGGCTTATAAAAGTTATATGAACCTAAACGCATCGAAACAGAACCACCTGATTCAAATTTTGGCTTTTTTGTTACCAAATTCAAAATACCGCCTGCGGCTACGTTACCGAATAAGATTGCAGTACTTCCTTTCATGATTTCTACTTTTTCGATAGAAGACATTTCAGGTAAAGTACCGTTAAAATATCTAGCGCCATTTTTAAAAGTATTTGAACTACCAAAAGCAAAACCACGACCCGCAATTTCTTCTTGATAACCACCCGTGCTACCCATGATATACACACCGTTTGCATTCATTAAAGCATCGCTCAAACGTAATACTTGTTGGCGTTCTAACACTGTTCTATCAATTGTGGCAACCGCTTGCGGTAAATCCATAGGTTTAATAGCGATTTTACCAATAGTTACTGTTTTTTCATTAGCAGACTGTACACCCATTACGGTTACTTCTGATAATTCGTTTGAACCTTCTTCCAAAGAAAAATTAACTTCACTTACAGCACCAGCTTTCACATTTACTTTACTTTCTAAGGTTTTCAAACCTACAAATTGCATAATAAGTGTTGCTTCGCCTGTTTTAATATTTTTAAGCAAAAACTCTCCGTCTTCGTTTGAAATTGTTCCTTGCTTTGAATTCTTGATACTAATATTTACAAATTGAATAGCATCACCACTTTTATCAGTTACTTTACCTTTAATACTTCCAGTCTGAGCAAAAGCAACGATACTCCCACTAATCATTAAAATAATTATTAAGCAGAAATTTTGAATAGATTTTTTCATTTTATTGTTTTATTTGGACTAATTCTAAGCACTTAATCAAAAAAATATATTTATAAATGGATTATTCGTGAAAAATAGTTTAGAGGTATTAAGAAAAGACATTGTCTCGTTAAATCTTCAATACTTGGTCATTGATTTATTAATGGCACAAAATTATCGCCTATTTAGACTAATTACAAACAAATACGTAATTTTATTTAGACTGGATTTAAACAACAATCAATAAACATCTAATAATCAAAAGATTACTTCATTTATTTTTTCAATTTCAGTACTTTAAAGAAAGTATTTCCTATCGCTATTTTGATTTTAGCGAGATAAATTAACCCAGAATTAACCCTCTGTTAACAAGCTTCTTTTATCTCGAACATAGTTTTGCAGAAAAAAAGAAATGAAAAAAACATTACTCTCCCTTTCCCTCTTACTAACATCCCTATTGTTGAGTTGCGATAAAAACGAAGAAGAATTTTTCGTGAATGAAGATGCTGCAACATTTGTAGAAATCGGAAGTATCGATATTGGTGATGTTGGTGCAGCCGAAATTTCGGCTTATGACCCACAAACAAAACGTTTATTTGTAGTAAATAATGGAACGGTCAACAAAATTGATGTCATTGATTTTGCAGACCCAACCAATATGAAGGTAATCGGCTCAATTAGCATGACGCCTTATGGTGGAGCTGTGAATAGCGTTGCCGTTTCAAACGGTAAAGTAGCAGCGGCTATTGAAGCATCAGATAAACAAGCAAATGGTAAAGTTGCGGTTTTCAATACTTCAGATTACAAAGAAGTAAAAGTAGTTACTGTTGGAGCTTTACCAGACATGATTACTTATTCTCCAGATGGCAATTTAATTCTTACAGCTAATGAAGGAGAACCCAATGCTACTTACACAAATGACCCTGTAGGTTCAATTTCTATTATTGCTGTCAATAATAATTATGCTGTAACAACAATTGATTTCGCTGGTTTTGCTAGCCAACAAACAGCTTTAATGGCAAAAGGATTAAGAATTTTTGGATTAAACGCCACTTTTGCCAAAGATATTGAACCAGAATACATTGCGGTTTCAGATGATTCAAAAACTGCTTGGGTTACTCTACAAGAAAATAATGCCATTGCAAAATTGAATCTTGAAACAAAAACGATTACTTCTATCCTACCACTTGGTTTCAAAGATTATGATGTTGATGGAAACACTGTTGATATTAGTGACAGAGATAACGCCGTTGCATTAAGCAAATGGAAAGTAAAAGGAATGTATCAACCTGATGCCATTGCTTTTATACAACATGCTGGAATTCCTTACTTATTTACTGCTAACGAAGGTGATGCCAGAGAGTATGATGCTTTTGCAGAAATTAAAAGAGTAAGTGCGTTGAAATTGGATGCAACAGCTTTCCCAAATGCTACAGACCTTATTAAAGCTGAAAAAGCAGGTAGATTAAATGTAACAACCACTTTAGGTGATACTGACGGTGATGGAGATTATGATTTTCTTTATTCATTAGGTGCACGTTCTTTCAGTGTTTGGAATGGAAACGACGGCGCTTTAGTGTTTGACAGCAAAAATGAATTGGATACTAAAGTGATTGCAGCAAGTCTGTATGATGATACAAGAAGTGACGATAAATCTATCGAACCAGAAGGCATCACAATTGGTACAGTAGGCAATAAAAAAGTAGCCTTTGTTGGAATGGAAAGAGTAGATGCTGTAGCTGTTTATGATGTAACAATCCCAACAAATCCTGTTTTCTTACAAATTTTAAAATGTGGTGATGCCCCAGAAGGCGTTTTATTTATCCCTGCGAAAAATAGTCCAACACAAAAAAGTTTGTTGGTTGTAAGTAGCGAAAACGATGGCGTAATCAAGGTTTACAAGCCAAATACCCTATAATTTTACTGAGTCTCTAAATATTTTTCTTGAAATCCATACTTTTAGTGAAAGCTAATTGTATGGATTTTTTGCTTTGTTTTGATTAATTATCGTTCAGATTTAAACCCATTCAACAAACTTTTTGTTTTATATTTATACTATGCGAAAAAAAATCGTAAAATAATACTCATCAATCCAAAACCAAATATGCTTGGCTATCGTTTTTCAGAATATATTCCACAGGAAACCGAAGACGGCAAAAAGGCCAAATTCGACCAGCTTTTAGATATTTTTAATCAATTAGTAACCATGACAGCGGGTAATGTTTCCGAAGCATTAACATGGTTAACATCTTTAGACAAACAATATAATCTTACAGACGAATCTTACGGAATTGCTGACTTCATCGAAGACTTAAAAGCCAAAGGCTATATTAAAGAAGAAAAAAACGAAGAAGGCGAAGAAGAACAAATACTTACTTCTAAAGGCGAGCAAAGTATTAGGAAACAATCTTTAGATGAGATTTTCGGTAAATTAAAGAAAACAGGTTCAAACGGAAATCATAGAACGCCTTACCAAGGAACAGGCGATGAAAACAATACAGATAGAAGAGAGTTTCAATTTGGTGATGCAATGGACCAAATTGCGATGACAGAATCTATCAGAAATGCACAAATCAATAATGGTGTTGAAAATTTTATGCTGACAGAAAACGATTTAGAAATCGTTGACAAAGAATATAAAGCACAAACTTCAACCGTTTTGATGATTGATATTTCACATTCTATGATTTTGTATGGTGAAGATAGAATTACGCCAGCTAAAAAAGTTGCGATGGCAATGGCTGAATTAATCATGACGAAGTACCCGAAAGATACTTTAGATGTGATTGTTTTTGGAAACGATGCTTGGCAAATACAAGTAAGAGATTTACCATATTTAGAAGTTGGACCATATCATACCAACACTGTTGCTGGTTTAGAATTGGCAATGGATTTATTAAGAAGAAGAAAAAATAAAAACAAACAGATTTTTATGATAACCGACGGCAAGCCTACTTGTTTGAAAGAAGGTATTCGTTATTATAAAAACTCGTTTGGATTAGATAAAAAAATATTAAACAAAACGTTAACCTTGGCGGCACAATGTCGTCGTTTAAAAATCCCAGTAACAACTTTTATGATTGCTCGTGACCAATATCTAAAAGAATTTGTTCAAGAATTCACCAAGATAAATAACGGACGAGCATATTATTCTTCATTAAAAGGACTAGGCGAGTTCATTTTTGAAGATTATGAAAAAAATAGAAAGAAAGGTGTGAGGTAATTTAGCTAACAGCTATGAGCAGTGAGCAGTGAGGTAAAAAGAAAATTAGATAATTGTACCCATAGGAGCATTTTCAAATCTTCAAATTTTCAAACTACCAAAGCATCTTTAAACCCCAAAAATTTCAGAAATCATGAATTTAAAACCCATTTATATAGCCGCTGAAAAGCACGAAGCCTACTTACAGTGTATTGACCACGAAGCAATGGCAAAAATTTCACCATACAGAGCCCAAGGTGAACCATTTTCAAGAGATTTGTTTGTAGCAAAATCTTATGATGACGAAAATTATGCAGAAGCATATTCAGAAGTACTCAGATTAAAAATGAAAGGGCAAAATATACAAAATAGAGATGTTCTTGGTTTTATTGCTAACCGAAGTTACGGTTCAGCAAGCTTGAACAAAAAGAATCTTTCACACTTAAAATAAATCTCATTTTTCATAAGAAAAAATAGCATAATGTCATACAAAACTATCGATTCAAAAGCTCTTTTAAACATTCATACGCTTGGTCAATTAAAAGCATCAGGTTATCAACCAAAATCAATTAAAGATGAGTTAAGAGATAATTTAATTGTAAAAATCAAAAATAAAGAGAACGTTTTTGAAGGAATTTGGGGCTATGAAGACACCGTAATTCCTGATATTGAAAGAGCGATACTTTCTCAACATCATATCAATTTATTGGGTTTACGTGGACAAGCCAAAACTCGTATTGCCCGTTTGATGGTGAATTTATTAGATGAATATATTCCAGTGGTAAAAGGCTCTGAATTGAATGATGACCCGATGCAACCACTTTCTCGTTTTGCAAAAGATTTAATCGAAGAACATGGCGATTTAACGCCCGTTACTTGGATGCACCGAAACGACCGTTATACCGAAAAATTAGCAACGCCAGACGTTTCTGTAGCCGATTTGATTGGAGATGCCGATCCAATTAAAGCTGCGACTTTACGTTTGCCTTATTCTGATGAAAGAGTAGTGCATTTTGGATTGATTCCACGTTCGCATCGCTGTATTTTTGTGATAAATGAATTACCGGATTTACAAGCTCGCATTCAAGTATCATTATTCAATATTTTGCAAGAAGGTGATATTCAAATTCGTGGTTTCAAGATTCGTTTACCATTAGATTTGCAATTTGTTTTTACTGCCAATCCAGAAGATTATACCAATCGTGGTTCAATCGTAACGCCTTTGAAAGACCGAATCGACTCACAAATTGTTACGCATTATCCGAAAACTTTGGAAATCGGGAAAAAGATTACTTTACAAGAAGCAAAACTAAAAGGCGAACAAGAAGAATTAGTAACAACCAATCATATCATGGATGATTTGATTGAGCAAATTGCCATTGAAGCTCGTTCTTCCGAATTTGTTGATGCAAAATCAGGCGTTTCAGCCCGTATGACGATTTCAGCGTATGAAAATCTAATTTCTTCGGCTGAAAGAAGAGCATTAATCAACGGTGAAGACAAAACTTATGTGCGTGTTGCCGATTTAATTGGTGTTATTCCTGCGGTTTGTGGCAAAGTAGAATTGGTTTACGAAGGCGAAGTAGAAGGACCAGTAATTGTTGCTCAGAATTTGGTTGGAAAAGCTATCAGAGCACAATTCTTGAATTTCTTCCCAGACCCAGAAAAAATCAAGAAAGCTGCTAAAGATAAAGCTGGAAAAAATCCATACAAACCAATTATTGACTGGTTTATGGATGGCAATGTGATGGACATTTTAAATGATTGTTCAGACAGCGAGTACTCTGCTCGTTTAAGAACCATTGAAGGTTTGGATGATTTAATTGAAAAAGTTTATCCAGCCATTCAAGGAAGAGAGAAATTATTTATGATGGAATTTGTCTTGCACGGTTTATCAGAATTCTCAATCATTTCTAAAAAGAACCTTGAAAAAGGACTTCAATTCAAAGATTTAACAGATTCTCTTTTCGATTTGGATAAGTTCAAATTCGACGATGACGAAGAAGATTATAAGTAAGTAATAAAAAAGCGCTTGACAAATTAAAATTGTCAAGCGCTTTTTTATTTATGCCTTTGGATGTGCCTGTTCGTAAATTTTCTTAATCTTTTCCATTGAATTATGGGTATAAACTTGTGTTGCTGAAAGCGAAGCATGACCAAGTAAATCCTTAATGGCATTCAAATCTGCTCCATTATTTAACAAATGTGTAGCATAAGAATGTCGCAAAATATGAGGTGATTTTTTTGACAATGTGGTTACTAAAGACAAGTATTTTTTGGTAATTCTTTGAATCAAAACTGGATAACTTTTCTCTCCTTTATCAGTAATAATCAAATATTCATTTCCTAAATTTTCAGCATTTTTATAAGATTGATATGCTTGAATTAAATTGACCAATTGCTGGTTGATTGGAATAATTCTTTGCTTATTGCGCTTTCCTAAAACAGTAAGCGTTCTGCTGTAAAAATCAATATCACTTTCTTTCAATTCAATCATTTCAGAAAGACGCATTCCTGTACCATACAGTAATTCTAACACCAATTTATCACGTACTCCCATAAAATCTTGTGTAAATTCTACATCATCCAGCAAAGTATCTAATTCAGTTTCACGCACAAAAGAAGGAATGGTTTTCTGGGTTTTCATGGCAGAAACCTTAAACATTGGGTCTTTTTCAATGATTTTTTTCCTGAGTAAAAACTTATAGAAAGTTCTCAATGTAGCAATTTTACGATTGATAGAGCGGTTCTCTACTTTCGCTTCAGCCAAAGAAACAATCCATGAACGAATCATCTGAAAATCTGCTAATTGTGGATGTTCAAATTCGTAAGATTTCACCAAATACTCCGTAAACTGCTTCATATCAGAACGATAAGCCGTAATAGTATGTTCGCTACTGCGCTTTTCAAATTGAATGTATTTGATAAAAAAATCAATAATTTCTGGCATTGAGTTCCTTGGATTTTACAAAATTGAGATGCTTAACACTCATAATTTACAACAAAGCTGCTAAAAACAAAAACGTCTGAACAAACTATGTTTATTCAGACGTTTCTTATGATGCTGACGGTTATCGGCTTAATTCACGATTAAATTGATAACAAAATACTTCTGTTATTTAAAAAAAATCAATCTATGAACTATGCTTCTTCGTTACCGTACATTCTTTGTTTGTATGACGCACGAATGATTTCAGTACGACGGCCAATTGATGGTTTCTCAAATGCCGCACGTTTACGAAGTTGCTTTACAACGCCAGTTTTTTCAAATTTTTTCTTGAATCTTTTTAACGCTTTGTCGATTGACTCGTTTTCTTTAATATTGATAATCAGCATATTATTTTGTTTGTTTAAAATCTTTTTTTGTAATAGAGGTGCAAAGATAAAACTTACTTCTTTAAATGTCAAGTAAATTAAGCAATAATTGCCTGATTGATGAGAGGTTGTAGCTACATTTAGCTCTTTTTTGGTCTCATAATTATATTTATATTAGCAACATCTTACTTTATTCTTATTTTTTAACCAATAAGTATCAATTGAAGGCAAGTAAAGATTTCACTAAATCTTCTTATGGCTTTGAATTAGATTTTATTGAGTAAACATAGGGCATTTCCTATAAAATCAGTCTTATGTTTATACCTTGTTCTCTTGTAAAAATAATTGACGAAAATGTCTAAGACTGATTTTATTAAAATTATTTCAAAAAAGGATAAATCATACAGTCCAAATGTTTAGGTTTATCATATTATTTATCTTATCCAATTAATACAAACTATGACGTTATTTATTATTTTATTGTGTATTGGACTTTTAGTCCTGCTTATTACTTGGGGAAAACTTAATCCCTTTATAGCTTTCCTTATCGTTTCTATCGTTGCTGGTATCACTACAGGTATTCCTTTAAGCAGTATTGGAAAATCTCTACAAAAAGGCGTTGGTGATATGTTGGGTTCTTTAGTAATTGTTATTGCCTTAGGTGCTATGCTTGGTAAAATCGTTGCTGAAAGCGGTGCTGCTCAGAAAATCGCTTCAGTAATGATGAAGATTTTCGGCGAAAAATACATCCAATGGGGTTTAGTTTGCACGGGGTTTATCATTGGTATTCCACTTTTTTATAATGTGGGTTTTGTTTTAATGATTCCGCTGATATTTTCTGTAGTTAATCAATATAAATTGCCTGCTGTTTTCATCGGACTACCGATGTTGGCATCATTATCAGTTGCTCACGGATTTTTACCTCCTCACCCCTCTCCTGCGGCTTTGGTTGCTCAGTTTAACGCTGATATGGGACTTACTTTGGTTTATGGTATTATTATCGCCATTCCAACAATCGTTATCGCTGGACCAATTTTTTCTTTGACACTCAAAAATATTCCTTCAAAACCATTAGAAACTTTTCAAAGTAAAACACTTCCTGAAGAGCAATTACCAAGTACTTTAAATAGCTTTTTGACTTCGCTTTTACCCGTTATTTTATTGGCATCCACTACACTTTTAGCAACATTTTGGAAAGAAAATGAATCGCTAAAATCATTTGGTGTATTTGTGGCTGACCCTTCGATTGTAATGTTGATTTCTGTGCTTGTAGCAACATTTACTTTAGGTAGAAACATGGGGACTTCTATGAAAACCATCATGTCGATTTATACAGAAGCCGTAAAAGATGTATCAATGATTATCTTAATCATTGGTGGTGCTGGTGCTTTAAAACAAATTCTGATGGATGGTGGCGTAAGCAATGAAATTGCAGTTATCCTAAAAACGTTACCATTAGACCCTTTGATTTTAGGTTGGTTAGTAGCGGCTATTATTCGAGTTTGTTTAGGGTCTGCAACTGTAGCTGGACTAACGACTGCGGGAATCATGGCACCATTAGTGGCTCAATCTGGAGTGAATCCAAACTTAATGGTTTTATCAATTGGTGTAGGAAGCTTGATGTTCTCGCACGTAAATGACCCTGGTTTTTGGTTATTTAAAGAGTATTTCAACCTCAGTATCAAGAATACCATTAAGTCTTGGTCAATGATGGAAAGTATTGTAGCAGTGGTAGGATTAATTGGTGTTCTGATTCTGGATGCAGTGATTTAATTATATTGATACTGGTGTTGGTGATTGCCTTCATCAACACCAGTAATTTTATTTCGGAAGAAAAATATCGTCATTATTACTAAAACTCTAATTCTTTAATCGAATTATCAGCCATTAATTTTTTCACTAATTTATCGTGCTTAGAAGAACGCCCACGAATAGACCAGCTACTCACTAACAAATTATTTTTAATTATCTGTTTTTCTCTTTTAGCTACTAAATTACATTGCTCAAAAATTGTTTCTAATTTCTTAAAACAATCAGGACTGTACTCGCAAACAATTCGATAATTATGAGTACGACCATACCTTTCCATGATTACTTCAAGTTTCACAAAAAGCCCTAAAACAATATAAACAACGCTAGTTCCAAGGAAAGAAAGTAAAATATGTCCATCGCCAATTGCCATTCCTAAAGAAGCAGTAACCCAAATAATTGTAGCAGTGGTAAGTCCTTTTATTTTATCATCCGTTCTAAAAATTACTCCAGCACCCAAAAAACCAATTCCAGTAACCACATTGGCAGCAATACGATCAGGCGAAAGAGCAATACCCATTTTTTCCGATAAAATCGTAAAAATTGTACAGCCCACTGAAATCAACGTAAAAGTTCGCAAACCAGCAGATTTACTTCGATATTCACGTTCTAAACCAATCAAAGCACCCACAACTGTAGATGCTAAGATTTTCAAGAAATCATCATTATAAAAAATGTGATTAAATAGTATTTCTAAATCACTCATTTTTTGGTTAGTGCTTTATGAATTTTTCTTTTTTGAGATGTTTTATGTACATAATTATTGGACAAAACACTAATATTTCCGTCCACTTCCAATACTGCTAAATCAACTTTTTCGATACTTTCTACTCCATGTTCACGAATAGCAGCATTCAATTCTTCTAATGAAAGCCCTGATTTTTGTAAAGCTTGCTCTTTAATTTTTCCTTGATACACCAACATCAAAGGCTCACCTTGGATAATTTTACTGATGGCTTGATTGCTAAACATTACTTTTTTCAAGATAAAGTTCATGACAAACAAACTGCCCGCAGCGGCAAAACCACCGAAAAGAGAAGTATTATCGCCCACCATTGCGTTCTGCACAGCATTTGAAATCAAGAGAATAAAAACTAAATCAATCACAGATAATTGAGATAATTCCTTTTTGCCAAACAAACGAATAGCCGCTACGATGAACACGTAAACGGCTATTGATTTAAAAGATATAATGAGGTAATCCATTGCTTAGTTGGTCATAGCGACGAGCTTTCAATTTATTCTCTACAACTACAATTTATCGGTTGCCATAACCATTCCTAAATTCAATCGAGCAACAATGTCATGGATTTTAGTCAAATCTTGTACAGTTCTATCTTTCGCAATTCTTAGAATGACAGTTTCCGAACCTTTCTTTTTAGCTTCTTCACCAAGATATACTTCTAGTTCTTCGAAAGGAACAGGGTTATCATCAACGAAGTAATTATTGTTTTCATCAACGGTTAATCTAATATTCTCTTTAGTTGCCGTTTGTTGGGCAGTTGATGATTCTGGCAATAACAACTTTATAGCATCTGGACTAGCCAAGGTTGAAATCATCAAGAAGAACATCATCAAGAAAAAGAGTATATCCGCTAATGCACCAGTCTCAACTTCCGATTGTTCACGAGTACGTTTTCTTATATTCATATTTTTTCAACAATGAAGAATGAATGCTTTATTTCAGCAATCAGCCATTAAAAATTATTTAGTTGATGCTGGTTTATGCAAAATATCTAAGAAGTCGATGGCAGTAATTTCCATTTTGTTTACGGCACGGTCAATCATCGTAGTTAAAATGGTATAGAAAAAGTAAGCAATAATACCCACCATCAAACCTGTAGCCGAAGTAACCATTTTCTCATAAATACCACTTGCAATCGTACTAATATCAATTTTATTCGCCACCGAAATATTATGAAAAGTACGAATCATCCCCGAAACAGTACCTAAGAAACCAAACATCGGAGCAATTTTTGCAATGGCAGAAAGAAAACCAAGGTTTTTTTCCATGTTATAAATCTCTACTCTTGCAGTATTTTCAATCGCTGTTTCAATATCACGAATCGGCGAACCCAAACGGTTCAATCCTTTTTCTAATAATCTAGCAATCGGGAATTGTGCGTTCTTGCAATATGCCACTGCACCTTGGACATTTCCTGCATAAAGCATTTCACGGATAGAAAACAGGAAATTATTATCAAGTTTAGCTGTTTTACGGATATAAAAATATCTTTCTAAAAATAAAAACAAGGCAATAAAAAACAATACAAAAATTGGAATCATTACCCAACCTCCTTTTTCTAAGAGGTTCAAAATATTCATTTCTTGATCAGCTTTAGTTACTCCATTAGCTACAGAAGTAGCCACAGAATCAGGAGAAATAACGTTAGTTTGCAATAGGATACTTTGAAAAATCTGCATAGCTTTTTACGGATTACGAAGAGTCAAGTTTAAAATTTGGGCTTGAATCGTTTAAAAAAAATGTTGAAGATTGATTAATTTTTAACAAGTTTAACGAAAAAAAATGACTTATGTGATATGCCTTATCTGAAAATTCTTGGTAATGCAATTGCTTACAAAAACTTAAAAATCTCAGTATTAAAACATTATGTGAATGTATTTTGGGCTAAATCTTAACAAGAAAATTTACCTTTAAAATCAATTCAACGAGAGTTGCTTACTCAGAACACCCTCCTTTAACGCAAAGTTTGATACTTTTATTTGACGAATGTCGTATCGCTTCAAAACAAAATCAATCAAACAAACACCGACTACAATCATATCAACACGAAGTTCAATCATTCCAGCTAAAGCCATTCGTTGTTCACGATTGCTAGAAACAATCTTCAAGAAAGAATCATAAAATTCGGCAATGGGTAATTCAAAAGAAACCTGTTCTATGGGTGGTAATTGACCAAAAGTTTTCATAAAGTAAAGGTCAATCAAGGTTTCAAAAGAACCAGCCGAACCAATGACACAAATTGGTGCATATTGATGCACAGCGTTGGTCAAAGGCAATAATTGTTCTTCTAAATAATCTTTTAATGATTGAACAGAGCGAGGAGAAATAGGGTCTGAATTCATGAATTTATCCATCAAACGTTGTCCGCCTATTTCAAAACTCTGTTTCCAAAAAATTCTATCCTGATTACAAATAATAAATTCAACAGAACCTCCACCAATATCAATGATTAAAGAAGTATCATTTCCAATAGGTGTGCCTAATTTTACTCCTTCATAAATCAATCCAGCTTCTTCTTCTCCAGAAATTACTTTAATTAAAATGCCTGTTCGTTTAAAAATTTCCTCACAGAAAGCTTCGCCATTGCTAGCATTTCTAACAGCACTTGTTGCTGTGGCAAAAATATTTTCAGGAATTACGCCTTCTTCATTTAACTTTTCTTGAAAGTATTTTAAAGCAAATACGGCTCTTTCCACTCCTTCCTGAGTAATAATTCCCGAAGAAATACCTCCTAAACCAATTTTAGCTGCATAACTATCTTCATGTATTTTTTGGTAATTATTACCTTCTTGTGCTACAATAAGTAGCTGAAAAGTATTTGTACCTAAATCTATAAACGCTTTCTTTATCACTTTATAATTGATTCTGATGATTTGGATTTACCTTTGTCAATGCAAATGTACGTGAATGTTTCTATGTTAAAATTATTGTGATTCAAGAACCTAAAAATATCCTAATCACTGGCATTACTGGCTTGGTGGGTAGTTTTGTAGCTAAGCGTTTCTTAGAAGCTGGCTATCAAGTAATTGGCTTAAAAAGAAATACAAGCGACTTGTCGTTGGTCAAAGACATTACCAATAAAATCACTTGGAAAGAAGGTGATATTTTAGATGTAATGTTCTTGGATGAATTGATGAAAGATATTGATTTGGTCGTTCATGCGGCCGCCATAGTCTCTTTTGCGCCAAAAGACCGTGACAGCATGTTTAAAACCAACATTGAAGGCACAGCTAATATTGTGAATAGTTGCTTGACAAATGGAGTAAAGAAAATTTGCTTTGTAAGTTCTGTTGCAGCTTTAGGGCGCAAAATTCCTGTAGATTCAAAAGCTGAATCCATTATATCAATTAATGAAAAATCAACTTGGGAAGAAAGTCCGCTCAATTCAAATTATGCTAAATCGAAATACTTAGCTGAAATGGAAATTTGGAGAGGTTTTTCTGAAGGATTAGCCTCAGTCATCGTCAATCCTTCATTAATATTAGGGGAAGCCGATTGGACGAAAAGCAGTACGCAATTATTCAAATATGCCAATGAAGAACATCTTTTCTATCCGCAAGGCACATTAAATTACGTAGATGTTCAGGATGTAGCTGAGAGTATTTTTCAATTGACGACCTCCGATATTTCTGGCGAAAGGTTCATTGTAAACAGTGGGCATATTACTTTCAAAGATTTTTTCGAGAAAGTAGCACAATTACTCAATAAAAAGCCACCAAGAAAGTTAATAAGTAAATTTTTAACAGCCATTATTTGGCGTGTAGAGGCACTTAAAAGTTACTTAACTGGTAATGCCCCTTTAATTACAAAAGAAACTGTGTTATCATCGAGTCATCATTTCTATTATCCAAACGAAAAAATAAAAAAAACTTTGGCACTGAAATTCAAGGACTTGGATGAAACATTAAATCGAATTTGTAATAATTTAGCTATAAAGTACACAAATAAGCAGTAATCCTCTTAGAAAAATGCAAAAAAGCATCTAATCTTACTTGCTGATTTTGGTAAATTAAAAGTTTTTTTATTATCTTAGCAATAAGAGAATTTGGCAAAGTATAAAATGTTACATCATTATCTAATGATAAATATTTTTCCAGCCACTGATAAACATCACCTCACCCCCTGCAATCAAAATGATGGAACAAGATTTTGAAGACCGCCAAGAAGAAACACTGCATTCAGTGAGGCGTTTTGAGTCTATGCTCAAACGTAGGGAGAATTCTTTCTTCGACCTAGATACCTACGAACAAATCGTAGAACATTATATGGAAGAAGGCAAGATAGAAGATGCCATGCAAGCCTGTGACATTGCCCTTGAACAATACCCGTATTCATTAGAGTTAATGCTCTGTAAAGCAGAGTTACTAGCTAATCAAGGCAAACATGATGAAGCCTTAGAAATAGTAACACAAGCAGAGATTTTTAACCCTTCTGATAGCGATACCATTTACCTTAAAAGCACCATTCATAATCTGAAAGGTGATTATCAAACTGCGATTGAACTCTTAACTGAGATTTTGGACATTGCCGAAGAACGTGATGAAGTTTATTTTCATATCGGTTTGGCATATCAAAGTTGGGGTAAACATCACAATGCAGTTGCCGCTTTTAAACAAGCGATTGAAGCTAATATAAAAAATGAAAATGCTCTTTATGAATTAGCCAACAGTTTAGATGAAATTGGTAAATTAGAGGAATCTCTTCCTTATTACCAACAATTTATTGATACTGACCCTTTTTCAGAAAATGCTTGGTATAATATCGGAATTGCGTATTCAAAACTAGCCAAGTTTGAAGAAGCCGCTGATGCCTATGAATATGCAATTGCGATTAATGATAAATTCTCGTCAGCTTATTTCAATTTAGGGAATTCATACATGAATTTGAGTAATTGGGCTAAAGCAGAAGAAAACTATCGTTATTGCCTTGAACACGAAGATATAAGTCCAGAGGTATATTGTTGTTTAGGTGCAAGTATTGAACGCCAAGAACGCTTTTCAGAAGCAATTCATTACTATAAATATGCCATTCAACTCGACCCTGAATGGGATGATGGTTATTTTGGTGTAGGCATTTGCCTTTGCGAAATGAAAAGATGGATGGAAGCAATCCATTTTATCAAAAAAGCCCTGAGTATTGATGATAAAAATGCTTACTATTGGTTAGCAATGGCTGATGCCGAGACAAACTTAGGAAATATTGCTACTGGTATTGAGGCTTATCAAAAATCGGCTGAATTAGAACCTATCAATCCAGAGGCGTGGATTAAATGGTCTGCCATTATTCACGAACAAGGTGATTTTAATCTAGCTTCAGAACTAATGGTTTCAGCGATTGACATCATGCCAGAAGAAGCTGAATTGTATTATCGTGCTTCAATCTATTTAATTAAAGCTGGTAAATTTCAAGAAGCATTTACGTATTTAGAAACAGCATTGGTATTAAGTTATGAAGGACACGAATTAATGTTTGAGTACTTTAAAAGCTTGGAAACCCAAAAAACTATCTTTAGAATTATTGAGCAATACAAAAAATAAAGATTCTTTAACCCATAAAAAAGCGACTTCCTAAATCGAAAGTCGCTTTTTTTATTTTATCATTTTTAACAGAAAAATATCAAAATTATACAGCTTGTTCAGCAGTATCGTGATTTACCATCCATTGAATACCGAATTTATCAATAAACATTCCGAAGTAAGCACCCCAAAAAGTATCTTGTAATGGCATCGTTACTTGTCCGCCAGCCGAAAGTCCGTCAAATAAAGTCGTAGCTTCTTCTTTAGATTCAGCATTGATTGAAATTGAAAAATTACTACCAAAAGTTACTAAGCCATGTGCTTCAGAAGTATCGCTTCCCATTAAAACATAACCATTGCCGATAGGTAAAGTAACGTGCATGATTTTTTCACCATCACTTTCCGACAAAGGTTCTTGTGAAGGAGCATCTTTCATGCGTCCAATGTATGGAAACTCTCCTCCAAATACAGATTTGTAAAAATTAAAAGCTTCTTCGCAGTTGCCATTGAAGACTAAATAAGGGTTAATTGCTGCCATGATTATTTGTTATTAAAGGTTATTTTTCAAGAATTACTTTTAGGTTTGCTAAGCCTTTTTCTAAATCGCCACCAATCATCGTTTCCATGTCGAAAAACAATAACATCAAATTCATTGGATAGGGAGTATGTCCTTCAAAAGCCCATTTTACTTTAGTTTGTCCAACACCAATAGAATCTGTCGTCATGTAAGAAGGTGCTATTGATTCAAATGGTTTAATAAATCTGATTTCTGTTTCAATTCTTTCGCCATCTATAATTTTTTTGATTTCTTGTTCACCTTGTCCTACGTCTGCACTGTCACTTTCCCAAGCCGAGACAAAACCTACGGTGGCATCAGTACCTTTAAATTCTTTTTTCATGGCTGGGTCCATTTTTGCCCAAACGCTGTATTCATTTTGATTTTTCAAATACTTAACGTAGTCAAATACTTCTTTTTTAGGTTTATTGATTGAGATTTCTCTTTCTACAACATAATCTTTTTGAGTGAATAATGCTACAAGTAAGAGTACAGCAATGAGGATTGCTAAAGAGAGCAGGATTTTCTTTGCTATTTTCATTTTAGTTAAATTTTGAAGTTTATTATTAAGACAAATGTAAGATAATGCTTTGATTTATAATGGAAATATTACGGCAATTTCAGGGTAAATTCCGTCAAAATAACATTCTAATAATATTAATAAGGCATTGAAATGGGTAGAATTAGGAGATTAATAAATAGACTTGCTATTTAGCCTTAACATTGATACATTTTTGTAAATTTGTCGATAAATTTTCAAGAAAATACAAGATGACACAACAAACAGAAAAAGTTTTTTCACCTTATCAGGTTTTTATGATTGCCATTTTGGCATTTATTCAGTTTACGGTGATTCTAGACTTTATGGTATTGTCGCCACTAGGAGCCATTTTAATGCCGACCTTAAAAATAACTACCTCACAATTTGGTTTTGTAGTTTCTGCTTATGCTTTTAGCGCTGGTGCTTCAGGGCTGTTGGCAGCAGGTTTTGCCGATAAATTTGATAGAAAAAAATTCTTATTGTTTTTTTATGTTGGTTTTATCATAGGAACAGCACTTTGTGCGATGGCGTCGAATTACCACTTTTTATTATTTGCGAGAATCTTTACAGGGATTTTCGGTGGAGTAATTGGTTCTGTAGGTTTTGCCATTATTTCCGATATTTTCAAATTAGAAGTACGTGGAAGAGTAATGGGTTTTGTACAAATGGCTTTTGCAGCGAGTCAAGTATTGGGTTTGCCGATTGGGCTTTTATTAGCCAATAGCTTTGATTGGCATGCACCATTTTGGATGATTGTTGGCGTGAGTATTATCGTTGGCGTTGTAATTTTTCTTAAAATGAAACCTGTAACAGAGCATTTGAAAATACAAAGTGATTCTAATGCTTTTCAACATCTTGCTAAAACGATTTCAGAACCACATTATCTAAGAGCTTTTATTGGAACGATTTTACTTTCAACAGGTGGATTTATGCTAATGCCTTTTGGAAGTGCTTATGGAACAAATAACCTTGGTTTGAAATTGGAGGAACTCCCAATTATGTATGGCGTAACGGGTATATTTTCAATTATTTTTGGACCAATGATTGGTAAATTGAGTGATAGACTAGGGAAATTCAATACCTTTTTTATTGGTTCAGTTATCAGTATGATTTTAGTGGGAATTTACACACAATTAGGCATTACGCCACTTTGGGTAATTATTATTCTGAATGTGATACTTTTTACGGGTATTTCTGCTCGTATGATTTCATCTTCAGCTTTGATGACAGCCATTCCTTCAATGAAAGATAGAGGTGCTTTTATGAGTATCAACTCTTCAATCCAACAGATTTCTGGTGGAGTAGCTTCTTTTGTAGCGGGATTGATTGTGGTGCAAAGACCGGATGGTATTTTAGACCATTACGATATGTTGGGATATACCGTAATAGGTTCGATGTTAGTAGCCATTGGTTTAATTTATTGGGTAGATTTATATATCAAAAAACGTGAAGCTAGTAAAAGTTTGGAAGAGTTGAAAGTATAAATTCTCTTTAAAAAGGCAATAAAAAGGATTCACTGTTGGGTGAATCCTTTTTATTATTCAAATCTTAAGTGTTTTACTGATTCGCCGGAGTTGGCAAGTTCTACCAATGAATCTATTCCAATTTGCAAATGCTTTTCTACAAAATTGGTGGTTACTTTTTTGTCACTTTCTTCCGTTTTTACACCTTCTGGAGTCATTGGATTATCCGAAACCAATAGTAAAGCTCCATGAGGAATTTTATTAGCAAAACCAGCCGTAAAAATCGTAGCAGTTTCCATATCAATCGCCATCGCCCTAATATCAGTTAAATATTGTTTGAAAGCTTCATCGTGTTCCCAAACTCTTCTATTAGTTGTATAAACCAAGCCAGTCCAATAATCTAATTCATGTTTTTTAATCATGGATGAAACCGAACGTTGCAAACGGAAAGACGGCAAAGCTGGTACTTCTTTTGGCATATATTCGTCAGAAGTTCCTTCGCCACGTACAGCGGCAATCGGCAAAATCAAATCGCCTAAGCCAAGGTTTTTTTTCAAGCCACCACATTTACCTAAGAACAAAACGGCTTTAGGTTCAATTGCCGAAAGTAAATCCATGACAGTAGCTGCCATTGGCGAACCCATTCCGAAATTGATGATTGAAATATTATTAGCAGTAGCACTTTGCATTGGGCGATCTTTCCCTTTAATTTCTACTTCAAATTGTTGGGCAAACATCACGACGTAATTGCTAAAATTTGTCAATAGAATGTATTGTCCGAATTCATTCAGTTGCATTCCCGTGTATCTTGGAAGCCAGTTCTCTACAATGTCTTGTTTTGTTTTCATAATTTTGATTTTAATTTGTGATTGGAAAATGGGCGATTTATATTTTATTTGTAGCTTGATTCTTATCCGAAATTCATCAAATCAAAACTTAATCAAGAGCCTTGGAAAATCTAAATCTCCCATCTTATGACTACAAATTAAGGAAAGTTGATGAAAAAATCTATATTTATGACATCCTTAGACGTAAATATATTGTACTTACTCCCGAAGAATGGGTCAGGCAACATTTTGTACATTTCTTGATAAACCAACATCAATATCCCAAAAGTTTAATAAAATTAGAAAGTTCATTAAAGTATAATACGCTGTTAAAACGAACTGATATTCAAGTTTATGGAAGAGATGGAAAGTTGATGATGATTGTGGAATGTAAAGCGCCTTACATCAAACTTACACAAAATGTTTTCAGCCAAGCTGCGGAATATAACCAAGTACTAAAGGCAGAGTATTTGACCATTACCAATGGAATGGTTTATCATTGTTGTAAAACCAATTGGGAAAATATGCACCTCGAATTTCTAAAAGATTTACCTTTATTTGTCTAAAATTTCATGTTTCAATAATTTCATTCAACCTTTGCATCATTACCTTTGTGAAAAAAATCTTCATCATGCTTCCAAAAATTTCCTTATCCATTTTATTTTTCTTCGTTCTGACGACAGCCTTTGCTCAGAAACCTAAAACCACGACAGCTCAAACAACTTTAGCAAAACCCAAATTAGTGGTTGGTATTGTTGTTGATCAAATGCGTTATGATTACTTATATCGCTATTACGATAAATATACTTCTGGTGGTTTTAAAAGATTAATGAATGAAGGATTCAATTGTAGAAATAATCATTACGATTATGCACCAACGGTAACGGCTGCTGGTCACGCAGCGATTTTTACTGGTTCTGTGCCAGCAGTTGATGGTATTATTGGTAACGAATGGTTCGACCAAAAATATAATCGTTCTGTATATTGTGTAGAAGATTCTACCGTAAAAACAGTAGGAGCAAATTCTAAAGCAGGATTGATGTCGCCTAAAAACTTATTAGTTTCAACAATTACAGACCAATTGAAAATTGCCAATGCGCATCAATCAAAAACAATTGGAATTGCGTTGAAAGATAGAGGTGCAATTTTACCAGCAGGACACACTGCAAATGGTGCTTACTGGTTTGATTCTAAAGATGGTTCTTGGATTACTTCGTCTTTTTACATGAATGATTTACCACAATGGGTAAAAGATTTCAATGCTAAAAAGATGCCACAAAAATACATGACAGAAGGTTGGAAAACGCTTTTGCCCATAGAACAATACACAGAAAGCTCAATAGATAATCAGCCTTATGAAAGTAAATTGGCTGGTGAAACAAATCCAGTTTTTCCGCACGAATTAGTGGCTAGAGCAGGCGTAAATTTATTAGAAGTAATCAGAACTACTCCTTTCGGAAATACTTTGACTAAAGATTTTGCTTTGGCAGCTTTAGAAAACGAAAACTTGGGAAAAGGAAGTAAAACAGATTTTTTAACCGTAAGTTTTTCTTCAACCGACTATGTTGGTCATTCGTTTGGACCAAACTCTATTGAAGTAGAAGATACTTATTTGAGATTGGACAAAGACATTGCTGAAATGTTAACAACTTTGGATAAAACACTTGGTAAAAATAATTATGTAGTGTTTTTAAGTGCTGATCATGGTGTAGCTGACATTCCGGGTTTTTGGCAAAATAATAAATTACCAGCAGGTATTTTTGATAGATCTAAAGCTTTAACTGAAATTAAAACAGCCTTGAAATTAGCTTTTGGAGAAGGCGAATTTGTAAGAGCTGAAGATAATTCTCAAATATATTTGAATCATGCTTTGTTAAGTGAAAAGAAATTGTCATTTTCACAAGTATATGAAGTAGTTAGAGAGACTTTGTTACAACACGATGAAGTGACTGACGTGGTAGATTTACATAATTTAGGAAATACTACTTTACCGAATTATCAATTGAACTTTATCAAAAACGGTTACAATCCTAAAAGAAGCGGTGACATTTCGGTTGTGTTAAATCCAAGTTGGTTTAGTGGCTATAAAACAGGCACAACGCATGGCTCGCTTTACAGATATGATACTCATGTTCCTTTGTTATTTTTTGGATGGGGAGTAAAAGCTGGAGAAACAACATCAAGAACAAATATCTCTGATATTGCACCAACCGTTGCTGATTTATTGAATATACTTGAGCCAAATGGTAGTGTTGGAGGAGTAATTTCGGGGGTGAAAAGATAAAAAAAGTTACTATACAAAAAAATGGCACACTTTTAGTTATTTTATTTGGTACAATGTTGATAAAAATAAATTTAATTAACTTAATTTACCATTCTAAATACAAAATACAAATTTTATGAAAATAGCAGTAGTCGGTACTGGATATGTAGGCTTAGTAACAGGAACTTGTTTTGCAGAGACTGGTAATCAAGTAGTTTGCGTTGATATTGATGCAAATAAAATTGAGAAGATGAAAAATGGTGTCATACCTATTTATGAACCAGGTCTTGATGTTTTATTCAATAGAAATACGGCAGAAGGTCGTCTGAAATTCACGACAGATTTAGCTGAGGGGATTAAAGATGCAAAAGTGATTTTCTTAGCTTTACCAACCCCTCCTGGCGAAGATGGTTCAGCCGATTTAAAATATATTTTGAAGGTTGCCAATGATTTAGGACCTATCTTAGACCAATACGTAGTAGTAATTGATAAAAGTACTGTACCAGTAGGCACGGCAGAGAAAGTTCATGCTGCCATTGCTAAGAATGCTTCAACAGAATTATTCGATGTAGTATCCAATCCAGAGTTTTTAAGAGAAGGAGTTGCTGTGGATGATTTCATGAAACCCGACCGAGTAGTAATCGGAACTAGTTCAGAGAAAGCTAAAGGAGTAATGACGAAATTATATGCACCATTGGTACGTCAAGGGAATCCAGTTATTTTCATGGACGAACGTTCTGCAGAAATGACGAAATATGCTGCAAATGCTTTCTTAGCAACTAAGATTACCTTCATGAACGAAATTGCTAACCTTTGTGAAATGGTTGGTGCGAATGTAGATGATATTCGTAGAGGGATTGGGACAGATTCAAGAATTGGTAAACGTTTCTTATTTGCAGGAATTGGTTATGGCGGAAGCTGTTTTCCCAAAGATGTTCAAGCATTAGAGAAGACTTCAAAAGATTCTGGTTATGATTTCCAGATATTGAAAGCAGTAATGACTGTTAATGAAGACCAAAAAACTAAATTAATTCCTCATATCAAAGCCCATTTTGGTGGAGATTTGAAAGGTAAAGTATTTGGGATGTGGGGTTTGGCTTTCAAACCATACACAGATGATATTCGTGAGGCACCAGCTTTGTATAATATCAAAGAATTATTGGCTGAAGGAGCTATTATCAAAGCTTTTGACCCAGAGGCGATGGAGAACGTTAAGGGAGTGATTGGAGATACAATTACTTATACCAAAGGCCCTTACGAAGCGATTAAAGATGTGGATGCGGTATTGATAATGACAGAATGGCCACAATTCCGTACACCAGAGTTTGAGGTGATGGAAGTATTGTTGAAGAATAAAGTAATCTTTGATGGTCGTAATTTGTATGAATTAGAGCAAATGAAGGAATTAGGATATACTTATTATTCAATTGGTAGAGAAACGGTTAAATAATTGTGAGCTTTAAGCTTTGAGATTAGGGAAATAAATAATAAAAAAGCTGATAGCTCATAGCTCATAGCTTAAAGCTTGCTGCTAAAAATATGAAACGAGTATTAATAACAGGTGGAGCGGGATTTTTAGGTTCTCACCTTTGTGACAGATTTATCAAAGAAGGCTATCATGTGATAGCGATGGATAATTTGATTACTGGTGATTTGAAGAATATCGAACACCTTTTCAAGTTACCTAACTTTGAATTTTATCATCATGATGTATCGAAGTTCATCCATGTACCTGGAGAATTAGATTATATCCTTCATTTTGCATCACCAGCTTCTCCGATTGATTATTTGAAGATACCAATCCAGACCTTAAAAGTTGGTTCATTAGGTATTCATAACTGTTTGGGACTAGCGAGAGTAAAGGGAGCGAGAGTTTTGATTGCATCAACCTCTGAAGTTTATGGAGACCCAACGGTTCATCCACAACCAGAAGAATATTGGGGAAATGTAAACCCAGTAGGTCCAAGAGGAGTTTATGATGAAGCGAAACGTTTCCAAGAAGCGATGACGATGGCTTATCATACATTTCATGGTTTAGAGACTAGAATTGTACGTATTTTTAATACTTATGGTCCAAGAATGCGACTGAATGATGGTAGAGTATTGCCTGCATTCATCGGTCAAGCCTTGAGAGGTGAAGATTTAACGATGTTTGGAGATGGTTCACAGACAAGAGCATTCTGTTATGTGGATGACTTGGTAGAAGGAATCTATCGTTTGTTATTAAGTGATTATGCGCAGCCAGTTAATATTGGTAACCCAGATGAGATAACGATTAAGGAATTTGGCGAAGAGATTATCAAATTGACAGGCACAGACCAAAAGTTGATTTCATTACCCTTACCAACAGATGACCCTAAGCAACGTAAACCAGATATTACGAAGGCGAAGGCGATATTAGGTTGGGAACCGAAAGTGAGTCGTTCAGAAGGCTTAAAGATTACTTATGAATACTTCAAATCTTTATCGAAGGATGAATTATTCAAGATGGCGAATCATAGAGAGTTTGAAAAGAAATAAGGTTTATTCTAGTGTTAAAGTGATTAACAAAATACCCCTGAGATTTGATAAATCTCAGGGGTATTTTGTTATTTCTACTAAAAAATAAAACGATTATGACCGAGAAAGCCTTCAAACAACTTAGTCTATCATTTTATTATTCACTTTTACATTTTTCAAAGTAAAGCCTTTCACTACGCTTTTGTCTATCGAAGCATTTTTACTTTCAACAGTAAAGTTTTCAAAACTAAAGTTTGATAACTTATCATATTCTGAAATAGCTACATCATAGAAAATATCACATTTTACTTCAATGTTTTTAAGGCTCACGTGGTCTGAATACGAAAGTGGCACATCTGTACGTCCTTGTAAATCAAAGAATTGTTTCCAAGGTTTTACATACAACAAACTATGGGCTTGTCCTTTAATATTCTCTAAAGTAATATATTCATAAAGTTGTGGCGTATCTGGTCTCATTTTCAACCACAATATTCTAGTTGCCTCATTAACATTGCAATTACGCATAATAATATTACGGTTATGAATAGCCTCGCTACCACAAGTAAGTGCAGAGTGACAAAAACCAAACTCGCAATCTTCGATGATGATATTAGTGTTGGCTCCATTGTTGGGAACACGGTCAGCCCAAGGACCTTTGCCCCCTTTCAATGCAATCGCATCATCATTGACCGACATATAACAGCCTTTGATAAGTACATTACTGCAAACATCAATATCAATGGCATCGGTACTTGGCGCTTTTACGGGCTTGTATGGTGAATAAATATGAACATCCAATACTTTCACATTTTTGCATTGATAATAATGACTTGTCCAGAAGCCCGAATTATGCAACTTTACATCTTGTACTTGTACATTATTACATTGCCAAATAAATACCAATCTAGGACGAGAAACTTCTAAGTTGGTACAATTAGGATTTTCTTTACGCCTAGCCCAAAATGCCTCCCAATAATGTAATCCGTTGCCATCAATCGTTCCTTTTCCTGAAATCGTAAAACCATCTACTCGGTAGGCATTCACCAAAGCTGTGAAATAATCTAAACTTTGTCCTTCCATACGTGAAGGCATTTTAGGATAGTCCGCAATATTATCTGAACCTTTTAAGACTGCTCCTTCAGAAACATACAAATGTGTTTTTGGTTTAAAAAACAAAGCCCCGCTCATAAAAGTCCCTTTCGGAATTACGATTACGCCCCCACCCTTTTCAGCTGCTGCATCAATAGTTTTTTGGATAAGCGCTGTCTGTACCAACGTGCTGTCTTGTTTAACGCCAAAGTCAGTAATCACATACTCTTTACCAAGTTGTGCAAGACTTACTTTTTTATTATTCGTAAACCAGCTAGTTATTGGGCTACCATCTGGAAAAGTAGCTTTAGTCGTTTTTTGTGCTACCAATTGGAAACACCCCAAAAGCGAGCATGCAAAAATTAGAATCAGTTTTTTCATTTTAAATATTTTGAGAATGAAGTTGCAACATGAAATGATTTACTGATTCTTCCTTCCTGTTCCTTAGGGTGTATGGAGAGAAAATTAGTTATTTAGGCTTTCTACTACTAATTAGTAAAACAGAAATATCTTGAATTTATGACAATTTATTTGCAACAGAAGAATAAATTTCTACATTTGTGTCACATTCACTTTAACTGTAGTTTTTTGGAATTTTTCAAACTATAAGAGAATAAGAATTGAAACACTGTAGTTTTTTGATTTTCAGTTTTTCTGAAAATTTCCATTAAAATAAGGCTTGAAAAAGCCCATTTCGTAACTTCTTGGTCGGACGCACGAAATGGGCTTAAAAATGAGATTTTTAATAATTAAACCAAAAACCTTAATGCAAAAGTACCCACAAAATTGCGATTATTCAAACCAAGATGTGCTAATTAATCGCCCTTCTGATATTATTACGTTTTCTTATCATCCCTTTTGTGGATGTTCAAAATGTAACTTCTTTGCCCCAATGGATGGGAATTGCTGTGCCTGCTGCTATACGAGTTTCTAAGAAACAAAAACCCGTATAAATACTACGATAAAACCCGTATTTATACGGGTTGCATTACTATTCCTTTTACCTAAATTCGTCAAATAAATTTCGAAGCCCATTATGCAAGATAAAGCCATTGTTCAACTTGGAAAACTACAGCTCGCTACTTTAGGAAATAAAAAGCCTTATGAGCTTTTCATTCAAAATATGTTTCCAGATAAGCCAAACTATGATATGATTTTAGCTGTTTTTCAGCTAAAATCTGAAAATGATGATTATCAAATAAGTTTTGATAAAGTTGATATTTTGCCCGTCAATAAGAATAACTATGAGAAATTTGCTTATAGAAAAGGTTCTGCTCGTGGTGGAGATATAACCTTTACAACTAAGTTTGGGGATATTGATAAAAAATTCAATACACTGGTTAATGGTCAATTTAAAGCATTAGTTGAAAAACTTAAAAAATCTGCCATCGCTAACAATTTTAAGGTTTTCAATGCTACATATAATTTTCTGAGTGTTAAAGAGAACTACGATGAAGTAAAGAACCAGTTAAGCACAGTTTATGAAAGTCTAAGCAAAGACCAAAAACTTAGTTCTGGCTTGACTTTAAAATTCATAGTAGATGAACAAGAGTTTTACTTAGCTGATTTTACAATTATCCAAGAAATACTTTCAGCTTCTGGAACAGAAGAAAAATCAGAAAAGTATAATGTGGTTTCAGAAGGCAAAAACCAAGTTTGTTCAATTTGTTTAGAAAAGAAAGAAGTCTTGCACGGCTTTGCCTCTCCATTCAAATATGCTACTGTAGATAAACCTGGAATGGTAAGTGGATTTTTCAATCAAAAAAATAACTGGAAAAATTATCCTATTTGTACCGATTGTAGCCTAACGTTTGAGTTAGGAAGAGCTTACATTGCCAATAATTTATCAAGTTACTTCTATGGAAATTCCTTCTATATGATTCCTAAAACATTGATAAGTAAAGACCTTAATAAACTAAAGAATGCGACATTGAGAATAAAGGATATTTACGAAAATCTTACCAAAGATGGGCAAAAGATAAAACAAAGAGAAGATTATATTTGGCAAATGATTGCAAAAGAGGAAACAGATTATTTTAATCTTAATCTTCTATTTTATGAAGAGAATCAAACAACTAAAGCTATTAAAATTAAACTTTTATTAGAAGAAATCGTACCCTCTCGATTTAGAAAATTGTTTGTTGAAGTACCAGCCATTGTTAATAGTAACCCTCTATATCATAATGCCTTTATTGAAGACAAAACCCTCAAGGATTTAAAATTTAATTTTGGGATACTAAAAACTTTTTTTGAAAATGATTTTTATGAATTGATACAAAAAGTCTTTCTTCTTAATAAATTTTCTGAGGATATACTCTATGATAAATTTATGGAAGAAATAAAAAAAAATATCAACAAAGGTTATCAACCATATTTAACAATACTAAAAGCACATTTAACATTAGCATATTTCAGAGAACTTAATCTAATACCAAAACAATTAAATAAGACTATTATGGAAAAAAACGAACAAAGTATTACTGAATCTGGCACTGGATTCAATCGAGACAAAATTAGTGACATTCTACATAATAGTCCTCTATTTTTAGACACAGATTCCAAACGAGGCGTTTTTTTATTAGGAGTATTAGTTAGACATCTTTTAAATGTACAGTCCATTGAATTAAGCGGGAATACACCTTTTGAGAAAAAGTTAAAAGGCTATCAACTTAACCCTGATAACTTATTTACAATCTATTCTATGGCTCTTGGAAAACTAAGAGATTATAGAAATGTGGAAGTAACATATTTTCCTACTGTATTATTAGAATACGTTGATGAGTACTTCCTTCAAAATACAAATGATATAAAAAAAATGTCTGCAAATGAATCATCATTCTTTTTTGTTGCTGGAACACAACTAATAAAAAAACTTAAAAATTCAGATAAATAATACCATCTATCATCATGTCAGAAAATTTAAAAAACCGCACAGAGCTATTGTTTCTTTATGAAATTGAAAATGCTAATCCTAATGGAGACCCATTAAACGAAAATAGACCAAGATTTGATACAGAAGATGACACAGTTATTGTTTCTGATGTTCGCCTAAAACGTACTATTCGTGATTACTGGTATGAGTATAAAGGTTACAATGGAAAAGAGGGGAAAGATATTTTTGTTCGTGAGACAGAATATCAAGATGGAGATAAAACCTATATTTCTGACGGAAAAAGAAGAGCTACAGCATTTCAGGAAAATAAGGATACTGTCTTGAAAACCTGTATTGATATTAGAGTATTTGGTGGCGTTTTACCTTTACCTAAAGACTCAATTACACTTACTGGCCCAACACAATTCCAGATGGGTCGTTCTTTGCATAAAACAGAAATTATAACTGAACAAGGAACTGGTGCATTTGCTTCTGGGGATAAAAAAGGACAAGCTACTTTCCGAACAGAATATAAAGTACCTTACAGTTTAATAGGCTTTAATGGTATAATCAATGAAAAGGCGGCTCACTATTCAACGATGTCCGAAGCTGATAAAGGACTTTTACTGGATGGTATTTGGCAAGGTACCAAAAACCTAATTTCTCGTTCTAAATTTGGACAAAACCCTGTATTACTTTTAGCTATCAACTATAAAGAAGATAAACCTTTTTACATTGGAAGTCTTCGCCAAAGAGTAAAACTACAATCAGAAAAAAATGACAAAGCTATTAGAGGATTAGAAGATTTTTCTTTAGACTTTTCAGATGTAATTGCAGAAATTAAAGCCAATCTTGAAAATATCGAATCAGTAGAAATTAAAACAGATGCACGTTTGAAATTTGTTCAACCTTTAACAATAGCTAATGGAAAACTTGACCTTACTACCCTCTAATCAAGTATTGATTTTTGATGTGGAGAGTGAATATGGTCATTTCCGAAAATTCAATACTACGACTTCGCCTTTGACATATTCGATTCCAACACGTCCAGCCATTGCAGGACTCATCGGTGCTATTTTGGGTATTGAGCGTGAAGTATCAGCTGAGAATTTTAGAAAAGGTGTTATACCAGTTGCTGAACTTTTCACCAAAGAAAAAGCCTCATTTGCAGTACAGATTATTAATCCAATAAAAAAAGTAAATATTGGCTTTAACCTTTTGGATACTGAAAAGACCGTAAGTAGTTTTTTTAATGTAAAACAGCGAACCCAAATAGAGTTTGAACTTCTGAAAAATCCTAAATTTAGAATTTATGTTTCTTTGAGAGATTCAATACTTTTCAATACATTATTTGAAAAATTACAATTGAATCAGTCTTATTTTACACCTTATCTTGGGTTGAGCCAGTTTACTGCAACTACTAAATTTATAAGTATCTCAAGTACAACAAAATCACAAAGAACGGATTTTCAAGAAGTATTGACTGCTGTAAATTTGAATAACGTAGATGCTGAAAATCCAATTGAGTTTGACTATACAATTAACAATGGTTTTAAATATACTTCCGACACAATGCCAATTGAAATGCAGTCAAACCGTATCGTAACAGAGTATTCTGAGGTCATTATTGAAACCAATGGTAAACCTATAAAAGTGAAATCTGACAATATATTCCATCTTGAAAATATTGGAAATATCTTATTTTTATAAATTCTAAAATCGCTCTAAACTAATAATTGGTTTAGGGCGAAATAATAGCTATGCTCTATTCACATCCAGAAAAATTGCTTATTAAGCACTTAGAAGAAGTAGCCAATAACTGCAAAAAATTAATAGAAGGTCGAACTTTATTTATAAAGTTCGAAGAAAAAAAGCAGATTTGTCAAGACCTTGCTTTTATTATGGGAGCTTTTCACGATTTGGGAAAAGCTACTTCTTACTTTCAAATCTATCTTGAAAGTAGAGGAGAAAAAGTGGTTGGTCCCAAATCTCATGCACTTATTTCTGCATTGTTTGTGAAGGAAATTTCAAAAACTTATTTGGCAAGCACTTCTCTCTCTGATTTTGAACAACAGCTTTTTGCCCATTTTACCTTTACTGCTGTTAAAAGACATCATGGAAACTTAGATGATTTTGAAGCAGAAATGTACATTGAAACCAAACATACCGAACTACAAGACCAAATAAAGGTTTTTGATGAGTCAGGTATTCAAAGCATTATTGAGTATTTTAATTCTGCTTTAAAATTAGATTATAACTTTCAAGACTTTAAAAAATATATTTTGTCGAAGGCATATTTAACTGATATGTCAGAGTTTTACGATAATAATATTGCATTCGGAGAATTTGAAGAGTTACCAATATCCACTAAAATCGAATACTTTTATTTTCATCAATTACTTTTTGGAGGACTATTACTCTCAGATAAAAGAGATGTCATTTTAGAAGAAGAACGTAATGCTATAAAACCAGTTATTAACGACAATATAGTAACTACATTTAGAGAAAATAGAGGTTATAATGCGCCCAAAACGGAACTTGATAGACAGAAAAATAAAGCATATCAATCAGCATTAGATAATCTTGACAATGTTTTTTCAAAAGAAAAACATTTATATTCGATAACCCTACCAACTGGATTAGGCAAAACAATTACATCCTTTGCTGTTGCTTGGAAAATGAAAACAATGCTTAATTTGTCTAATCAAAGATTAATCATCACCATTCCATTCACTTCAATTATTGACCAAAACTTCCAAGTTTATGAAGAAATTTTAGCAACAGGAGATACCAATATTCTTCTCAAACATCATCATTTATCAGAACCTCTTTACAAAATAAATGACGAAGAATTTAATCCAGACAAAAGTCAGTTTTTAATTGAAACTTGGCAATCGGAGGTTGTGGTAACAACCTTTGTTCAGCTATTAAATTCTATCTTTTCTAATGATAAATCATTGTTAATGAAATTGCCTAATCTGGCAAATGCGATTATTATTTTGGATGAAATCCAGACTGTTTCTTATGAATATTGGCAACTTATTAAAAACGTATTTGAGGTATTGGGAGAAATATATAATTGCTATTTCATCTTAATGTCAGCAACTCAACCATTGATTTTTCTGCCTGAAAAAGAAATCATTGAAATTGTACCCAACCATGAAGAGTACTTTCAAATTTTCAATCGTACAAAATTGATTAATCGTGCTAAAACTAAAATCTCATTAGATGATTTTTCGCAAGAGGTATTGGATTATCATGTGGAGAACCCACAGAAAGATATTTTAGTCATATTGAACACAAAAAAGCATTCAAAAAAGCTTTTTGAAAATATACGAGAAATTATAAATCCAGAAACCGTAGATATTTATTACTTATCAACCTTAATAACTCCTTTTGAAAGAAAAGAAATTATCAAAAGAATTAAGCAGAGTTCTTTAAAAACTAAGATTGTTATATCCACACAATTAATTGAGGCTGGGGTTGACATTTCAGTGGATACTGTTTTCAGGGCTATTGCACCGATAGATTCTATCATTCAAGCAGCGGGTCGTTCAAATAGGTATGATGAAAAAGCTCATCAAGGAGAAGTCTATCTTTACGACATCAAAGAAATGGACAAAGCTAATAGCATGATTTACGGTGCAGCATTACTATTAAAAACACAGAATGTTTTAAAGAATATTGAAGAAGTTGAAGAAAACGAGTATTTGAATCTGATTAAAAATTACTTTATTGAAATTCGGAAACAATCAGATAGTCGTCTTTCAGAATATTTAGAAAATATAGCCAAGCTTGAGTTTGCTAAATTGGGTCAGTTCTCACTCATTGAAGAATCTAAAACAGAGTCTGTTTTTTTACAGCTCAACCAAAAAGCGGTAGATGTTTGGAATCAATTTGATGAAATTTATAGTAATGAAAGTTTAGATTCAAGAAGTAAAAAACAGGCTTTTTCAAAAATAAAATCAACGTTCTATGACTATGTTATCAATGTTCAAATTCCAAGAGATAAAAAAAGTATTGTATTTGATGATGATAGCAAACCGCATGGTTTTTATCTTTCTACATTAGAAAATCCGACCGAGTGTTACAGTTATGATTCAGAGGATTTTACTCAAAATACAGGTTATCAAGAAGTCAATCTATTAAGTTATTAACCCATGCAAACCATCCATCAAACCATCATCCGTTTTCCTGAAATACAATTGGCTACTCGTGATGCTCATAAATTACGGGGCTATTTTGGGAATATTTTTCAAGAGTATTCGCCTTTGTTGCATAATCATTTGGAGTCGGGCGAGTCGGCGTACCGTTATCCTTTGGTGCAATATAAAGTAATTAACAGAATTCCTACTTTGGTGGGGCTGAACGAAGGCGCTGATTTGTTGATTAATCTTTTTTTGAAAATTAAAACCCTACAAATTGAGGATAAAACTTACCAAATCAATCAGAAAAATATTGAATCAAAAACGCTTGAGATTGGGTTATCGAACGAACTCCACTCCTATCGTTTCCAAACGCTTTGGATGGCTTTGAACCAAGAAAACCATCAAAAGTATATTCATAATACTGCTTCTGAACAGCAAAAACAGCTGAATATTTTACTCCAAAATAATATTCTAAGCTATTTCAAAGCGATGAATTATTGGGTAAATGGTCAGGTAATGGGAATGTTGCAAAATGTATATGAAAAAGAAACCAAGTTTAAAGATAAGTCAATGATTGCCTTCCAAGCTGATTTTGTGAGTAATGCCGTTTTACCTTCGTTTATTGGGATTGGCAAGTCGGTGGCAAGGGGGTTTGGAACTTTGGAGGCTTTATAAATTATTTTATCATAATATTTCTGTCTATGATTATTCAAACCGAAGAAGAATATGAGTTAATGCTAGCTTGGATTGATAAGCAGTTTGACCAATCCTCTACCCCAGAAAGTCCAGAGGGCAAACAATTAAACTGGCTTTATCTTTCGTAAAAGCTTATGAAGATATTCATTATCCAATACCATCTATTCAACCATAAATTATGCAAGTATATCTGAATACTTTTGGAACATATCTTCATATCAAAGATGATATGTTTGAGGTGAAAATTCCAGTAAAAGATGGAGAACCTATCAAGAAAACATTAGCTGCTCATAAGGTTAGTTCTTTTGTTTTGGCTACTTCGGCTTCTTTGAGTACTGAGGCCGTGCGATTGGCTTTATACAACAATATTGACATTATTTTTGCTCGTTCAGACGGCTATCCTTTGGGAAGAGTTTGGCATTCAAAGTTAGGAAGTACTACCAAAATCCGTAAACAACAACTGCAAGCCAGTATCAACGAAGAAGGTGTTAAGGCTACCAAAAATTGGATTTCAGAAAAAATGACGCATCAGTTAGAGTTTATCAAAGACTTGAAAAAACATCGTCCACAGTTCTCAGAGTATCTGGACGATAAAATTGAGAGAATCCAAAATCTCGTTATTTCAGTCGGTAAATTGGAAGGAAAAACTGTCCAAGATTTTGCCGAAACCATCCGAGGATTAGAAGGCACAGCAGGGCGTTTGTATTTTGAAACCATTAATTACGTATTGCCACAGCCTTATCAATTTAATGGTAGAAGTAGCAGACCAGCCAAAGATTCATTTAATGCTTTTCTGAATTATGCTTACGGTATTCTTTATACGAGAATAGAAAAAGCCTTAATTTTAGCAGGCTTGGACCCTTACGTGGGGTATTTACACCGTGACGATTATAACCAAAAATCAATGGTTTTTGATTTTATAGAGCCTTTCAGAATATTTGTTGAAGTACCAGTTTTTAGATTATTTACGGCAAAAAAAGTAAATAAAGCTCATATAGATGAAATCACCAATGGTATTACGTTGAATAAAGAAGGCAAGGAATTGTTAATAAAGGCTTTGAACGATTACTTGGAAGAAGACAGCATTCGCTACAAAAATCGTAACCAGACAAGAGCAAATATCATTCAGCAAGAGGCACATACTTATGCCAACCAATTGATAGAGAAAACCAAAGACACCAGCGAAACGCTGTATTTGTAAAAAAACATTTATACATCAAGTAATGGGATTCAAAAAATAGAAATATGATTGCATGGGTATTGTATGATATTAAAAACGATAAAGCTCGTACCAAAGTTGCCAAAATCTGTAAGCAATCGGGCTTATACAGAGTACAATTCTCTGTATTTCTGGGCACGATAGACCGCAATATGAAAGACAGTTTGCAATTACAAATCGAAGATTTGATTGATGAAGCAACCGATTCCGTTTATATTTTTCCGATGTCAAAAAACGAATTACAAGAAACCGTTTTATTGGGACAAGCCTTCGACAAAAAATTAGTTTCAGATGAAGTAATGGCACTTTTTCTTTGAGAATCCTTATTCCATTTTCAATTAATCGCCTGCATGTATGTCAATTTTTTAGTATTCCGAAAGCGATAAACTCACAATTCATCATTCAAAACTCAGCACTCATACAATGACTCTTACACCCTCACACATCATAGAATATTTATATTGCCCAAGGTTTACGTATTTTGAATACGTTATCGCCATTCCACAGTATGAAGATAGACATTTCAAAGTACAAAAAGGTAGAGAAATCCATAACCAGAAATTAGAGCAAAACAAAGAATACCTACGCAGACGTATAGGAGCAATAGAACGATACAACGACCAGTACTTAGCCAACGAATTCCTAAGAGGACGTATCGACGAAGTATTGAAATTAGAAGACGGTACGATGACACCTTTAGACTATAAATTTGCCGCTTATGATGACAAAGTTTTTGAGACTTACAAAACCCAATTGTACTGTTATGCTTGGCTGATAGAAGAGAATTTTCATTGCAAAGTAAACAAAGGTTACTTGGTATATACACGGAGTAATAATAAATTAGTAGAAGTAGAAATAAAAGACAGCGACAAGCATTTAGTAAAAGAAGCAAGCCGAGAAATTTATCAGATTATAGAGAACAATTATTATCCCAAAGCTACAAAATCTAAAATGAGATGTGTAACTTGCACTTATAGAAATATTTGCACAAAATAATCTATTTCCGTGTAGCAATTTATTTTCAAAGGCGAAAAACAAAGCATTAAGACACTAAAAATCAATTAGTTATGTTTACGGAAAAATTCAAAAAACAAACTAAAAAACGTACTTTGACCTACTGTTTAAAGAAGAAAATGCAGATAGGAAACAACATACAAGTAATTATGTTACAAGGAATTAACCAAGCAGACGACTTCCAGAGTAACTTCCAATAGAATAAGGATTGAAACAAATCATGAATGAAGAACTAAAAAACAGAATATTAGGTCTTCCAGAGTAACTTCCAATAGAATAAGGATTGAAACTCTTAAACAAAATAATCAAATGACAAATTCAGAAGCAACTTCCAGAGTAACTTCCAATAGAATAAGGATTGAAACTGAAAGAGCTTGAAAAGAATATGAATTTTTATTTCACTTCCAGAGTAACTTCCAATAGAATAAGGATTGAAACATTCGTTGTAATGAACATTAAACCTATAATCTCTAATAGCTTCCAGAGTAACTTCCAATAGAATAAGGATTGAAACAATTTTGCAATCTTTTCAAACGGTGCTTCATATTCACTTCCAGAGTAACTTCCAATAGAATAAGGATTGAAACGCACACGAATTTATTGTAAATGGTTGTTTGGATTCACTTCCAGAGTAACTTCCAATAGAATAAGGATTGAAACTTTCAGGTACAATCAAAGCTGGTATTTCACTTACTCTTCCAGAGTAACTTCCAATAGAATAAGGATTGAAACTAAGTTCGCTGGAGAAGAGAATTACTTGTACCTAAACTTCCAGAGTAACTTCCAATAGAATAAGGATTGAAACATTCCATTCCTTCGTACAAATCATCTAATCTCACGGGCTTCCAGAGTAACTTCCAATAGAATAAGGATTGAAACGTGACTACTCCAGTTAAGCCAGCATAATTTCCAGAATCCTTCCAGAGTAACTTCCAATAGAATAAGGATTGAAACCAACATCCAGAAAACTGTGAAGAGTGCGGTGTTAGTTTCTTCCAGAGTAACTTCCAATAGAATAAGGATTGAAACTATAGCACTTACCTTGGTAATTATCCAAAAGACCAGCTTCCAGAGTAACTTCCAATAGAATAAGGATTGAAACTCAAAAGCGTCATCATAAAAACCTCGTGATACATTTCTTCCAGAGTAACTTCCAATAGAATAAGGATTGAAACTTGATTAGCGAGTAAGACAAATCCCACTCCCAACTACTTCCAGAGTAACTTCCAATAGAATAAGGATTGAAACAACACCGTTCATCGCTTTCTGCAACAAATAATAAACTTCCAGAGTAACTTCCAATAGAATAAGGATTGAAACTCCTAAGTCGTCAAAGTAATCATTCATCAAAATTTTCTTCCAGAGTAACTTCCAATAGAATAAGGATTGAAACATGATTGCACTAAGCTATTATCAGAATGGAAGGCTGAACTTCCAGAGTAACTTCCAATAGAATAAGGATTGAAACGTTAGCTTAAAAGTTGATGAGATAATTTTCTTAAAGCCTTCCAGAGTAACTTCCAATAGAATAAGGATTGAAACGTGACCTACAAAGACTTAGAAAGCTTTGATGTTGAACTTCCAGAGTAACTTCCAATAGAATAAGGATTGAAACTTAGCAAGAAAAAAAGAAAAGTTGCGTCATGTTTGTCTTCCAGAGTAACTTCCAATAGAATAAGGATTGAAACACGGGGTTTATAAGGAACTTCAAGGAAATCCTAATTCTTCCAGAGTAACTTCCAATAGAATAAGGATTGAAACTATCCAATCATTCCTTTTGATAAATCAAAAGAGATCTTCCAGAGTAACTTCCAATAGAATAAGGATTGAAACTTGTCGTAATCCCCATGACAATCAGAACATAAAAAAACTTCCAGAGTAACTTCCAATAGAATAAGGATTGAAACTCCCGCTATTCCCTCCACTACAGAAACGATTAAATGCTTCCAGAGTAACTTCCAATAGAATAAGGATTGAAACACCCAAAAATTAAAACCCCTTAAAGTACGATGAAAATACTTCCAGAGTAACTTCCAATAGAATAAGGATTGAAACTTCATCAGTGCTTTGTAATCTTTCAAGAACATATCACCTTCCAGAGTAACTTCCAATAGAATAAGGATTGAAACAACAATCAAGCTAAAATGGAAGAAAAATTAAAACTAACTTCCAGAGTAACTTCCAATAGAATAAGGATTGAAACTGACAGGAATGTTTACATTTTTATTGAAACATGAATCTTCCAGAGTAACTTCCAATAGAATAAGGATTGAAACTTTCGTTTCTATGTTTCTCCAAAAAATCAACTAAAACTTCCAGAGTAACTTCCAATAGAATAAGGATTGAAACTTCTTTTACACTCATAAATTCCTTTTGAATTAGTTCTATACTTCCAGAGTAACTTCCAATAGAATAAGGATTGAAACCCGTAGTACCTTTTTCTACATTATTTACATTGTTAGCTTCCAGAGTAACTTCCAATAGAATAAGGATTGAAACTTGAAACAGGTTTTAACCCTTTGCTATTAGCAGGAACTTCCAGAGTAACTTCCAATAGAATAAGGATTGAAACTTTGCTGAATCCTTAGATATTGATTGAACCCAATTTTCGCTTCCAGAGTAACTTCCAATAGAATAAGGATTGAAACTAGATACTTGCACTAAAATTCGTATCATCTAACAAACTTCCAGAGTAACTTCCAATAGAATAAGGATTGAAACAGATAGTCTAATTCTGTTTCCATCTTCCCTATTTTCTCTTCCAGAGTAACTTCCAATAGAATAAGGATTGAAACAATACTCAATGCCATTCCAATATTTTAAAAATGGATCTTCCAGAGTAACTTCCAATAGAATAAGGATTGAAACACAGATTTTTGTCTATAAAATTAGTAGAATTCAGGCCTTCCAGAGTAACTTCCAATAGAATAAGGATTGAAACCCGATACTTTTGAAGCAAGAGATCAAGCTATTCAAAGCTTCCAGAGTAACTTCCAATAGAATAAGGATTGAAACGTTTCCTTTATTGTGATTGTATTTATGAAAGTGCTTCTTCCAGAGTAACTTCCAATAGAATAAGGATTGAAACCCCATGTCGATATATCCAAGTTCAGTTGGAAAATAGCTTCCAGAGTAACTTCCAATAGAATAAGGATTGAAACAAATCGGTCAGGCTACCCTCAAAAGCAAAGTTTTGCTTCCAGAGTAACTTCCAATAGAATAAGGATTGAAACCAGAATCAGGTAGGGCAAACAGATGTTTATCCGCAGGCTTCCAGAGTAACTTCCAATAGAATAAGGATTGAAACAAATAGATTTTTGGGAGGATGATTTAGTGTTGCCAGCCATCTTCCAGAGTAACTTCCAATAGAATAAGGATTGAAACGCGTGCCATCTTCTGTTGATGTTTGCAAACCAGTAACTTCCAGAGTAACTTCCAATAGAATAAGGATTGAAACCCATTATAAACTGTTCCAGTGAAATTTATTCCGCATCTTCCAGAGTAACTTCCAATAGAATAAGGATTGAAACAAACTGGTTGAAAAATTAGTTAAATGTTGCCTTCTCTTCCAGAGTAACTTCCAATAGAATAAGGATTGAAACAAAATTCAAGTGATGGCTATGTTGTTGTTTCTGATGCTTCCAGAGTAACTTCCAATAGAATAAGGATTGAAACGGAAATATTTCCTCTAAGGTTAATATGTCCTCAATAACCTTCCAGAGTAACTTCCAATAGAATAAGGATTGAAACTTAATCAAGATGGTAATAAATCAGAAATGATTTTTGTCTTCCAGAGTAACTTCCAATAGAATAAGGATTGAAACAGTCTTGCCCAGTAACAGCATAAGGAGTTACGACAAACTTCCAGAGTAACTTCCAATAGAATAAGGATTGAAACTATGCTTCTGAGCCTTATTAGAAGAATCCATTACACTTCCAGAGTAACTTCCAATAGAATAAGGATTGAAACTTCTTTGATGCAAAATAATATACATCACTCCCTATTACTCTTCCAGAGTAACTTCCAATAGAATAAGGATTGAAACTTAGATTCCCAAAATGGACAATTGCCCATAATATGTTCTTCCAGAGTAACTTCCAATAGAATAAGGATTGAAACTTACTTATTAAAATGTTAAACAAAAAGCATTAAATCCTTCCAGAGTAACTTCCAATAGAATAAGGATTGAAACTTGAAAACCTTTTGACCATTTGAGGCGGTCTTAATCTTCCAGAGTAACTTCCAATAGAATAAGGATTGAAACAATCTGGAAAACCCAGTACCTCTTAATTCAAAAATTCTTCCAGAGTAACTTCCAATAGAATAAGGATTGAAACCAATACATTTTGCAAAAATAAAGGATACTCATTCGATCTTCCAGAGTAACTTCCAATAGAATAAGGATTGAAACCGTTAGCAGAAAGACAAAATAGGGCAATTGTACATCACTTCCAGAGTAACTTCCAATAGAATAAGGATTGAAACATAAAATGGAAAATAATAATAAATCGGTGTGGGAAGTCTTCCAGAGTAACTTCCAATAGAATAAGGATTGAAACAATGTAAAAGGAAAGTTAAGTTTTTGGAGTTTTGACCTTCCAGAGTAACTTCCAATAGAATAAGGATTGAAACATCAACTCTTCTTCTTTGTATTTAGCTTTTTGTTCTCTTCCAGAGTAACTTCCAATAGAATAAGGATTGAAACGTTATTAACAATCCCGATAACGTTGATTTGATTGCTACTTCCAGAGTAACTTCCAATAGAATAAGGATTGAAACTTCATTTTTATTATGATGTGTTAGCATTCCTTAAAACTTCCAGAGTAACTTCCAATAGAATAAGGATTGAAACTTCGTTTGAAGCGATGGCATACTACATGGGTAGAATCCTTCCAGAGTAACTTCCAATAGAATAAGGATTGAAACCATCACTATAACTCTATATAATCTATGGGAATAGAACTTCCAGAGTAACTTCCAATAGAATAAGGATTGAAACTAAAATTGGATTTTAATTGTATAAGAAACTATTACTTCTTCCAGAGTAACTTCCAATAGAATAAGGATTGAAACTCTTATCAAAATCTCATTGAAAGGGAAAAAGTAAACTTCCAGAGTAACTTCCAATAGAATAAGGATTGAAACCTTTAAATGCACTGATTATCCCTGTTACTGGTTCGCACTTCCAGAGTAACTTCCAATAGAATAAGGATTGAAACAAAGAAGCTGAAAGAGCCGAAGAAATTGAAGCGCTACTTCCAGAGTAACTTCCAATAGAATAAGGATTGAAACTATATTACACAACTTAAAGAAAAACAACAATTCTAACTTCCAGAGTAACTTCCAATAGAATAAGGATTGAAACCGCATAGATTCGGTATCATATCGCTTTAATAATCAATTCTTCCAGAGTAACTTCCAATAGAATAAGGATTGAAACCTGCCAGTTCTTTCATTATGAGCATAAAAGGCTTTCTTCCAGAGTAACTTCCAATAGAATAAGGATTGAAACCAAAATCTAGGTTCGTAGAAGACTGGGCTGGGCTATACTTCCAGAGTAACTTCCAATAGAATAAGGATTGAAACCAATAGACTTCTTTTTCTTATGCCAGTACTCTGTTACTTCCAGAGTAACTTCCAATAGAATAAGGATTGAAACAGGAACATATCACAAGTTTGCTCATCCATTTCGGAACTTCCAGAGTAACTTCCAATAGAATAAGGATTGAAACTACGAGAATAGTCTTCTTGATTGATTCTACCGCTCTCTTCCAGAGTAACTTCCAATAGAATAAGGATTGAAACATTAACAGGTACTTAAATCAAAGAAGTTTACCCTCTCTTCCAGAGTAACTTCCAATAGAATAAGGATTGAAACGGTCGATAAGGCTTGCACGTGTACCAAGTTCAATGCCTTCCAGAGTAACTTCCAATAGAATAAGGATTGAAACCTCGAAACATTAGACGACCGTATCAGTTTGTCTTTGCTTCCAGAGTAACTTCCAATAGAATAAGGATTGAAACAAAAGCGTTTGAGTGGAAACAGTAGCATTTGAATAAACTTCCAGAGTAACTTCCAATAGAATAAGGATTGAAACGATTTTTTGTTGCAAACAAATAGGTGCATGGATATTCCTTCCAGAGTAACTTCCAATAGAATAAGGATTGAAACCAAAAGGCGTCTTTGCGTTGATTGGCTGACCACCAGCTTCCAGAGTAACTTCCAATAGAATAAGGATTGAAACAGTCTGTCATTGTCTTATGAAATTGGGAAGGTGATTCTTCCAGAGTAACTTCCAATAGAATAAGGATTGAAACAAACCGCTTTTGTATCGGCTTTGGCTTTTGGCTCAACCGCTTCCAGAGTAACTTCCAATAGAATAAGGATTGAAACGATAAAATCTTTCTAAGGTTCTGAGGAAATTTATTGTCTTCCAGAGTAACTTCCAATAGAATAAGGATTGAAACTCGGTTACGTAGCTTTCAATAACCGCTATGCGTTCGCTTCCAGAGTAACTTCCAATAGAATAAGGATTGAAACGTACAATTCCTCTGCCAGATCCAGAGGATTTAGGTTTCTTCCAGAGTAACTTCCAATAGAATAAGGATTGAAACCACAAATGCCTTCAGGGAGCTACGCCAAACTTCGCACTTCCAGAGTAACTTCCAATAGAATAAGGATTGAAACAAACTGATAATATTCTTTCAATTGTTTGTACACCTGGCTTCCAGAGTAACTTCCAATAGAATAAGGATTGAAACTTTTTTCAAGCATTGCCGCTATTGAGTCTGTCTGTTCTTCCAGAGTAACTTCCAATAGAATAAGGATTGAAACTCATCAGAGATAGATGTACTAAGCCTTCGCCCAAAAACTTCCAGAGTAACTTCCAATAGAATAAGGATTGAAACCGAATACATTACATTCAGAAATGAACAGAACAAAAGCTTCCAGAGTAACTTCCAATAGAATAAGGATTGAAACCATACCAGCGGGCTAAGGTTGCCCTGCCGTGGGCTTCTTCCAGAGTAACTTCCAATAGAATAAGGATTGAAACAGATTACCAGCCTTTACTTCGGCTGTGAATACTTCTATGCTTCCAGAGTAACTTCCAATAGAATAAGGATTGAAACGTCGGTTACAAATCGTTACAACTGCTTTGTAACTTGCTTCCAGAGTAACTTCCAATAGAATAAGGATTGAAACATACTATGTTGTTTCCCTGTTTTATTTGCTAAAAACCTTCCAGAGTAACTTCCAATAGAATAAGGATTGAAACATACTATCCTACCACTGCCTTTGTCACTATAATCTACTTCCAGAGTAACTTCCAATAGAATAAGGATTGAAACAAATTATTTGTAGCTTTTTAGCTTAGTTTTTTTGATCTTCCAGAGTAACTTCCAATAGAATAAGGATTGAAACATAGAAACTTGTTTTTAGAAGATTTAAAGTCGCCACTCTTCCAGAGTAACTTCCAATAGAATAAGGATTGAAACTTATTAAAGGTTTCTATCAATCGGTAATGGATTGCCCTTCCAGAGTAACTTCCAATAGAATAAGGATTGAAACTGATGCAGCTAAAAAAGTCTAAAGAATTCATGTTGTCTTCCAGAGTAACTTCCAATAGAATAAGGATTGAAACTGATGATTGTATTGCCACCCCCAAGATTATAGACAGACTTCCAGAGTAACTTCCAATAGAATAAGGATTGAAACTCAAGGAACTTATATCGTTAAATATCGTCCTTTGAACTTCCAGAGTAACTTCCAATAGAATAAGGATTGAAACAACTTATGGAATTAACCGAAGAAATTGTAAGAGACGCTTCCAGAGTAACTTCCAATAGAATAAGGATTGAAACATCGAACGTAGGGGTTATAGAGTAAACCAATGATTTCTTCCAGAGTAACTTCCAATAGAATAAGGATTGAAACTTGCCGTTGTGAACTACAATTACACCTAAAGATGTATTCTTCCAGAGTAACTTCCAATAGAATAAGGATTGAAACACAACTGATAAAAGTAAAATAAAAACCGCTACAACAACTTCCAGAGTAACTTCCAATAGAATAAGGATTGAAACGTATTACCTGTTTTCTTCGCAATATTTCTCGGAACTCTTCCAGAGTAACTTCCAATAGAATAAGGATTGAAACTCTACGCCAAAAAAGCAGGGCAAACATTGCGGAATGGCCTTCCAGAGTAACTTCCAATAGAATAAGGATTGAAACCCTTGAAATTCAACTGGATAAAAGCTTGAATCTTGGCTTCCAGAGTAACTTCCAATAGAATAAGGATTGAAACTTACTTAAAAACTCTTTGACGTGGTTCATACAATTGTCTTCCAGAGTAACTTCCAATAGAATAAGGATTGAAACAAAGAAGTAATTGACGATGCAAGAAAGCGAAAAGGTCTTCCAGAGTAACTTCCAATAGAATAAGGATTGAAACCTAATTCAAAGGCTCTTTTTGAAAAATCAATCACACTTCCAGAGTAACTTCCAATAGAATAAGGATTGAAACTAGCCTGTTTATGAATTTTGGTTTTATTTGTTGCTTCTTCCAGAGTAACTTCCAATAGAATAAGGATTGAAACTACTTTGCAAAAGCCTGTTTCAATCGTACTTAGTGCTCTTCCAGAGTAACTTCCAATAGAATAAGGATTGAAACCCAAAGACAGGATTTGAGCTTAAAAAAGAAGAAACTCTTCCAGAGTAACTTCCAATAGAATAAGGATTGAAACTTATAGCTACCAAACACGGGATGCGGTAAATAGAAACCTTCCAGAGTAACTTCCAATAGAATAAGGATTGAAACGTATTTCAAGACTTTCGTTTGATGGCTGAATAATAACTTCCAGAGTAACTTCCAATAGAATAAGGATTGAAACCAAACCCACACACGGGCGTATTTTATCAACAATCCGCCTCTTCCAGAGTAACTTCCAATAGAATAAGGATTGAAACATTCATTAGCAAAAGCTTCTGATTCTTTCGAGGCTTCTTCCAGAGTAACTTCCAATAGAATAAGGATTGAAACTCAAGGTAAGCATCAAAACTTACTGAAGCTTCTCTACTTCCAGAGTAACTTCCAATAGAATAAGGATTGAAACAATGCGTTTTAATGGGCAAAAAGAGAACAGCCTCAGCCTTCCAGAGTAACTTCCAATAGAATAAGGATTGAAACTCATGGGAGCGTATAAAGATGCAAACGGCAAAACAACTTCCAGAGTAACTTCCAATAGAATAAGGATTGAAACTAATACTAAGTAAGTATCTAGCTTGTATTCGCTCCGCCTTCCAGAGTAACTTCCAATAGAATAAGGATTGAAACAGGCACTCAGATTTGGAACGTATTACTTGGCGAGAACTTCCAGAGTAACTTCCAATAGAATAAGGATTGAAACGAATCTGAAAAAAAAAGAATCGTCGGTACACTAAACCTTCCAGAGTAACTTCCAATAGAATAAGGATTGAAACATAAGTATTTATAATACTGTTGATAATCATAATCAGACTTCCAGAGTAACTTCCAATAGAATAAGGATTGAAACCGACTTTCGAACTTTACTTCATATTTCACTTCATCCATCTTCCAGAGTAACTTCCAATAGAATAAGGATTGAAACTATTTCATTACCTAATTCATCAAAAGAACAGATGTATTCTTCCAGAGTAACTTCCAATAGAATAAGGATTGAAACGCCAAGTAGTACAACAGGATTACTACAGCAGTAATCGCTTCCAGAGTAACTTCCAATAGAATAAGGATTGAAACTCTTTCATAAAAGCAAATAAGAAGAATAGTGCTAATGTTTCTTCCAGAGTAACTTCCAATAGAATAAGGATTGAAACAGGGTTCAGGAAGGTAAGGACTAGCATCATCTTTTGCTTCCAGAGTAACTTCCAATAGAATAAGGATTGAAACCAAACCAGATTTTGACACATCTAAACAAACGTACATTCTTCCAGAGTAACTTCCAATAGAATAAGGATTGAAACACAAAGTATGGATAAACATGAGAATGCCAATTGAATCTTCCAGAGTAACTTCCAATAGAATAAGGATTGAAACAGGAATGGAAAGCAAGTATCTTAACTAATGATAGAACTTCCAGAGTAACTTCCAATAGAATAAGGATTGAAACAATGAGTATTAATTCTATAGCCAAACTTCCAAGTATATGCTTCCAGAGTAACTTCCAATAGAATAAGGATTGAAACATACCTGATGGAATTGAAGATTCAACAGATGAAACACTTCCAGAGTAACTTCCAATAGAATAAGGATTGAAACCGTTTAATGTTAATTCGCTCTATTGTAATTGTGAATCTTCCAGAGTAACTTCCAATAGAATAAGGATTGAAACCATACCCCCAGTCACCGTACTTGCAACGGCAAGCCAACTTCCAGAGTAACTTCCAATAGAATAAGGATTGAAACTGTTTCACCTCCTTTGTACACGCTCGTAGCACCTACGCTTCCAGAGTAACTTCCAATAGAATAAGGATTGAAACGCAAAAGCAGCTATTGAGCAAAATATGTTAGATTATCTTCCAGAGTAACTTCCAATAGAATAAGGATTGAAACGACAAGACGTTGGACGTCAATACACTTGTAGAACATCCTTCCAGAGTAACTTCCAATAGAATAAGGATTGAAACAAAAAAACTCGTCAAACATTCACACCAAAGCAAATTCTTCCAGAGTAACTTCCAATAGAATAAGGATTGAAACATCAGTCGCTTAGAGAAAACTTTCGTTGATGAACCGCACTTCCAGAGTAACTTCCAATAGAATAAGGATTGAAACACTCAAATTCTGTTAACTTATCTACAAACAAAGCTAACTTCCAGAGTAACTTCCAATAGAATAAGGATTGAAACCCATGAAGCCAAAGCCATGTATGATGTTTTGAAGCGCTTCCAGAGTAACTTCCAATAGAATAAGGATTGAAACTGCCATTCATTAAGGCAGTTGCTGATTCAGATAAACACTTCCAGAGTAACTTCCATTAGAATAAGGATTGAAACGGAGCAGGTCAATCGCCCCGTGGTACTCGTCAAAATGAACTTCCAGAGTAACTTCCAATAGAATAAGGATTGAAACGGAGCAGGTCAATCGCCCCGTGGTACTCGTCAAAATGAACTTCCAGAGTAACTTCCAATAGAATAAGGATTGAAACAGCGTTTTCAGTTTTTCAGAAAGTTCCGTACCGCTCCTTCCAGAGTAACTTCCAGTAGAATAATAAGGATTGAAACCCTCCTCGTCGGTCATTATTGTAAATTCGTTGTCTCTCTTCCAGAGTAACTTCCAGTAGAATAAGGATTGAAACAAGGTGAACACAATTCTAAAAAGGATAGCGTTGCAATCTCAGAGAGAAACTTCCATTAGAATAAGGATTGAAACTCAGGTTGACTAAGGTTTTAACCGATATTTCATAGACTCAGAGAGAAACTACCATTAGAATAAGGATTGAAACGAATAAATGGTTAACAAAGAGTTATCCTAGTTTACACTTCCAGAGTAACTTCCAGTAGAATAAGGATTGAAAACCTTTGCCCTCCCATCTATTATCTTCCAATATCCGATACAATGCCTATATTCTTCGAGCGGGTGCTTACATTCTCTGATACAGTGCCTACATTCTTCGAGCGGGTGCTTACATTCTCCGATACAGTGCCTATATTCTCCGAGTGGGTGCTTACATTCTCCGATACAGTGCCTATATTCTCCGAGTGAGTGCTTACATTCTCCGATACAGTGCTTACATTCTCCGATACAGTGCCTATATTCTCCGAGTGGGTGCTTACATTCTCCGATACAATGACTATATTCTTCGAGTGAGTGCTTAGATTCTCTGATACACTGCTCTAATACTCCTTTTATATCCTAACAGCCTATTTTCTCTTGGTTAGCGCTTCGATACAGAATGAAATCACAACAATAAAATAATACATTATGAAACAAAAATGGTTGACAAATCTAGCTATTTGTCAACCATTTTTTTGTGTCAATTGATTCATTATCAGTACAATACCCAAGTATCTTTAGAACCTCCACCTTGTGATGAATTTACTACTAAAGAGCCTTTGCGCAATGCTACACGGGTTAATCCACCCGGAATTACTTTTACGCCATCTCCATAAAGTATGTATGGACGTAAGTCAACGTGTCTGCCTTCTGAATGGTCGTCAATCAAACATGGAACTCTTGAAAGTGAAATCGTAGGTTGAGCAATATAGTTTCTTGGATTTGCTTTAATACGTGCTTTAAAAATTTCTTGTTCTGCTTTAGTTGATTTTGGACCAATCAACATACCGTATCCACCCGCTTCATTGGCTTCTTTTACTACCAATTTCTCAATATTTTCTAATACATATTTACAATCAGCTTCTTCACCACAAATAAAAGTTTCAACATTTGGAATGATAGGGTCTTCGCCTAAATAGTATTTGATGATTCTTGGTACATAAGCGTAAATTACTTTATCATCAGCAACGCCTGTTCCCGGTGCATTCGCTAAAGCAATTCTACCTTTTTTATAGACATCAAAAATTCCTGGAATACCAATCAAAGAATCGGGTCTGAATGCCTTAGGATCTAAGAATGTATCGTCAATTCTACGATAAATTACATCTACAATCTGGAAACCTTTAGTAGTACGCATTTTTACATAACCATCATGCACGACTAAATCTCTTGAATCAACCAATTCAACACCCATTTGTTGTGCTAAATACGAGTGTTCAAAGTAAGCTGAATTATAAATTCCCGGAGTTAATACACAAACCGTAGGATTTGGGCGGTCGCTGATGTGTTGTAACATCTGCAACAACTTATTAGGATAATCGGAGATAGACTGTACTCTGGTTTTAGCCAAAACTTCAGGGAAAGTACGTTTGAGGAGTTCTCTGTTTTCAAGCATGTAAGAAACACCCGACGGACAACGTAGGTTATCTTCCAAAACCATAAACTTACCGTCGTCGCCACGGATTAAATCCGTACCAGTAATGTGAATATAAATGCCTTTTGGAGGGCGAATACCAATACAAGGACGTAAAAAGTCTTTAGAAGTTTCAATTAATTCACGGGGAACGATACCGTCTTTCAATATTTTTTGGTCGTGATAAATATCATCCAAAAACATGTTCAAAGCCGTGATACGTTGTATCAAGCCTTTTTCGGTTTTTTTCCAGTCTTCAGCTTCAATTACTCGGGGAATAATATCAACAGGCATAATGCGTTCTGTTCCTTCATTTTCCGAATAAACATTGAAAGTAATACCCATTGCCATTAACGAACGTTCGGCTGCTTGGTGGCGACGAATAAACTCATCAATCTTTAACTGTTCTACCCGTTCCTTAAATGCCTCATAACCCAATCGCACATTGCCTTGTGCATCAAACATTTCATCGAAGAAGCCTTCGGTTTGGTAGTTCTCAAAACTAAAATTCATAGGCTTTGGATATTTTATTAGTTGTTATTACCCTAATTTAAAAAAATAATGCTGTGCTTCAAAATTGTTTTCCCAAAGAAAATTCTGAAAATGGTAATAATTACAAAATATGTTGAAAAATGAGTAAAATTACTTACCTATTTTCATGCTAAGATACTCTTTGAACTTACTAATCAACCAATCCGTTGCATAAAATATAGTATTTTAGAGAAATGAATCGAAAAACATTTATAAAAGCCTCCGCAGGAGTATTAGCCATGTCAGCATTAGGAACATTAAAAGTATTTTCTGAGCAATTATCACAACAAGAACAGAAGACTCCTTTACTCTTTATCGGGCATGGTTCGCCCATGAATGGTATCGAAAATAATCAATTTAGTCAACAATGGTCATCTTTAGCCAAAGATTTTCCAGAACCCACTGCGGTAATTGTTATTTCAGCACATTGGCTTACAAGAGGTACTTTTGTAACGGCAATGGAAAAACCTAGAACGATACATGATTTTGGCGGTTTTCCAAAAGCATTGTTTGATGTACAATATCCAGCGATTGGTAGTCCAGTTATTGCAGAAGAAACTCAAAAACTCATTACAAAAACAGATGTACATTTGGATCATGATTGGGGTTTAGATCATGGAACGTGGACAATCATTCGTCATATCTATCCAAAAGCCAATATTCCGATTTTACAATTGAGTATCGATTATCATCAATCGCCACAGTATCATTATGAATTAGCACAAGAATTAGCCACATTGCGTAGAAAAGGAGTATTAATTATTGGAAGTGGAAACATGGTACATAATTTAAGAATGGTAGATTTTCAGCGAATCAATGGGGCTTATGGCTATGATTGGGCGATTGAAATGAATGAAAAATTCAAAAAGAACATTACTGAAAGAAATCATAAAGACTTAATAAATTACGAAAGTATGGGACAAGCCGCTAAATTGGCAATTCCTACTCCCGACCACTACTATCCTTTATTATATATTTTAGGAATGCAAGAGAAAAATGAAGAAGCAAGTTTTTTCAATGATGTGCCAGTAGGTGGTTCTCTGACGATGACTTCTGTAAAAATTGCTTAAGTACTTTCGTACGTTTATCAGTTATCTGAAATCTGTTAATCGTTTGTCTTTCAAAAAATTGACAAAATGAAGATGCCAGAAAACTTTTGGAAAAAACACTTAAATGTTAAATCATTCAAAAAATACTTTCTTAATCAAGCAAAAAGCCAAAGAGTTAGGCTTTGATTTTTGTGGTATTTCAGAAGCTGGCTTTTTGGAAGAAGAAGCACCAAGGTTAGAAAATTGGCTAAAAGCGAATCATCACGGAAAAATGCAGTACATGGAAAACCATTTCGACAAACGCCTCGACCCACGATTATTAGTGGACGATGCCAAGTCGGTGGTTTCTTTACTTTTTAATTACTATCCTTCACAGAGATTACCCGAAGGTGTAAATGATTTAAAACTTTCAAAATATGCTTATGGTACAGATTATCATTTTGTGGTGAAAGAGAAACTAAAAGCATTTTTGGAATATATTCAAGAAGAAATCGGAGAAGTTGGAGGAAGAGTTTTTGTAGATTCTGCACCAGTTATGGATAAAGCTTGGGCGAAAAAAGGAGGTTTAGGTTGGATTGGCAAAAACAGTAATCTTATCAATAAAAAGCAAGGAAGTTTCTTTTTTATTGCAGAATTGATTTTGGATTTAACTTTAGAACCCGATGGTCCAGTAAAAGATTATTGTGGTACTTGTACTCGTTGTGTTGAAGCTTGTCCGACGGATGCCATCATTGAACCTTATGTAGTTGATGGCTCTAAATGTATTAGTTATTATACTATTGAATTGAAAGAAGCCATTCCAGTAGAAGTACAGAACAAATTTGAAAACTGGTTTTTCGGTTGTGATATTTGTCAGGATGTTTGTCCTTGGAATCGTTTTTCAAAACCACATCAAGAACCACAGTTTAATCTCCATCCAGATTTAGCGAATTTTACTAAGAATGATTGGGAAGAAATCACCGAAGAAGTATTTCAAACCATCTTTAGAAAATCCCCTTTGAAGCGCACAAAGTACGTTGGTCTAAAAAGGAACATAGAATTTTTAAAGTAATTGTAATTATATTAGATTTGAGATATAAGCCATGAGCTGTAAGCTTTGAGCAATGAGCTTTAAGCTTTTGGCTCTGTTCTTTTGCTTAAATCAAAAGAGCTTGGATTCAAATGGAAAGAAAAAATGCTCATATCTCATAGCTCACAACTAAACAACAACAATAACTATGAATCAAGAAATTATTAACCTTTTCGATGAGTACACGCACAAGCCATTAAGTCGTGAAGATTTCATCAAACGTCTTGTTAAACTAACAGGAAGTACAGTGGCGGCACTTTCGGTTTTGCCATTATTGGAAGTAAATTATGCCAATGCCGCAACCATTCAAGAAAACGACGAAGACATAGAAGTATCAGACGTTACTTACGAAGGTGATGGCAGTACGATGAAAGCTTACTTGGCGCAACCTAAAAAAATCAAAGGAAAAATTGGTGCAGTAATTATCATTCACGAAAACCGTGGATTGAATCCGCATACTAAGGATGTTGCAAGAAGAGTAGCTAAAGCAGGTTATTATGCCTTGGCTGTAGATGCACTTTCGCCTTTTGGCGGAACTCCAGAAAATGAAGATGAAGCAAGGGCTTTATTCAGTAAAATAGATGCAACGAAAAATACCAACAACTTCTTGAAAGGATTTGATTACTTAAAATCTTTACCAAAAAGTAATGGCAAAACCAGTTGTGTTGGTTTTTGTTGGGGTGGTGCTTTGGCAAACCAATTGGCGGTAAATTCACCAACGCTTAATTCGGCAGTAGCGTATTATGGTCGCCAACCAGAAGCAGCAGATGTACCAAAAATCAAAGCAAAAGTTTTATTACATTACGGAGGACTAGACGAACGTATTAACGCAGGCATTCCAGCTTACGAGGCAGCACTAAAAGCGGCAGGTACAAAATACGAACTTTATGTTTATGAAGGTGCTCAACATGCTTTCAACAACGATACTGCTCCCACACGCTACAATGCAGAAGTAGCCAAAAAAGCTTGGGACGCTACTTTAAGAGTATTTAAGGAAACGATTTCTTAAATTAGCTGTGAGCTTCGAGCTATGAGCCTTGAGCAAGTACAAACATTTTTCAATAGGGCTGGCCTTAAAGCTTTTATCGCCAAATATTATTCTGCGAAAGACCTCACCCCCGACCCCTCTCCTGCTGAGAGGGGAGCTTTGGGAACTAAAAAGCCCCCTCTTTGCAGGAGAGGGGGTTGGGGGTGAGGTTAAATGCCAAAGAATATTTGTTGTTATTGATTTCTTTAAGCCCAGCCCTATTGAAAACAATGAAGTGAAATTTTATAAATCTCAACAACATGACTTTTGAAGAATTAACACAAAAAATTACTGCTTTGGCGGCTGCTAAAGGCGGTTTAGGCTCATCTATTAAATTTGCGACTGATGCAGGAAGTATCTTAATTGGAGCAGACGGAAGCGTAAGTAATGCCGACGATGCCGCAGATTGTACCATTGGTGTAAGCTTAAAAGATTTGCAAGGCTTGATGTCGGGCGATTTGAATCCGATGACAGCTTTTATGTTTGGCAAACTAAAAATCACTGGCGATATGGGTGTTGCCATGAAATTGAAGGAATTGTTTTAAATTTGTAGCACGATTTGGTACGATGCGGCGTCTCGCTATCGTTACCGAACTCATTCAACCCACGATTGCGAGACGTCGCAAATATCAAATCGTGTTACAAATTCATGTTTAATCAAGATACAATTTGTGCCTTAGCGACAGCTCAAGGCATTGGAGCAATCGGTGTAATTCGTGTTTCTGGTCCAGAAACTTTCCCGATTGTCAATAGAATTTTCAAAGGTAAAAACCTTGAAAAACAACTTTCGCATACCATTCATTTCGGTACGATTAGAGATAACCAAACTATTATTGATGAAGTATTGGTTTCACTTTTCAAAGCTCCTTCTTCTTATACTCGTGAAGATACCATCGAAATTTCTTGTCACGGTTCAGATTTTATCATTCAAAAAATCTTGAAATTAATCCTTCGTGAAGGAGCAAGATTGGCAAATCCTGGGGAATTTACCCAACGTGCTTTTTTAAACGGACAATTAGACCTTGCCCAAGCAGAAGCCGTTGCTGATTTAATTGCTTCCGATTCAGAAGCGTCTCACCAAACTGCTATTAATCAAATCAGAGGAGGATTTTCTAAGCAAATCGCCCAACTTCGAGAAGCTTTGATTCATTTTGCCTCTTTGATAGAATTGGAATTAGACTTTGGCGAAGAAGAAGTAGAATTTGCCGACCGTGACGATTTGCGTCAATTAATCTTTAAAATTCAACAAGTACTCATTCCATTGATTGACAGTTTTGAAATGGGTAATGTTATCAAAAATGGTGTGCCTACTGTAATTGCTGGAAAGCCCAACGCAGGTAAATCTACTTTGTTGAATCGTTTATTAAACGAAGAAAAAGCCATTGTTTCAGACATCGCAGGTACAACTCGTGATGTGATTGAAGACGAATTATTTATCGAAGGCATTCGTTTCCGATTGATTGATACAGCAGGTTTACGTAAAACTACCGATACCATCGAAGCCATTGGCGTAGAACGTACTTTACAACAAATGGACAAAGCCAGTTTGATTGTCTATTTGTTTGATGCTTCCGAAATTCAACTTACTGAAATTGCCCAACAAATTACAGAATTTAATGCACCGTATATTTTAGTCGGTAACAAAGTAGATAAATTATCCGCTACACAAAAAGCAGAATTTGAAGCTACTTATCCTGATATTCTTTGGATTTCAGCCTCTGAGAACAAAAATATTGATACGCTAAAAGATACTTTGGTCAGAAAAGTAAAAACTAGAGAAATTAAATCTGGTGATACTGTGGTGACAAACCTTCGTCATTATCAACATTTATTACAAACCAATGGAGCATTAGAAAATGTTTTAGAAGGTTTAGCCCAAAGCGTTACTGGCGATTTCCTTGCCCAAGACATCCGCTTTGCCCTTCACCACTTAGGCGAAATCACAGGACAAATCACTACGGATGATTTATTAGCGAATATATTTTCTAAGTTTTGTATTGGTAAATAAAAAATTAGCAAAACTCATGGCATGACAGAAAGCCTTGTGCCATGAGTACACAAGGCTATTCTTTTGCTAAAGCTTCATTACAAGCCTCCACTCGTCAATATCACTTTACTACTGCATAATACCTATTCACTACCGCATTATACCTATTCACTACTGCATTCTACCTATTAACTACTGCGTTCTACCTATTCACTACTGCATTATACCTGTTCACTACTGCATTATACCTATTAACTACTGTGTTATACCTATTCACTACCGCATAATCACTAACCACTACCGCATAATACCTAATCACTACCGCATAATACCTAACCACTACCGCATAATACCTAACCACTACCGCATAATATCACTTCACTATTACATAATCACAAGTCACTACTGGTTAATATCACTTTGCAACTGCTTATGCACAAAACTCCACTGGCTATTTTCACGTTGCAATTGCCTAAACACACGTTGCAACTGCTCATGCACACTTTACAACTGCCTATACACATGTTGCAACTGCTCATGCAAACTTTACAACTGCCTATGCACATGTTGCAATTACTCATGCACACTTTACAACTGCCTATGCACACGTTGCAATTGCTTATGCACAAAACGCTTTAAGCAATAATCAATTTACTACTCACATAATTTGTATTATACCCAGAAAACTTACCGTATAATAAGTTTTTTGTGATTCGTAGGTTGAATGTTTTTGATTGTATTTAGGAATGGGTAGATTGGAGGATAAAATCATTAACAATACAAAAAGTACTACATCAATAGTATAACGAAAAACAGAAATAACACAAAACAATACAAAAAGTACGACAAAACTTTCGCATATTAGCGAGTTGTGCGTAAACTTATGACAAACCCTAATCTCTTCAGACAGTATTTCGACAAGCTTGATAAAAAAGAAGAGTTTATTCCTCTTTTAAAGCAATTTATTGACAAATCAATATCTGAACAATATTCATTGGAAACCGAAACTGATGAAGATAAAATTAGCTACAGCCAATTTTATGAGAAATTTGTAGAAGGAGTATTCTTAAATAATGCAGAAAATGTTTTTAAATATTGTCAATCACCAATCGAAAAGACATTTCTCAACTCATTTATGCTGTTATTTTTAAAAAACAGAATGCCTTGTTTATTTATCACTCATCCGTTCAATGACACAGAAAATGAAATTGAATATTACAGGGGCTATTACAAAAGTATTGACAACTTCATTGAATCTTACAAGCAAGCTACGGGTGACAATGAATTGACATTTTTTGAGGAAAAGTTACAAGCCAAGCAGACAAAGGGTGAGGTCACAGAAGGACAGGTTGAGGATATTTTAATGTATCAACATTTGACAAGAAATTTTGAATTTGACTCTTACCACATAACACCACAAGCCTTTTTCCCAAATTATAAAGTTGACAACAAATCAATTCGAGCAGACTTTTATATTTGGGTTCCAAATGACCCATCAGTAAAAATCATAGTTGAATGTGACGGATTTCAATTTCACAACTCTAAGACAAGTTTTATTAACGATAAAAAAAGAGACAGACTATTTCAACTTAACGGATACAGAGTAATAAGATATTCAGGTAGTGAAATATGGCAAGACCCTGTTCAGACAAGTTCAGACCTTTTCGACATACTTGAAGTGCTTGACGAAGACAAAGAACAAAAACGGATGACGTAAAAAGCCTACGCACAACATTGGGTTTTGTGCAAGTTGGGCAGACGGAATAACAATGAGCATTTGTAATCCTGTTCAACTTTTGTTCGGGCAGGACGTACATCGCAGAACTTTTGTTCTTAACTTCAACTTTATATTTACAATCAGCAGCGGTTATCGGCAGACAGAATACTAATTCCCAACCTGCACAAAGCCCTGCTCGTTAGCTGTGATTTTATGAAAGACAGAACCTCATACATATTACTTGGACTTTTTGGACTTCTTGTAGGGGTTCTACTGCTTCTATTTCCTGCACCAGCGGACAGAATATTAAACATTCAAAACTACTTAATAACTGTTGGTGGTATTATCTCCGCATTTGTAATTGCTTACCTATCCTCAAAAATTTTCAATCTAAGAAGTGAAAGAGCAACACGACAAATTGAAATAGATAAATATTCGGACAAACTCACTCACTTCAGACGCTTACTTCATTACGTGATGAAAAGTCGTGAATTTTGGAATTACTATGACCACATTTCAAAATTCAAAAAGAAATATAATGGGTTGACTTATGAAAGACTTCATAGGCAAAGCGAAGAAAAAGACGAATTGGCAACAAAGTTTTGGCTTGAGGAAAATGAACTTTCATCGAGCACGGTTGACCTTTATTGTGCTATGGAAAGTATTTCTGGTTCCGCTGACCCAGAGCCAGGTTATATGATGACTTGGCACTCTGACAAAGCAGCAAGGTTTGACTACACATTAGAAGAACTAAGTCAATACTTCGACCCTTGTAACCAAATTTGGTATTACCTTGACGGCAGGTATGCGAAACACGGACAAGGACGATTTAATGATACAGGCATTTGGATACTTTACAAAAATGATGTAAGCGATTTAATGACTCGCCTAAATCCAAAATATAAGGGACAGGACTTTCACAGAACAATACTTGCAGAAATTGCGACAGAGTTTTATGAATTTAACTTGCCTCGACTTTACGACTTGACAAGGCAAAATGTTGGTGTTCCCAAGTCTCTAATGAGAACATTCAACAGCTTATTTTTTATTATGCTGTTTGGAGTTTTATTACCAATAATACTTCAATCATTGAATGTTAGTAACTGCTTAAACATAACTCTGACATTGATTTTTGTTTGGCTTACTTCTTTAGGACTGTTAAACTTTATGTTTGACTTTTATAAATTTATAAACAATGAAGTTCACCTTACGACAGAGAAAAACCACAGCTAACATGGGGTTTGCGATAGCGGGGGTTCCGTGCTTCGCAGACACATTTGTGCAAGGTGGAAGTTCAGTTCTCCGAATGAAGTTTATTGCTAAAACACCCCGCCATCGCAAACCACCGAAACGTTAGCGGTAATTCCGTCGACCCTCGCTGTTCCAAGTTTAACAACTTGGAACAATAATAAAATGCAGTCTCTGACTGCAAGAATGGTGTACTGCAACTGTTCTTAGGTTTTCTTAAGCCACTTATGGCATGACTCAAAGTCATGCTATAAGTAAAAATTAAATTAATTAAAAGTATGCTCGAAAACCCAAACACAAACAAAACTGAAAAAGACTTGAAGTTTCTTTTAGGATTAAATACTGGACTTTCAATTCTTGGAGTAAGTTTACTTATAATATTTAATGCAATCAATTATTTTTCAACAGGGAATTTCCATTTAATTCCTTCAATAATATTTATACTAATATCTTTTTGGTGTTGGCGAAATAGTGTTAATCTGAAAAAAGAATTGAAAAAATATAATCAGTAATGAGTTCTAGGAATAAATTGGGTATTTGTGCTTGGAAACCCTCCTGTCGCAAATTCCTATTTGTTGTGTGCAACTTTTGAACTATACTGAACAACATTTATAATTTTAACAGGACAATAATGAAAGCAATAATTTTAAGTTTATTAATTCTAACTTTTATTGGTTGTAAAGACAAGCATGAAAAAGAATCTGTGCATACCGATAACACAATTAAGAAGGCAGAATTGAAAGAGAACGAGCCCGATTTTTACAATGACAACGCTTTTTACAATGAAGACAAAGGAGAGTATCATTATAAGAACGTTAAGTATTTTTTTGACGACATTGGGCTTTCACCAATATATTTAGGCGGATTACTTGTTAAGGAAACAACAGAAGTAAAAGGAAGTACCCAATCGGAAGGACGTATAACAACGATTTCATTAGACATAATGACAGATGAGAAAAAACTTATTGGAAACAAGACATTTAAACAAGACTGTGATGAGGCAAAACTTTATTCGCACTTCATAGAGACAGTTACTATCTCACCTGGAGGCGGCTGGGACAATATCCAACTTTACAAATACGACAATTTTACAAGCCCTTTCTTGACATCAGACGAACAATATTGGTTCTTCAAAATGAATTCAAACAATCAGCATATCTCCAAGAACTGCTATTTCGTGACTCTTGAGAAATTCCCTAAAGGTTATGCTTGCATTTTCAGACTTTCAGACATGAATGGGATGCTACAAGAAGTTAGAATTAAGAACTCAAATGAAGCCAATCACGAAATAGAATTTATGCATCCCCAAATAACTTTCATTTCGGACAATCCATATCAATATACCTATCAGGCAGACCAATCAAGTCATTGCAATACAATTTCTATTTCACCTAAAGACTATTCAAACCTGAGAAAACACTTGACAAAATCTGCGTTTAAACTTGTATTCTATGACAACCAAGAAAAGGCTGACTCTTTATTAATACCAATTGACAATGGACAATTATTCGGAAAGAATGCTAAAACATTTGATGTTGAGATATACAAATAGAAAAGCTGCACATAACATAGGCTCTTCCGCCGTTGTTGGTGTTTTCACGGGGTCGCCAAGACCAACAACACGAGCGTAAGCAACTCGTTACTTTGCATTCTACTACATTTGTTTGTTGCTAACGCTCAATTCGTTGGAGAAAACTCCAACCTTTACTTTTGCTTATTATTAATATTCTAAGAACAGAAAAAACATTACTACTATAATATTTTTCTTTTTTTGCTTCTTTTTTT
>NZ_JBEUMS010000025.1:0-57440 GCF_040543805.1 Arcicella rosea
CCCACCTTAAGAGCCTGAGCGGTTAGATAATGTACAGATATGTAAAAGTAAAGGCATAGCAATGCCCTTACGCAGGTTTTTGCGTTCATGGGTTTAGTTTTTAGATGAATGTATTAAAACATTAAAACAATAGCGTGAAAGCTACCTTATACAGGTGCTTTGATGATGTTCTTGTAGCGCTGTTTAGGGCATGCGCCGACATCAAGGCTGAACATAGCCTTAACATGATTGGGATAAAAAAAGAAATGTTTCATAACTCGCACCTATTTTACGAGTCTCTTGCAGAAGGCTATAAAAGCAATGTAGCACAGGGAAAGCTACCGACCGCACAGCACGCTTCCGACGGCGACAAGGACGGTAAAACCCGTGTGCTACACTGCTAAAATTACGCAAAAGTAGTCACACAGGCATCAAATCTACCGTCTCGCCTTATCAAATTGTCGGAATTTGCTGTCGAGACTCTTTAGTTTAATGCCAAAAAAATAATGAAATAGCTATTAGCTATAACTTATTCAAATATAAAATATATTTTCCAAAAAAGTAAATATATGATAATTATTAGCGTAAATATTTTCATCCTTTTACTGGATGAAAGAAAAAAATACTGAATATTCCGAAAAAATAGCCAATAAATTACGAAGGCTTATGGAAATCATAGATTTGGAAGTTCCGGGTTTTGCAGAATTTTTAGATAAATCTCCCTCACATTTATATGGTATTTTGAATGGCTCTAGATTTCTAAGTGAGTCCTTTGCCAGAGAAATAGGTGATAAATTAGGGTTTGACGGAATGAAAATATTTAACCTAAATTCAAATATTCCCAATTATGTTAATAAATCGGAAGCTCTTATAAGATTCAAAAATGACAACAAAAAGAACGTTGAATATTTTTTAAGTGCTAAATCTAAACGAAGCATTGATTCATTTATTAATGAAGTTTTACTGAATTCAGGTCTTTTTAATGACCGCTATAAATACTTAAAAGAGATTACGAATTATTGTAGAGAAGAATTGAATAGGGAATTTCAGCAAGATGAACTCTCAAAAGGACTCAGATATGCTGTTTCTAAAGGTGTCCTAAAATCAATGAAAAGACCTATTGTATTAAATGATGGAAGTTTAGGGAGTAGGATGGTGGATGTGTATTTTAGATAACGGTATTAATGTGATTTTAACTATAAGATAGGGGTGGGTATAACTTGAGAAAAATACTCAAAGCAATCTAGTTATAAATATAATTTTTTGAAAATAAGTCACTTATGATTTATTAAAAGCCAATAATAGCTTTGTTTATAACAATTACTTATTTTTAGAAAAAACGCTGACATGTGGATATTTACGAGTTAGCTACAAGGCTTCCAGACGCAACAGACTTTCACATCATAACATAAAATGAAAATGACTTATAAAATTTTGTCGCCTGACAAATGCGATTCACAACAACTCAAAAAATTCTATGACATAGTTGTCGAAGGTGGTCAAGTATTGGTTGATGGGCTTGAAAATAGAATTAAAGGGGCTGAGCTCCTTTCATTTTGCGAAAGTGAAAGTGAAGTAGTTGGTGTGGCTTCAATCAAAAAACCTGACAATGCTTACAAAAAGAACATTTTTAGACAGGCGAATGTTGAGGAGCTTTCAGGTAGCTACAATTTTGAAATTGGCTATGCAGTAACAAAAGAAACACATCGCAGAAAAGGAATTAGTGAACAGTTAATTAAATCACTTATGGAGAACAGCAATTCAAAATCCTTTTATGCAACAACAAAGAATGACGGAATGCGACACTTATTGGAAAAAATTGGATTTACTAAACTTGGTAACAACTACTTAAATAGCGACAACGAAACTTTAACCCTTTATCACATCAACACAAAATGGCATTAGATTATCAATCCATTTTACTAACATCTTTTTTAGCACTGACTTCTGCAATTATCGGTGGTTTCATTTCATATTATTTTACATCCAAATCAAAAAAATTAGAGGCTGTTTTGAAGTTTAGAGAAGAAAAATATTCTAATTTACTTATACTTCTTCAAGGTTTTGTTGGTAATACAACCAGCTCTGAAATGAAGAAGAAATTTTTTGAAGAGCAATATAAATCGTGGATATATGGTTCAGACGAAGTCGTAACAGCACTTAACAACTTGGTTGACTTAGTAATCAAGTCGCAGGGGAAAGACCCCAACACAGAAGAAGGGAGAAAAGCTGTTGGCAATATCGTTTTGGCTATGAGGAAAGACCTTCTTGGTAAGACAACTCTTTCTTACAACGATTTTCGCTACACAGACGTTCTAAAATAAATAACCACAAATACAACCGAGTAATTGCCCAGCAGCCAATAACATCGCCTTCGTGGTGGCTGCAAGCCATGCGATGAAGGCGATATTGAACTCAAGCTCTGGTAGCGGTCGCCTTCGGTGGTTTCTTTTATGGAGTTACCGTTCGATTTAAAGATTTTGGAAGAGCAGGTTTTTGCCTGCTTTTTTGTTTTTTTAAGTCTTCAGATGTTACTATTTTGTCATATTAAAAATAGTTTGTAATTTATACAAAGATAGAACTTTGAGAAGCCAAAAGCTACCAGAATTAGTTTAACATCTGTTTGGCAATATGGTGGCTGAAGAGCTTATTTGAAACATTTGTACAAGGTTCAATAAGAAGAATTCTATAGAATTTTTGTACTAACAATACGCCAAGCCGTAAACCCGTTGGCAGTCATTGTAAAAGCGACACCAAGGCACGAAAAATTAAAACAAAAAAGACAAGTAAAATGCTAGAACTAAGGGCAATAAACCAATTATATAATAAACAGTTTTTTATTCCTCATTATCAAAGAGGCTACCGATGGACAGAAACACAGGTAAAGCAACTTCTTGAAGATATTGATTCTTTTATACCAAAAGAAATAGCTGGACGTCCTTCTGAAAAAACGTTTTATTGCTTACAACCTATAGCTATAAAAAAGTTAAGCGAGGAAGATAAGCATAAGCATAACTTAATTGGAGAATGGTATGAAGTAATTGATGGACAACAACGATTAACAAGCATATTTTTAATACTTCAATACATTAATCAAAAATGGCGAGGAGAAGATAAATTAGAGCAGTTTACATTAAATTATGAAACTAGAAAAGGAAGCGCAACATTTCTCAACTCACTAAAGGTAAACAAAGATGATACTGTAACAGAGAATAAAGAATATATTGATTACTACTACTTTTCTAAAGCTCTTCAAACAATTCATCAGTGGAGATTGAATTATGAAAGTGAAAAGTGCAAAAAATTAAATACGGCTCTTTTTCAATCTACGTTTGAAGAGTTTTCAAAAGTTATTTGGTATGAAGTTGCAGAACAAGATGGACGTAGATTATTTGAAAGATTAAATCTTGGAAAGATTCCGCTAACTAATGCTGAACTAGTTAAAGCATTATTCCTATCATCAGAAAGTTTTAAAGATTTATCTGTCGAAGAAAAGAGAATAAAACAATTTGAGATTGCACATCTATGGGACGAAATAGAGCATAAACTGAATGAAAATGACTTAAAGTTTTGGTCATTTATTACTAATAAAAAACGAGAAACTTTTGAGACAAAAATTGAACTTATCCTTGATATGATAACCCAAAAGGATGAGTCTATAAATGACAATTACCATACATTTACAGAACTTGTAAAGAAACAAGCCAAAGATAAAAATGGACTATCTAAAGTATGGGATGAAATAGAACATTTCTACAACACGTTAATTCAATGGTATTCTAATAAGGACTATTATCATAGAATAGGTTATTTAATTGCTTCGAAGCATTTTGGAATATATCGTGGAGTAAATCTAAATGATTTGGTAACAATAGCGATGACTGAAAGCAAGGATGATTTTGGTTTACGGATTAACAAACACATACGGGAGTCAGTAAATATAGAACCTTCTGAATTGAGATATGAAAGTCACCCTAATCAAATATTCAACATATTGCTTCTTTTTAATGTTCAAACCTACATAAAATCTAATTCAATAAGTGAATTTTATCCTTTTAAGCAACATAAAGACAATCATTGGAGTTTAGAACATATTCACGCCAGAAAATCTGAAAACTTTGATAAAACAAAGAAAGAAGCGTGGCTAAAATGGTTATCTATACACAAACAACTGTTAGAAGAATTTGACAAACCAGAAGCAAAGGTACTTATTGAAAAAATAAATAAGTACAATAATGACCGAATCACTTGGGAACGATTTTCAGGCTTATTCATACAAATAAATGATTTTTTTACCGAAGAGGCGCAAAGTATGGATCAAGAAAGTGAGGGTTTAATGAACTTGGCTTTATTAAGCCAACCCGATAATGCGGCTTTGAACAATTCTGTTTTTGAGATAAAACGCAGGGAAATAATCCGATTAGACAAAGACGGATATTTTATTCCAATTTGTACCAAAAGAGTTTTCATGAAATACTATAATGAAAATAGTATTTCGGGTCAGAACTTTTTTTGGTCGTCAGAAGACCGTAAAAACTACTTTGAAATTTTAAAGGAAGTGCTTGCCGATTATTTGCCAGAAGTAACAGAAATAAACGAAACTGAAGATTATGAGTAATCTATTAACCCTTTTGCAAGATTACAAAATTGTAATTCCGCCAATTCAAAGAGATTATGCACAAGGCAGAAACTCTGGAAAAATTCCTACAATAAGAGAAAGATTTATTGATAGTATTTTCAGTGTATTGGCAGACGATAATTTGCCAGTTTTAGAACTAGATTTTATTTACGGCTACACTGAGAATGATACTATTGAAAACAATGCATCAAAAGTATTTAAACCTTTAGATGGACAACAAAGATTAACGACCCTTTTTTTAATTCACTGGTTTGTGGCTAATAAAGAAGGTAAGACAAATGATGCTAAGGCATATCTAAGTAATTTTACATACGCAACAAGACAGACATCTCGTAGTTTTTGTGAAAAACTTATTGACTTTGAAATTGATTTCCGTAATACCAAAAATGTTGATGAACAAATTATAAATCAGCCTTGGTTTTATTCAAATTGGGAAAATGATCCAACAATTCAATCAATGCTTGTAGTATTGAAAGTTATTCATGAAAAATTCATAGAGCTAAACAATATTTGGAATAAACTTTCCAGTGATAATCCAAAAATAACTTTTCAGCTACTTTCAATGAATGACTTAGGGCTTCCTGATGATTTATACATTAAAATGAATGCGAGAGGAAAACCGTTAACAGATTTTGAACATTTCAAATCAAGCTTTTCAGAAATACTTGACGAAACTAATTCAAAGTGTTTTAATGAAAAAATAGATGGAGAATGGGCTGATTTATTTTGGGGTATCTTTAAATATAAAAATAATGATGATGTCGCAAAACTTGTAGATGCTGGTTTTTTGAACTTTTTCTGGTACATCACAGAAATAATCATTAAGCAAAAAGAGATATCGTTTGCAAATGATTTTTGGCTAAATAAAATCAAGACAGTTTATCACAGCCAAGATGAAAACGTAAAATTTTTGTTTGATAGCCTTGACCTTTTTCTTGGAATAAGTAAACAAAATAAAAATCCATTTGAAAAAATATTTTACGTTGAAGACAGCGAATTTGACACCTCAAAAACTAGACTATTTTTTAAAAATGCTAATACAAATCTTTTTCACAAATGCGTTGAATCATATTCACAAGGCAACAACTTTGTGATTAGGGAACAATTACTACTATATGCATTTATTAAAATAAAACTCAACAATTATAATGTTCCTGATAATTTCTACAGAATAACACGAAACCTTCTTGAAAATGCTTCTGACAGAGAGATTAGAAATGAAAATTTAAAGAATCTATATTTAGCGATTGATACTTTAATTAATGGAGAAAGACAACCAGAAAAGCTATTGTTTACTAAAAGACAACTTGCAGAAGAATCTTCAAAAGAAACTTTGTTGGCAACAAATTCAGAACTTAAAGAAATCATTTATAAACTAGAAGACCATACTCTTTTAAGGGGTACGATTGGTATTTTTTCAATTAATGAAACTATTGGAGAATTAGGCAGGGTCTTTTTAAATGTTTTTAATCCTGATTGTAATTACTTTGATATAAGTAAAAGTATGTTAACGTTTGGATTCTATCCTCAAAAAGATGGAGGACGTTACCGTTTTGGAAATAAAAACAATTCCGTTTGGCGTGAAATACTAACTCAAAGTGAGAATAGGTCAGGCTTTGAAAGAACCAAAAACATTTTACGCAATTATCTAAATTTTAAGAAAAGTAATCAATATGTAAGTGATGTTGATATTGCAAATAATTATTTAGCAGAAGTTAAAACTCAAAAAGATTTTTCTTATTACTTCATAAAATATAATTCTTTCATATTTTGGAATAATAATCAAACCGAAGGTTTTTATTGGTGGCAAAATTTTAGTGAAAAACCTTATGAATGCATAATGTTATTTAAAACAAATTTTAGAGGTAGAAGTTGGAATCCTTTTTTACTTGAAGTAAGCAATAAAGTAACGGAATGTTCAATTGAGCATTATAATTCTTCATTACAGTTTACAAAGGACAACTTAATTCTTCTCATAAATCACAATAACACCGGTTTTAAGTTTACGTGCCCAACAGAGGACAATTATTCAACTGAATTTTTAAATCAATTAATAAGAAGCGGGAAACTTAATCAAGATGGTTGCCTCTTAATTGAACAAGACGACAATGGTATTGACAAAGTAGATAGGATAGAAAAAAGTGTTGAGTTTTTAAATGGTTTCAATTCTTTGTTAAAAACATAAAAACTGGATAAAAAAACTATTGGGAAAGTGAAGAACAAAACAATAAGGAAGAAACAACGAACCGTCAAGATCGGTTTTTGCAAAATGGTGGGTGAGGTGATTATAAAACTAGTCGTAGGTTGTTTCCTACGACTCAAAATGTTAAAGAGCGTCCCGCTCGTACAATGTATCAGGGATAAATATTCCTTTTGCCTTGCAACATTTTAATATATTTAATAAGCCCTTTCTGGAGTGAGGCTCTTCCTTGTTTTAGGTCTTAGGAAACTCTAAGACTAGTTTGGGAATAAGACAAAAAGTACGACAAAACTTTCGCATATTAGCTAGTTATGTGCCATTTTAAAAGAAGACACATTTGACACGAAACAACAAAATATTAAGAATTATTCTGCTGACCATATTCGGGACTTGGTTTACATACAAGTTATTTAAATCAGCCGAAGACGATTTTATTTTTGACGGTTTTGTTTTTCCCTTTGTAGGGATCTTTGGACTTTCAATTTTTATTTGGGCAGTTCGTAAAGACCAAAAAGAGTTTTACACTTCAAGAAATTGGACAAGTTATTTGCCTACCACTATTGGACTTTTATTTATTATGGCAAACATTACTTTATTCTATCATCAAGACAGTAGAAAAAATTCACCGACCTTAATAAGTGGATTTTATGACGGAGGTTTTAATGGATTTTCTGTGGACTTTAAGACGAACGGAAATTACGTAATGGCAAACGGAAGTGGACTTGGACAGAGTTATTTTTATGGCACTTATTCAATAAAAGACAGCGTTATTACACTCGACAAATCCAACATTGACAACTGTATCAAGACGAACAAGCTTGTAATTAGAACAGAAAATTATTATCCTAAAGACAGTACTGACCTAATAAAATCAAAGGCAAACTACATTACACAAGTGGACAGAAACGGAAATGAAATTGATAGAGAATTTCGCTTTCGTGTGACAGAGGACAATAGAAACAAAGAAACCAAATAAAAGAAAAAACGGCATATAATAACTAAGCTTTCGTGGTGGCTGCAAGCCAAACCATGAAGGAATGAGGGACGCTTAGTCTTGAATTTAACCTGAGCTGTAGGCTTTTGTGGTTTCTTTTATGTAGTTATCGTTCGATTTGAAGATATTGGAAGAGCAGGTTTTGTCTGCTTTTTTTGTTTTTTGTGGCTTCAGATGTTTCTATTTTGTCCTCTTAAAAATAGTTTGTAATTTATTACAAAGGAATTCTATATAATAGCTTTTAGTTATTAACTTCAACTTCAGTTTTTCAATCGGCTTCAGTTGCTGGGCTTACATAGCAACAATCCCAGCTCTGCGGCATGCCTTGAACGTTGGTGCTCAGGCTATGACAACACTTTAAAATATGTACGACCAAGATAAAGTAGACGAATTTGTTTCCCGTTCTGAAGACCTTGTAAATAGAATTGACAAGAACAAAGCTTTCATAATTATTTCTATAAGAAATCGATAAATGTAATCAGACTTAATTGGGTGGATTTGGCAGTAAGTTCATATTTAGGTTGGAGCAGAGCTGAGAAGTGGCAAATAACTGGGCGACCGTTAAGCTTAGTTCCATTCATTAGACTGAATTATGTTTTGCACGATAGTTGGCGAAAGACTAAATTAATTATTATGAATGCTAAAAATCCAACCAAAACTGATTGACAATCCAAAATAGTGGTCTTTTAAAGCTAATTAGAAAACAGAACCACTACGTTAATTATATCTGTTAATATACTTTCCATAAAGTAATAGAATAAATATTCCCCAACTCTCTGTACATACTTTTAATCGCTCAACCCATTTTGATATTATTTTCATATTCATTACCAATTGATAATTTTCTTCTTCTCCTATTGGCTCAGGAAAAATATAATCCTTAATATTTAACAATGCTTTAAAATATTCCTGCTCTTCCTCACTATCAAGGTAACTATTTTCGTCGAATGGAAACATATTTATCCATTCGACTAATGAATTTAATACTGTTTGAAAAGATTCCTGTAGTTCTAAACCTATTTTTTGTATGTATTGCTGTAATTTCTCTTGGTCTGATTCAGTAAGTTCAATCTCATCAAATAACCTCAAATCGTAGAAGTGGTCAGCCAAAAAAAGTATTTTACCATAGGCTACTGTAGCTTTAGTTATATCACTAAACTCCGGATATAGATTTGACCAGCACTCAATATTGAGATTTCCAATAACTTCTTGGTCTATTGATTGTGGTATGGAATTAACTAACGATAATTCTTCAAACAACGTATCTTTTATATTGTATAGTCCTACTTTATTCCATTGATTGTTTAAGCTTCTTTTCTGAATGGTCTGAATGAAATAAAAACTCGAAAACAAGAACTGTAACATTAAATATTTTAAACTGATATATTCCGGATTATCTATTGACTGTTGTACAACTTGATATGCTTCTTTATAACCTATAAATGCCCAAAAAGGACTTTCTCCATTAATTAAAATAACTGGCTTATCATTCGTTGTTTTATCATTAATATATTTGATTGAATAAGGATTTGATTTTGAAGCCTGTTTAAAGTCCTTGATTATTTTGTTTTCAAAATCTGATTTAAGCTTAAAAATCCGTTTTGATGAACGTTCTCCCTTGCTATTATTATTCAAAAAATCTTTCCAAATTAAAGCTGTAGAAAATAAGCTATTCGTTTTAATTTTTGAATAATGTTCATTATCAATATTCCCTAAAATATTTTTGTACTGAATGTTATAGACTTGAAGCCTTTCTATAGCATTATAAAGATTGATTTGAGATAAACGTTCAGTATTATCATCGTGTAGATGTGCTTTATCAGTTTTTGATTTAGCCTTTGAATATAAAGTGCCAGCAGACTGTTGTATAAAATTTTCTATACTTCCTTTAAAATCAGACAAACTTTTAAATAGCTCTTTATACTTTGATTTTAACTTACTATTTACCAATTCCTTACCCTTCATTTGTTTAATGGTATACTCTTTATTACCAAAGACACCTAATGGATCTGTAATAGATTTTGGCTCTTTGATGCTTTCTAATCTCTCAAAAAGAACATTCTGCATAATCGGAACTACAGGCATATAGTTCACGCTACCTTTAAACAATTTCTCAAACGAGGTATTAAACTCGTTGATTTTATCTTTGATGATTACTTCCCAATGGTTTAGCTGACTTCTGTAATCATTCCAATCTTCAGGTCTTATTGGGTATTCATATAATTTGATAATTGTGGAATTGATATTTACCCATTCCTCCAAAGGCATATTTTCAACAGGCATTGTTTTATGTGTTGCATCAATATCTATTGCAAGTGTTTGTAAGCGATGACCATATCCCTGAGAATTAAACTGTTTTTTATCAGGAAGAGCGGTTCTAATAACATCTAAAACACCTACAATGAAATCATTTGTCGACCTATCGACATCATTTTCTAAAATATCAATGATATAATGTACATTTACTTCGTTGTCATCTACAGATAAATGGATAATATCAAATTCTTTTTTTATTTGCTCTATGAAAATATTAACATACTTTTTTCTTATAGCATCCAGTTCTACCGAATAAGAATACATACCTAACATCAATTTAGATAAGCTTTTGCTATCCATTATCTTGAATGCAGCTACAAACTTACTTTCTTCAAATAGTTGCAATTGTTCTTTTTGATTGGGTATGTTTTTAAGCCAAAACAGGGCTTCTCCAAAAGATTTCCACCCAAATACAGTTGAAGGTCCTTCTTCTGGAAAGTCAAGTTTATTGATGAGTTCAGTTGCTAAATTGAAAACATTTTGATTAGGTAATAATCTCCGATTGATGTCATTTATTTTCTCTCTCCGTTCATCATCAACTTTGAGTATATCAAGCATTCCATTTCGGTCATAATTGCTGCTAAACATAAAACTCATCAATACAATCCATGCATCTCCAAAATTTCCCCTACACTCATCTATAATTTTACGATTATTCTCGACATATTCCTTAATCCCCAACCATATAAAAGATTTTAAGATTGAAGCATATACAGACCAATTTCTTACAATAGTTTTACTGTTCAAATCAGCGATATATTGATTAGGCTTCAGTATTCCAAGATGAAACATTTGTAATAAGAACAAGTATAAATCTTTTTCGTCTATTAGAGGAATACACTCATATGCATACTCTTCCTTGTAAATTGTAAATTCATCAAAAAGTATTTCAACTAACTTCTGTGAACGAATTATATGTAACCCCTGAATGTATTTCCCATTCAATGATTTCTTGACTAAATACTCATTTTCTAACTTTTCTATTATAAATTGATAATCAATATTAGAATCCAATTTAGATACATCAATCTTAGCACCTAAAGAATCAGCAAGGCTCACAATTCTTAAAAACTCAATCTGGGGATTACGACCTTGATGCCCTTCGTTACGCAATTGCTGAATCTGTTGTTTCAGCTTATTTTGTAACGAGCTTCCCTGAGTAATGGAGTACACAAATTCTAACAGTGGGGCATCATCACCAATTTGAATCCAAGCCTGTTCAAAGTCTGTAAAATGTGTAATTTTATTTCGTTCGTTTAATTTAGTGTAAATGATTTCGGCTTCTTCTTTAGATAAGGATAAGTCTATTTCTTTATGCTCAAATTCTACCCCGATTGCCGATGCCCTGTACCAATCTTCATTCCTTATGGCTACTAAAAACCTAATATGATTTAAATGTGCAGATTCTTTTATTATCTGAAGCCAATCTGTTGAATTGGGATTTACATTGATTACAAATACTGTTGGAACTTCCAGTTTCTTACTTATGGAAGCAATAGCTTGAATTGACTGTTGAGTTGTAATGGGATCTTGTTGAATATTCAATTCGTAAGAAAGCCAATCATTGACATAATTATGGACATAGCTATATAATAAAGCTGTCTTTCCTTGACCAGACGCTCCCTTCAATATGATAGTGTTATACTCTTTTAAATCATCATTTATAATTTCGATATATTTTTCTCTATTGACATCAAGACCTAATAAAATGTGTTCATACCTCGTTAAAGTCGCATTGTAGAATTCTTTTTCTAAAAGTGCTTGATTGGCATTCTCTGTAGAAACCTTATGCAATGGTTTTAATACTACACCATATTGATTATGAACAGCAATTCTCTTCGCTATATATTTTGCAAAATCCTGAATCTTGCTATAAAAATCTTTAGTTGTAATAGGATGTTGTTTTTCTGCAATAAACTGTAACCAATTCAACAGAAATCCTATTGTGGGAATAGGGTCAACTTCAGGGAAATTATTTTTAATTAGTTTTTCAATTTCTTCAGCAATCTCTTCCTCGCTAATCTCTATAAATTGAGCTTTACTTTTTACTAATTTCCATTCATCTGCTGTTATCTTATATTTCTTTAGCGTTGTTTTCTCTTTTTCGGAAATGGTATCTTTATGATTTCTCCATTTTTTTAATTCCTGACTTACTTCACCATAAGAAACCAATATTGGAAGTGCGTCTGAATATTTAGCTAAAAACCTCTTAATGAATGAAGTTTTTTGGTCGGATAGAATATCAGATAATGTAATTGGTTTTCCTAAATTCTTTAACTGTATGGCGTATAAAAGTTGACCACTACCATCCAATACATCTAAATCTTCTTCTCCTTCTAATCTAAATACAAGGTCTTTTGACAAGGAGGATAAGATGTAATGTAATGAATATAAAAATTGGGTTCTGTAACCACGTAAGGCTGCTATTGCTGACATTAGAAATTCTTAATTGAAATATTGTTAAGCTATAAATTTACGAATATAGTTTTGCTCCCAATTAAAAAAGTAAGACAGGGTAACATCATTTACGGAAAATGAGTTTTATTATTATTCCGAAGGAACACAAAACTGATTTATCGGAATGAAATGATGTAAAAAGATAAACTATTAAGATTAGTTTGCTCAAACTAGTCGTAGGTTGTTTTCTACGCCCTAAAATGCTAAATAGCGTCCCCCTCGTACAATGTATCATGGATAAATATTCCTTTTGCCTTTAAACATTTTAATATATTCAATAAGCCCTTTCGATCGTTACGCTCTTCTTTGTTTTAGGTCTTAGGAAATCCTAATAAGACTAGTTTGGGTTTGATACGTCAGGATTTAAAAAAGGGATGATTTTAGAACGGAAATAGTGCTAGGTTATAGCCAAGATTAAGGGTCTTTACATAGACAAACGATTCAGAATTTCATGTTGGTTGATGGAATGGAAATAACTTAATGAAACCTACAGCAAACAAATGAGGTTAATTGTTACTACTAATAACTAGAGTAGAAAAGTGTTGCCTAAAACGGGGCTATTTCGATTGAACTTTGTGTTAACCAGAAGATTTATGTTTCTATCTCCACGACTTTGCCAAGCTGTAAACAGGACTAGTTAGCCATTTTGTTTTTGAAGAACCGTATTCTTATAGCCCATCATACAGTATAAGGTATTCGGTGTTGAAAAAACAAATATAATTGTTTGATTTTTAACAACTTATAGATTATTAAAAATTAAAATAGGTTTGTTTGTAGTAATCATTTATTTTAGATAAAAATGTAAACATTCATTGTTTGCAAATTGGTGGTCATGCTAAAGGACAGTACCTGCAAAAAAATTAGAACGACATAATGAATATACCAACAAGACATTTATCAGTAAGAGTTCCTTGGCATGATGTAGGTTGGAATAGGAAGGTTTGCTGCAATCCAAGGGAAAATGGTTCTTGCATGTTTTTACCCCGAATTAACGAAAGTAAAAACCCAGACAATGAAGAGGAATAGCAGAAAAGTGGTTGCATGAATTAATTACCACAGTGTATTGGCGAAAAAGTAAGTTTTATGTCGGCACATAATATTTACAAAAAGGCAAATCATCCGTACAGCCAAAACGAAAACAATAATAATTTTTACGGTCACTATAAAGAAACAACATATTGTTACCCTGGTTACAGTTTTTCTGTTATTCCATATAATTGGATGCTAAAAAATGCTCAAAACAATTCTTCTGAAAAAGCAACTGCATTACAAATTCCATACGAAGTAGAAAAAGAACCAAAGCTAAGCTTTGAAAATTCGTGGGTTCAACAAATAGACAATCAAAAATCCTTATTGGGCACCTTTATAAACCCAATTAAACCTGGAAGTTCGCTTGTATTTGTTTATGCGAAAAATGTTCCCTTTATTGACACCACATCACGAATTTTGATTGGCGTTGGACATATTTCAAAAATCGGAAATCTTACGGAATACGAGTATGACAAAGCTCTTCCGAAAAGTTTTCGTAGTACATTATGGGAAAGACCAGTTCATCATACAATAAGGGAAGATTTTAAAAATGGTTTCTTATTACCTTATCAAGAATTCTTTAAAATATCAGAGAATGACGACTCCATTCATATTCCTGATTAATTGCCCTTGCACCAACTTTTGAAGAGTTTTCTTTCGGTTCAGAATGGGGTAGCAATGATTCAGCAATAGAATCACTACTCATTCTACATGAAAAACTAAAAAAGTTCGGAGAGGTCTTGCCTAATAAAAACTATGAACAACAATTAAAATGGATTGATGCCGAACTTTCAAGACTTTGGAAAATGAGAGGCCCTTTTCCTTGTCTTGGTGCTGTTTTGTCGGGTCTAAAAATATCAGAAGGCAACTTGATTGCTTGGGAATTAGATAAGCTAATCAGAGATGACATAAAAGAGGAAGTAACGAAAAATCCATGGGACTTTGTTGAGCTATTATTTAATGGTGATGCATCTTTTTTATCAAAGAATTTTAAAATAAGCATTAGCGACACACAAAAAGCAACATAGACAAGTTTGAATAAAGAAGAAAAAGAATTTCTTCAATTATTAAGCAGAATGAATGTGAATAATGACCAAGTTAATTCTGTAATTGATTTAAAAGAGAAAGTACAAAAAGAAATTCTAAAAAATCCATACATTCTTTATGAATCAACCCGCTTAGATGCAGTCCAAGTTCCGGTTTCAATTATTGATAAGGCAATTTTTGCAGACTCAAAAATTCTTGAGAATTTTCCTTTACCCGAATTAACTCAAATATCAACTTCATTAGATAAAAACAGAATTAGGCCATACGGTATTCAGTTAATGGAATAAGAAGCAATTAATGGAAATACATTGCTCACAGATAGTCAGCTTGTCACCAAATTAGAAGAACTTCCTATACAACCGCTTTGCACCCTCAATTAGAAACTTGATTGCAATAGAAGGTTTCTTAAAAGAGGAAATTGTTAGACACACATTAGACGAAGAAGAAGAAATATACTATTTCAAACTAAAAAGATTTGATTCAATAAAAAACAATATAAAAAACTTTATTTAAAAAAGAATTAACAGAAGTATTACACCACCCATTGAACAAAATTGGTTACAGCTTATTGAAAATGAGTTTGGTGAAATTGATATAGCAAAACCAACTTGGTATCAAGAAAGAGATAAAAATGCAAGAAATGAAAAGGCAAATGCGTTGAACGTTCTATCCAACAATAGAGTTTCTGTTTTAATTGGTCCCGCTGGTACAGGAAAAACAAAGTTGTTAAACATTTTTTGCGAGCAATCATTTATCAAAACGGGAAGCATTCTAAGACTTGCACCAACAGGAAAAGCAAGAGTAAATATGGGTAAAAATGCTAAAACTCTTGCTACATTCTTGTACAAATTGAAAAGATATAACCCTGATACGCAACAATACTTTATAAATCCTAATGCTGAGCAGGTAAAATATGATACTGTTATTGTTGATGAATCTTCTATGATAACTGAAGAACAATTAGCGGCTTTAATTGATAGCTCCACTGGGGCCACAAAATAAGATTTTTGACTATCAATTAGGACATTTTTCTTGATTCTGAGCAAAAAGAAGGTGTATACAATCTAATACAGATTAGTATACACCTTCTTTTTTTCGTGTACACCTACCGTACCGAAAAGCTGCACCTGTAATTGTTTAATCATCCTAAGTAGAGTTCGGGAGCAGTGAATTAATACTTCTCTGCATCAAATTCTATGTTATCATTTCAAATCCTAAATCACGAGATGCTAAGACGCTCGTACTCTGTTTTATTTTTCTTACGTAAATCGAAAGCTGATGATTCTTCCGCTACTATTTATGCACGCCTTACTTACAATCAAGTTCCCATTACCTTATGCTCTATGAATATCAAAATCAGAATAAAAGACTTTGATACTAAACGACAATTATCAAATGATACAACTGTTAATAATAAATTAACCAATTTTAAAGCAGATGTCAATAGGCTAATCGAGCAACTCTCTGCTGAAAGTACAACGGCTAATTCTATTAAGGACATTATTACAGGTAAAACTAAAGTCCATTACAGCTTATTGGAAATTTTAGATATGTTCATGAAAGGCCATGAAAAAATCTTCAAGCACAACACTTACCGTGACTGGAGAGCAAAACGAGGGAAAATCGAAAAATATCTCACTAAAGAATTAAAAGATAAAAACATTGAGGCAAGATTGTTTAATATAATTGCCTTTTCAAAATTCAAAAATTGGTTGATTGCAAACGAGAACAACACAGTTAATTCAGCAAATAAATACGGAACTAAAATAAGAAAGGCTTTATCCTGGGCCGTAATGAATGGCTATATAACTTCAAGCCCATTGGCAGAATGTAAAATCCCAGTTCATTATCAGGAAAAATTAACTCATTTAGAATGGATATAGGTTGAAAAACTCAGAGCCTATAAATTTGAAAGCAAACTAAAAAAAGCAGTTGATATGTATATCTTTAGCTGTTGTACTGGTATTCGCTATGCAGATATGATTGCTTTGAAAGATGATTGTATTGAAAAAGATAGCGAATTTGGACTAGTAATAACCAATAAAAGACAAAAAGTATCTTCTATTTATTCAACTCCACTTTGGGGATTTGCTTTAGAAATTTATCAAGAATTTGGGAATAGTCTGGAGAAAATACCCATACTTTCTAACCCAAAAGTAAATGATTACATCAAAATTGCCTTAGAAAAAATCAACTATCATAATGCACAACAAATAACCTTTCATACTGGTAGAAAGACGTTTGTTAACCATTGCCTAAATGATAGATTGATAGAACCACATATTGTGATGGAATTTACAGGTCATCAAGATATTAGAGAAGTAAAAAGGTATGGAAAAGTAAAAATGAAAACAGCTTTGAGGAAATTTTATCAATAGTTTGAAATTGATAACAACCTAATTTAGTGGTTAAAAACAAACAGGTATTAATACCCTATTTTAATATAAAAACGCTATTTGGCTTTAATAATAATATCAATACTCAGTAATTTTATTGTAAAACTTAAACTCGTAATACACAAATGAAAAAAAACAGTTATTGTATTTAGTTCTATTATTTCTTTATTTTTTGCCTCATGTTCTACTGTTAGCCATAATAGAGTTGGTCAAGGCATTAACAATATTGACCAAGCGGGAAATATCCAAAACTTGAAAAAAGAAGACATTGTCGTTTCAAATAATGTTGAAAGAGAAATGAAGTTTGAAAAACTTTGGTTTTTATTTTGCCCATTTGGAAGCAAAACCGAAAAAACAAGACGTGAAAGCGTATATTTAATGACTTGTAAAAAAATAAAATTGATGGAATTCTACAACCCAAATATGAGACTAAGAAAGTTGTAAATCCTCTTGTATTAATAACTGGTGTGACATATAAAACGACTGTTATAGGGAAAAGTTATACTATTAAAATGGATAAGTAATTAATTAAAAATACGGAGTAATGCTGTCAAACTCCGTATTTTTAATTACCAATAAAGGATTATTATATTTATTAGAAGCCAGTATCTTTTGCCTATAGTACATTTACATAATTAGGTTTATTTGACACTTGATTTTTTTAATTATTTGCATATATTTGATATAGTAATTAATTAAAATTCACCTGTTTAAATAAATTAAAATGACTAAAGGCACAAATTCAACCATTAATCCTTATATTCAAATTCTATGTGGTATTTTAGCTATAGGAGTAGCGTTATATGGCGCCTTTCTCCTTCAGGTTAAAAACAATCTCCAATTGTTTTTAATAGCCATTTTGTTCATTTTTGGTATTACTAGCTTATCTCCATTATGGGGAGGAAGTATTAATATAAATTATAAATATCTAAGTGCAAAGAGAGCATACGCACTTTTTATTATTCTAATAGGCTGGTCGTTTAAATTACTTACACCCATCCCTACTGAATCTAGTCTAAAAATACAAATTATCGATTTACAAGGAAAATCCATTCTAGCTCATGAAAAGCAGGTAATAAAAATAAGAATAGGAAAGAATAGTAAAGCCTATGATTTGGATAGTGATAGTGAAATCCTGCTCCCGCTCAGCACTAATATTGATAGTGTGCAAATTGAAATTTTAACCAATGACTGGCAGTTGGAAAAACTTGGAAAAAGTGCTTTCTTCAAGATACCGTCTTCTGAAATCTTGACATTGCGATTAGAACCTGCTCCAAATCGTTGTTGTATTAAAGGAACAGTTCATTTTGAATTTGATACACAAAACACTTTATCAAACATCATTGTACAAGCAGCAGGTGTCAAGACTCAAACAGATTCTCAAGGAAATTATCATTTGGAACTTCCTAAGAATAACCAATTAGATGACCTAAAAATTCAAGCCTTTAACGACACTTATAGTGGGAGTATTATATGTAACACTGCTACACCTTGCGATATCTTATTGAGAAAGAGAAATAAATAATATCTCTATGAAAACACATCTATTTTTAACAATCTTCTTAATGATTACTTGGGCTCAAATTGCTTTGGGACAAGAAAAAAGCCTTTTATTAACGACTCATCTAAATACTAAAACAGGCAAAGCAATTGAAGGGGTTAGTATAAGTGTCGATAATAAAGGTAATTGTATCACGCTTAGTGATGGGAAATGTCTTTACCCAAATTTAAAAAGCTCCCATAATAAAACTGCGGGAATGACTGTTAATATTAATGCTTCATTGGCAAACTATTTTCCCATCAATAACCTCGATTTCAAAAGCTACAAACTCTCGCACCAAAAAAAAGATACAGTATTCGTAATAATGTCTTTGAAAGAAGAAAAAGAAAAATATGCTTTAGCTTATTTTGAAATAGAAATAGGAATTATTATTCGAAAAAGATTTGAACAGAAAGAGAAAAACTATATGCCCAAATTAATGGATTAGTAACTAAAATAAAGGAAGCAGAAGGTAAGAATTACATCGCTTATCAAAAACTACAAAAAGATTTAGAAAAGGCTAATAACCTTTTGGAATTAGTCAATAAAGATAAACTAAATGAAGAAACGATTGCTCAAAGATTGGCTACTACTTTGAGCATACTTGACTCAGAGGAGATACCTGATTACATTTCGAGTGCTTACAGTTTTTTCAAGCAGGGAAATGTAGAACAAGCTGACAAAGTATTAAATGAAAATCAAATAGATAATCAGGTAAAACAAGCTAAGCTCAAAATACAATTAGCCAAGATTTTAGATGAATCAGGGCATAAACAGTTAAATGCAGCGATAGCTACTTATATATTTAAAGCTCAGCTAAAACAAAATTTATATCAATTTAAACAAGCAGAGGAATTATTTGAAAAAGCTTATCAAGCAGATACTAATAATGTAAATACAATTTTTGAATATGCTCGTTTTTTAGCTGAACAAAATAGAGCCCAACGGCCTGCTATATTATACGAAAGAGCATTGCAAATTTATGAAGACTCAGCCAAGGATAATCCAGAGAAGTTCTTAAGGAGTTATATCGTAATCTCAAACCACTTAGGGGTTTTTTACAATATAAATAATATAAAGGATAAGGCCATAAGTGCATATGAAAAAGCTTTAGAGATTAATGAAGAATTATCAAAAAAAAATCCAGAACAATTTCTGCCTGTACTAGTTATGACCTTAAATAATTTCGGGAATTTTTACACTGCTAATAACGTAAAGGATAAAGCTATAAATGCTTTTGAAAAAGCTTTGCGGATTCAGGAAGAATTAGCGAAGAAGAATCCCGAACAGTTCTTACCCATGCTAGCACTAACCTTAAATAATTTAGGAGTTTTTTACAATGATAATAATGTAAAGAATAGAGCCTTAAACTCTTATGAAAGAGCGTTGGGAATTTATGAAGAATTAGCTAAAAAAAATCCAAAACAATTCTTATCAATGCTAGCAATGACTTTAAGCAATCTAGGAGTTTTTTATAAAGATAATAATATAAATAATAAAGCTATAAATTCTTTACAAAGAGCTTTAAAAATTTATGAAGATTTAGCTAAAAAAAACCCTGAAAAATTCTTACCTAACGTTGCTATAAATTTAGAGAATTTGGGACTTTCTTATCATAATAATATAAATAATAAAGCTATAAATTCTTTACAAAGAGCTTTAAAAATTTATGAAGATTTAGCAAAGAAGAATCCCGAACAATTCTTATCTAATATTGCGAATATCTTAAGTAATCTTGGTCTTTTTTACAGTGAAAATAATGAAAATGATAAAGCTATAAGTGCTTACCATCAATCTTTACAAATTTATGAAGAATTAGCCAAAAAAAATCCTGAGAAATTCTTACCAGTTCTTGCAAACATATTAAATAACTTGGGAATTTTTTACACCAAAAATAATAATATAAAGGATAAAGCTCTAAGTTATCTTGAAAAAGCGTTACAAATACATGAAGACTTAGTCAAGGAAAATCCAGAGAAATTCTTACCTAATCTTGCTATGACCTTAAACAATTTGGGCAGTTTTTGTAGTAGTAATAATATAAAAGATAAAGAATTAAGTTATTATGAAAGAGCATTAAAGATAATCGAAGACTTAGCCAAGAAAAATCCAGAACAGTTTTTACCTCAGCTATCCATGGTTTTAAATAATTTAGGGGATTTTTACGGTGATAATAATGAAAATAATAAAGAATTAAGTTATTATGAAAGAGCTTTACAGATACAAGAAGATTTAATTAAGAAAAACCCAGATCAGTTTTTACCAAGCCTTGTCGTTACGTTAAACAATCTTGGTATTTTTTATAGTGTTAATAATGTAATGGATAAAGCTATAAATGCTTTTGAAAGAGCTTTAAAAATTCATGAAGACTTAGCCAAAAAAAAACCAAATCAATTCTTACCAAACCTTGCTGGTACGCTAAACAATTTAGGGACTTTTTATAGCAATAACAATATAATAGAAAAAGCAATAAGGCATTATGAAAAAGCTTTGAAAATTTATGAAGGCTTAGCAAAAAAAAATTCAGAGCAATTTCTACCAGATATTGCTAGTACCTTAAACAATTTAGCAAGGGCATATAGTAATAATAATGTATATGATAAAACCATAAATTATTTCGAAAGATCTTTACTGATACAAGAAAACTTAGCTAAAAAAAATCCAGAGCAGTTCCTACCTGATCTCGCAAAGACTTTAAATAATTTGGGAACTTTTTACCGGGTTAACAATGTAAAAGATAAAGCTTTAAATTCTTTTCAAAGAGCTTTACAGATTTATGAAGACTTAGTCAAGAAAAACCCAGAAAAGTTCCTACCTGATCTCGCAAAGACTTTAAACAATTTGGGAACTTTTTACCGTAATAATAATATAATGGATAAAGCCCTAAGTTTTTATGAAAGAGCTCTACAGATTTATGAAGACTTAGCCAATAAAAACCCAGAAAAGTTCTTACCTGATAAAGCATTGACCTTAACTAATTTTGGAATTTTTTATAGTGTTAATAATATAAACGATAAAGCTATAAGTTTTTGTGAAACAGCTTTGCAGATTTATGAAGATTTAATCAAGAAAAATCCGCAGAAGTTTTTACCTGAGATTGCTGGTGTTTTAAACAATTTGGGGAGTCTTTACCGTGATAATAATACAAAAGATAAAGCAATAAGTGCTTATCAAAAAGCTTTACAGGTTTATGAAGCCTTAGCTGGTACAAATCCAGAACAGTTTTTACCCGATATTGCCTTGACCTTAAACAATTTGGGAGTTTTTTACAGTATTAATAATGAAAAGGATAAAGCTGTAAGTTTTTATGAAAGAGCTTTACAAATTTATGAAGATTTAGCCAAGAAAAATCCTCATCAGTTTTTATCTTATCTTGCACGAACACAATTTAATTATTCTCGTTTTTTATACATAAGCAAAAATCATCTTGAAAAGCTTGAAACTCTAGTGATAAAAATATTAGAAAACTATCAAATCATGGCTTCTACATTTAATGATGATACTTATTGGCAAAAAGCAAAAGAGATTTCTGATTTTTTTCCTGAATTAATCGAAAAAGATTCCATTTATACTCAGAAACTTTCCTTGCAAATAGCTATTATTGAGTTCTATAAAATATATCCTAATACAGAAGAATATGAAAAAGCTTCGAGTTATGGAAATGCTTCATGGTATGCTCTATTTTGTAAACAATTTAAATTAGCTGAAGATTATGCTCGTAATGGTTTACTTAGTGAAAACAGGATTTATAGCAATTTAGCCTTAGCATTGCTTTTACAAAATCGATGGGAGGATGCAAAAACTATATATCAAGAAAAATATTCTTTGATAGCAAACAATAATAAACCTTTAAAAGAGACTTTCTTAAATGATTTGTTAGAACTAGAAAAAGCAGGTATTTCACATCCTGATTTTGAAAAAGTTAGAAAATTATTGGATTAAATTATTGTACTTCGGTTTTAGGGAAAGGTTATAATATTATTAAAATTCGTAAGTAAATTCGTCACTATTTTTATAAAAAACTATTTACACGACAAATTAATCCATTATTGTTTTCTTAACCTTATTGTATAAAACTCCAAGCACTTTGAATTTGAAGTGATTAGGCCAAATTAAAATTGAGTTTGATGTTAATTATTTTACTATCTCTGTCATTTTGACATTTTTTACTTAGGGAACCGTAAACCCTGTCCTTCCAATGACATTGCAATAATCTTTATATACATAATATGCCTGCCAATATGTGACATTATAACTCGGCATATTTAGATTGGACTCAAAGTTGACTATATTTTATAGTAATACTTTATAATAACAAATCCAATCTTTATGACAGTAGCTGAGAAAATAATTAAACCTACAAAACCTAGCATTTTGAGGGCAATATTCCTTTATACTGGCCAAGGAGAATCAACCCTTTTGGTAATTCCTACTGGTTCAACAGTTAACGATTATGAATATGTTTTAATTGATTCCGATAAAGATAATGAAGAAAATGAAATAGATATTGTAGCTCTATTCAAGGATCTTTTCAAAACAAGTGGCGAACTTAGTAAGTTTATTAATACTCATCCACATAATGATCATGTAGGTGGTATCAAGGAGATTTATGATGAAATCGGTTTTAAAGAGGTTTGGCATTCTAATCACAAGGCAGGTGGTGTACATAAAAAGAAATATGAAGATTTTATATCTGTAGTTAAAGCAGTCGGGAAAAACAATGAATACTTTCTTCTAGGCACTAATGACTTAAATAAAATCAGAACTTCTGAAGACAATGAGATTATTAAAAAACTTGGTCTAATAGACTATCAAGTACTATCACCTGCCCAGTATCTATGTGAAGATATCGAAGAGGGTACTGCTGATGAACGTGATAGAAGAATTCATGAGCAATGTGGTGTAATAAAGTTTACTTATGGTAAAGATGCTAAAAGTATCTTGATTACTGGAGACTCTGACAAAGAAGCATGGAAAGAACATATAACCGACTATCATAAGGAAAGCCTACCTTCTTACTTACTCAGTGCTAGTCATCACGGCTCAAGAACGTTTTTCAAGGAAAACAAGGAGGATGAGGATATATACGAAAAACACATAGAAGAAATTAAACCTATTTATTTGGTTATCAGTGCACCCAAACAAAAAGAAAGCCCGCATGGACATCCACATGATGATGCTATGGAATTATATAAAAAACATGTAGACGAAGACAATATTTTACATCTGGGTGCAAAACTTGAATCTGTCATTGTCGATATTGATGCTGAAGGAAATATAGAATTGAAAATAGATAAGGAACTCGTTCAAGAATATGGAAAAGCTAATGATAAGGATGATAGTAATAAAAAAAATGAATCCTATCAAGATATTTATATAGGCTCACAAACTTCCAGACTAGACAATAAACCCATGGGATAATGTTACAATGGTTCAAAAATCATCCAGACTTCCTTCGTCAAGAAAGTACTGCTTTATCAAATGATAGCAATTATAAGGAACTGACTCAACATCGGGATAACTTGTTTATCTCGCACGGTAACATCATTGTGCGAATTAATGGCATTCATCGATTTCCAATATTGATTATTTATACAAATGCTACCCCTTACCACCTCCCAATGGTTTTTCCTCTAGAAAACAATCTTTCTGAGCAACAAGTCAAGGAGTTAGCAACCCTAAACTTAATTGATGCAATTAAAAAGAGTAGGCCTCTTATTAAGTTTTATTATAATTTGCGCCACCAGAATAGCTCAGGTGAATTATGTATATTAGAAAGAGACGAGCTTGATAGCACGGGAAGATTTTATGGAATTGCTACTATTCTTCAACGAGTAAGAGACTGGTGCGCTGGACATATTACAGGACAATATCCTCTTGACAGTGAAGAGGTAAACTTTGAAGTGCACTTTAATTTTATTAATAATGATACAAAGTTATTTTATGGAGAAAATTTTCTAGATGCATCTCTATTAGAAGGGGATTTTTACGCAACATTGTTTAAGGTTGTTCCTAAAGCCATCAACTTTAATGAAGATAAGTATATATATTCTGGATGTTTTATTGATGGTATAGGTGAAAATCAACTAATTCAACCATTTCCAATTGATATCAGTCATCTCTATCTTCATGAAAAGATTAAAACTTCGTTTGATATCTATACTGAATCAACAATTGTTACTAAGTTGATTGAAGATCGACGATTACTAAAAGCACATTGGTTTCATATCTCGCAAGAACCACTTCCTTTTGAAAAACTATCAGACCTTATATTTATTATTGGCAACGGAGATTATGAAGTAGGTCTCAAAAGGGTAACTACCCGATGTGTAGATAGTTTTAAATCTCTAGCTGATTTCTTCTATATTGCAATACGTTTTCCTAACAGGAAAGGTCTATTTGAATTTCAACTATTTAAAATTCGTAAAAAAGAATCCTTAGTTCTTTTTCAGGGTGGAGCAGAAAACGATGTTATAAAAAAGATGCAGTTTATTCTGGATTGCTATGAGAAAGTAGAAGCTGTTGAATCGGACAAACTGACACCAGAGACATTTCATCAACGCAATAGCAAAAGAGCTGATTATATGATACTTAAAGATGCCTTTGTGAATATCCTTGGTGTTGGAGCAATAGGAAGTGAAATCGCCGATTGTACTGCTAAAGCTGGTGTAGGCAACATAGCATTATTTGATAATCAAACCATACAAGCTCACAATGCCGTCAGACATCTAGCTGGCATAGAATATATTGGTGCTCCAAAAGTTCATGCTGTTTTCCATATACTCCAAAACCACAACCCTTTTGTAATTATTAACCCATTGATTGGTAATCTGTACAATCTTAACGCTGTTGTAGATTTGCAAGACGATTCACTTTCTATCTGTTCAGTAGCAGATGACAATGTGGAAGGTTTTATCAACCAACAACTGGTCATGGCAGGCAAAACAGCTTTCTATGTTCGTGCTTTGCGCGGAGGTAAGACAGCTCGTGTTTTTCGAGTAATTCCTGGTAAAGATGCTTGTTTTCAATGCCTCCATCTTTACAGAAAAGATAGGGATAATTTTATCGACATCCCTGAAGATCCTGATTATCCTACCCTGAAAAATGAATGCAACAATCCTATAAGGCCTGCTAGTGCTGCAGACTTAAAATTTATCTCAGCAATGGTAACCCGTTTGGTGATTGAACATATACAAAATGGAGAATCTGAGAATAATCATTGGATATGGACAACGGATGAAATTACAGGTACACCATTAACGACTCCTAATCACTTATATTCACAACATATACCCCCGCATAAGAATTGCGTTTATTGTCACCACGAAACAAAGGTCAGTGTGACCATAGATCCTGAATGCATAGCGTTTATGCAATCGCTAATCAAAAATAATCCATCTATTGAGACGGGAGGAGTAATGGCAGGCAAAATTGATGATAAAGGTAATGTCTATGTGACTCATGTTTCGGAGCCTGGACCTAAAGCGATCATGACTTCTACAAAATTTGAGAAAGATGTTGAGTTTTGTCAGACTTTCTTAGATGAACGATATAAGCAATCGAGCCAGAATATCGTATATGTCGGAGAATGGCACTCACATCCCTCTGTCAATAATCAACCAAGCGGAACAGATATAAAGAGTTTATCCGAGATAGCAGTTGAAAAGAACTACTTGACTTCCTGTCCGGCAATGATAATCTTTTCAAATACAGGTAAGCCTTCTTGTACTTTGCATCCAGCAGGTAAACTTTATTATTTTACGGAATTGAATATTAATAATAACTAATCCAAATCTTCAATGTTTAAAAAAATATATTTTTATCGCGCTCGTTTGTTTCCAGCATTAATAACAGCAGTTCCAATGTTAATTTTTATCAATAAAATTATAGCTGTGGAGTTCGCTATACCATTGAAAAATATTTATGATATTTTACCCCTGATTACACATTTAGGATTATCAGCAGCAATCATTTTTTTACTAGTACAAATTAACCGATTCGTTGCAAAAGAAATTTTTCAGCGTTGGTATTTTAGAGATGAATTATATATGCCTACGACAAATAATTTACTGATGAATAATAATACATACTATCCTATTGCTATAAAAAATAAAATCAGAGACAAAATCCTTGCTAAGTTCCAAATTGAACTTTTAAGTGCTGATGAAGAACAGCAGAATTGTGACAATGCACGAAAACTAATAGTTACTGCCGTTTCACAAATAAGAAACGTACTTAGAGGAAATGAGATGCTTTTACAGCACAATATTGAATATGGTTTCTGGAGAAACCTCATTGGCGGTAGCCTTATTGCCTTATTTTTCTCTGCGATTATTATCTGGTATGGTTACAGTAATAATTTACCTGATCAAATTACCATTGGGCTCATTAGCTTTATTGTATTTCTGATCCCGATTATCCTGAGCAAAGTCATTATTCGCAATTATGGAAAATATTATGCAAAGATTCTCTACGAGGAATTTTTAAGTCTTCAATAAGATAAATTAAAATTCACTATTCCAATTAAGATTAAATTACATAGTTTAATCATAGCACAATCTACATTAAAAAATGTCAGGTATATAAGCAGATAAGGGTAAATTGAAAATGTATATAAGTAAAATATTTATCAACTATTAAGGTGTGGAATAATGTATTAATTCCCACTCCACACAAACTTGAACTAGAAACAACACTTAGTCCTTAATCAACTACTAAAGTTAGATTATTTTTCATACATGCAAGTATAATATTACAATACTGACTAAAACTAAAATTATTAAACTTAAAACCCAAACTCAGCACTAACCTGCTGTGTCATTTCTCGAACAGCTCTGTTAAGTAAATTCTTAATCTCCTCTGGAGTTGAACGATTTATTCTTGTCGGTGATTATAGACAACTTCCACCAATTGGGGCGGGACGTCCATTTGTTGATTGCATTGAATTTTTAAACCAAGAAAACAAAGGTATTGCCGAATTAAAACTTTTATTCCGTCAATTTGCACAAAATAATTTACCTGACAAAGAAACAGAGCGACTTGATGTAAGACTTGGTAAATGGTTTAGTGATGATGAAATCAAAAAACAAGAATTAGATATTTTCAAAGAAATTTCAGAAGGTGGAGATAAGGATTGGGAGAATATCAAGTTTATTGAATGGCATAATGTAAAACATCTTGAAGAAATTTTGATAGGTGTTACAAACCAAGAAATTTCAAACTTACTAAAATCTATTCCAAGCAAAGTTCTTCGTAATGAACAAGCTAATTTTGATGCTTCGTTAGGTTCTAACTACTACATGGAGAAAAGTAATTGGTCTGGTTTCGGAATTGAGTCGGCAAAAGAAATTGAAAATTGAGGTTCTTCCTGCAAATTTGCGAAAAATCCACTTTTCAAACTAGGGAGTTAGTTATATTATTTGCTTTCAATACTTTTCTTATATCTTTTTACGGATGAAATACTAATACCTGTGAGTTTTACGATTTCTGAAACAGACATATCTTTTTCTAAAGCAGTCTTAACCCTTTCGTAGTTCTGTTGATTAATACCAGTCGGTCTTCCAATATGCTTTCCCTTCGCTTTTGCCAACAATTGCCCAGCCCTTGTTTTTTCTAAGATAGTTTCACGGTCAAATTCAGCCAGAGATGCAAAAATGGATAATATGAGTTTTCCTGCGGGCGTGGTTGTGTCAATTCCAACATCAAGAGCTTTGAAATTTATTTTCTTTCTTGCAAAGTCATTAACTAAATTAATTAGATGGTCTCTGTTTCTTCCCAACCTAAAAAAGCGAGCGACAACAACGGTATCATCTTCTCTCAAAACAGCAAGCATTTCATCTAAGGCAAGTCGTTGAGTAGTTACTCCAGAAATCTTATCCTGAAAAATTCTATCACAGCCAAATTTTTCTAAGGCTTCAATTTGTGTATCAAGGTTTTGGTCGATTGTCGAAACACGTGCGTAGCCGAAAACTTTATTCATAAAGTATCAAAAAGTTAGTTTCACAAATATAAATGTTTGATTTTTATTGAACCTACTTTTTGGACTATATTTTTAAAAGAAATGTTAGAGTTATTCGATTAAAAATAGATGGTTCAGAAAGCTACAACTTTTTGGACTGTCTGTTTTAACTTAATTTATCAAATATGCCTGTAACATTTTTAAACAATCAAGAACGAAAGCATTACGAACAAATTCCCATAATAGGCGAAGTAGAAATGCGGCAGCATTTTTATTTGAATCAAACCGACAAGATATTTTTAGTTTCTTTCAATGGAGAATTAAACCGTATATCGGTAGGAGTGCAATTATGCTTGTTACGATATTTAGGATATGTCCCCAATAATTGGAATATTGAAGTTGGTGTAGCAATCATTGATTTTGTTGCTCAACAACTCTATAACAAGACACAATATAAATCTTTGATTGATTATGGGAAATAGGATAAGGTTCGGAGCAATCACTTGCAGGGAATTCTCAAACACTTAAATTTTCGTAAATGGCAGCCCTTGATGGATGAACTGATCTTTGAAAAATGGCTTGTCGAACAAGGAATGGAGCATGAGAACGAAAGATATTTATTAGCAATACTTTGTGAGAAACTGCATCGAGCGAAAATACTTCGCCCTTCCATTAGTACATTGGAAACTTTAGTGGCTGGAATCCGAGAACAATTAGAAGTAGAAACCTATCAACGCTTATCAAATCTGTTGAAAGAAGATTTCAGTAAGAAATTAGATAATTTATTGGACGTTGATGCTTCAAGAAGAATAACAAAGCATCGTTGGCTCTGCACAATGCCAAACTCAAATACTGCTAAAGAAATTAACTTTATGTTTGAAAAAGTTGATTTTTTAATTGATATGGGAGTAAAAACTTGGGATTTTGCATCACTTTCTGACAATAGAAGAAAGCGATTAGCCCATACGGTACGCACCACAAATAACACCGATTTAAAACGTTTCAAAAAGATAAGACTATATCCAATGTTGATTTGTTTTCTTGCGGAAAGTTTCTTAGACATTAGTGATCTAATTTTAGTGATGTATGCTGATTATTGGCAAAAAATGAGTAACAAAGCTAAAAAAGCATTAGATATATGTTTATTAGAAGATGTAAAATCACAACAAAAAGCCATAAAAATTGTAACCCAAACAAGCCAAATAGTAGTAGATGAAAGCATTGACGACCCACACTTACGCCCAAAAATTTATGAAAAAGTACCTAAAATGCAGATTCAAGATGCCTTGCAAATGCTTACAGAAAAACAGCAAAAAACGTATTCTCACCTGGCATTTTTGAGATATTCATACCCAACCATGAAGCAATTTACACCTAATTTGTTGGCAAAGTTTGATTTCAAAGTAGCTTTTACAAAAGATAATTTTGATTCAGCATTAACTTTGGTAAAAGACCTGCAAACAGGCAAGAAAAGAAAAATACCCCAAGATACCCCCATGAATTTTGTGAGTGCTAATTGGCAAAAAATTGTTCTTCAAGGTGGGATAGTTCATCAACAAAACTATGAACTTTGTGTACTTTCATTACTAAAAGATAGACTTCAATCGGGTGATGTCTACATAGATTTATCTCGCAAATTTGCCAATCTTGAAAGTCTTTTACTTGAGAAAAATTATTGGAAAATACATCAAGAGCGTATTTGCCAAGAGTTGAATTTGCCTAATTTAACTATAAAAATAGATGAAAAAGTAAAAGAATTGGCTGATTTATTGCCAAAATTGTCGGAAAAGTTGACTCAAGCTAACGATATTCGTATAGAAAATGACTTATTGGAAGTTTCGCCTTTGAGCGCTGATGACATATCACCATTGGCAAAAATGCTACAAGAACAAATTAATACAAGACTACCAAAGGTTTCGTTAGTGGAAATGATTCAGGAGGTAGATAGCTGGATAAACTATTCAAAAGAATTAGAAAACGCTTATTCGGCACGGAATCCACAACACCAAAACCTCAAATATGCAGCTTTGTTTGCTAATGCTTGTAATCTTTCATTGGCTGATTTGGCCGCATCGGCGGTCCGATCGTTCTTCTGATTTAGATTATCAGCAGCTTTGGTGGGTGGCTAATAATTATTTTGCTGATGAAAATCTCAAAAAAGCTAATAATTTACTTGTCAATTACCACAATAAACAATGGCTTAGTGGGTATTGGGGCGGTGGTACATTGTCATCTTCTGATGGACAACGATTTCCTACCAGTGGCAAAATTCGCAATGCCAAAACGCTACCGAAATATTTTGGTTATGGGCAAGGAGTACAAATTTATACCCATACAGCTGACCAGTTTTCTCAATTTGGTAGTCAAATTATTAGTGTCCACGAACGGGGATGCAACCTATGTCTTGAATGAAATTTTAGCGAATGAAACAGACTTGCAACTTGATGAACATACGACCGACACACATGGTTACTCTGATTTGAATTTTGCTCTCTTTGATTTAGTCGGAAAACATTTTCATCCCAGAATCAAAGACTTGAAAAGCCAAAGACTTTACAAAGTAGTTGGCAATGGAGTTCCTCAAATTACTTATCCAGCATTGAAATTCACTGGTACGGTTAATGTGGATTATCTCAAAAAACACAAAGACGAAATGACACGAGTAGCTGCTTCCTTAAGGATGGGTACTGTTACTGCTCCTACACTTATTGCTAAACTACAAGCCTATCCAAAGCAAAATAATCTGATGTATGTCCTACAATCTTATGGGCAGTTAGTCAAAACCACCTTTATCTGTAAATATTTACTGAGCCAACCTTTAAGAAAGAAAATTAATGCCCAACTCAACAAAGGTGAGCAACTGCATGGATTGCGAGTATATTTATGGTTTGGAGGGGATGGCTTCATTCGTAAAAGACAAGAACAGGAGCAACAAATAACGGCACGAAGCCTTAATTTACTGACTAATATTGTCATTGTTTGGAATACCGTTTATATCCAAGAAGTGCTAAAAAAACTCCAAAATGAAGGAATTCGGGTAGATGAGAATGATTTTGAGCATATTTCTCCTGCTCCTTTTGAACATAACAATCGCTTAAGGAAGTATGCTTTTGATGTAATTTTTGAAAAAGAAACAAATGGACTTAGACCATTACGAAAAAACAACTAATATTTTAGTTTGAAAGGTGGATTTTCCGCAGATTGCAGGAAGAACACTCAAATATTAAGTGTATTTTTAGGTAACATATGCTTTAATTATTTTTATGGATTCTCAGAATTCATCTTGACTTTTTGCTAGAATTGCTTAAAAGTAAAAAAAATGGTTGCTGATATTTGTTTTGCTAACCATACCAAAGCAACCTTTTTATGTACTACGTACTCAGCAAAGATATAATAGAATCAGAAATAATTTGTCATTTACCTGTAAGAAAACGAGGATTTAAGCCCCAAGCTCCGACTTGTGAAATCATTAACTGTATTCTTTACAAACTCAAGACTGGCATTCAATGGCATTTATTACCTGTCGATAGTTTATTCAGTACTCATGTTCTTCACTATAAAACTGTTTTTGGACATTATCGTCGTTGGTGTAAGGAAGGTATTTGGAAGAAATGTTGGATAGAACTTTTGAAAAAGTATAAGTCTTCTTTCGACCTTTCAATGGTAAATTTAGATGGAAGGCATGCCTCATGTATTCGTGGTGGCGAAGAAGTTGCTTATCAAGGCAGAAAGAAACGCAAAACAACCAATGATCTTTATTTGACTGATAAACAAGGACTTGTATTAGCTATGTCAACACCAGTTTCTGGAAATCACAATGATTTATTTAACATTGAGCAGACTTTTGAAGAACTTACCACGATGTTAGAGGATGCTACTATTTCAGTTGATGGACTATTTATGAATGCTGATGCTGGTTTCGACACAGAGAATTTACATCAATTATACCATCAAAAACAAATTATCGCCAATATTGTTCCTAACAAAAGAAACACTACTGACGATAATTGGTCTGGCATCATTGACGAAGAACTCTATATTCTATTGAAAGAACTAACGCATGAATAGATAGTTACAGGTCTTTGTTAAATCGATTCGATACATCACTATCAAGTTGGATGGGATTTAATTTTATCGCTTTTATTATCATCGCTATTAAGAAAATAAAAAAGTCAAGATGACTTCATTAATAGGAATCTCTCCAAACTTTCCAATACTAGCTGCTTGAGGTGATGTGGGAATCATATTATTATATTGTGCATGCGTTGAACAGAAGCATATCAATATAAAGCATAATATTAAGTTGATTTTTCTTATGTAATTCATTTTTAATATGTGTTTTAACTTATCTTGTAATCCTTATGGATAGTAAATCATTGCTCTCAATACCTAACTTAGTTGATGTGATATTGGCGAATACTATGACCTAGCAAAACTTTTGTTCAGTTAAAAACTGAATCTATTTTAGGTACAAGTGACGCTTCGCTTAACAATGAACCTGCAGGGGAAATATCTAATAACTTTTTTTCTGCATTCCTGTTTGGACTTTTTTCCCCTTTAATAAATCATATTTATAAACTACAAACGGATATGAGATATCGCTCCAAAAGCTTAGAGCTCCTGAGTTAGGATAATACCAATCAATATTACTAGGAGTTCCATTGTTGACAAAAAAAAGAATAGGGTCAACTATCATATTAGTTATCCTTTCTTCTCCTACAGTTGTATAGTCATACTTTATATCTTGAACTAAGCTATAATTAGAGTTATCAAACTTGTACCGATACTCATGTGTTAATAAAGGACTTGTGAATACTGAAGATTGCATTAAGACAGGTATTTCTCTAATATGCGAAAATTCAAATAAAGTGGTAAATGCTTGAGGGCTTTGTTCAAGTATTAAACTAGGTTCATATTCATACTCATAGACAGTTTTTCCACCATCTGTATATTCAGTCATAGCAGGATACCAAACAGGCTCAACATAATTAAAATACTGATATTTTGAATAAGGACTAAGAGTTCTTCTTCGACAATATCCTCGATGGATATCTGCTCCTGCTAACAAATATTTCTCATCTATAAAAGTATCTATTGTTGGACTGTAATTAAGTTTGCCATATCCCGACTCATTTATTCCATATTTATAACTTTTGGTAATTGTTGTATTACTAGATGGGTCATAAGTCTTCATCGTTTTAATTCGTAGTCCAGCTCCATAATTAGGCTGCTCAATAAATTGATTGGGCTCATATTCAAATTCAGAAGACCCCCCTGTTGGATAAACTATTTTTTCAAGCATATTAGCTTTCATTGCATTAGCATCTATACTTCTGTCAGCATAGCCGACTTGTTGGGTTCCATTATGTATAACCATATTTGTTTTGGGAATTAAGGAGCCAATATTTCCTTTATTATTATAATATCCCCACCAATCTTGATTAAAAATAGCATTATCATCAAATCTTGTGGAATTATATGATAAACTATATTTTTCTGAAATATTACCACTAACATCTTTAATGGTTATATTTTCCAGTAGTGTGTTAGATGCGATGTAAGTGAAATTAATTTGCTTGACTAAATCCCCCCCCAATGCTGTTAGCTTTAAATCTTGAAGTTTTAATAAGCCACTAGTAGTATATACAAATTCTAATTTCCCATTTTCAAAATCCACACTTTTTAATGTATTTGACGTTCCTGATGAATAATAACTAGGTGCATAATTAGAAATAATATAGTTATTGGGGCTTACACCCAGTATAGAAACTATCTGATCATATACAGAACCACCAGAAGTTCCTGACACATTACATTTATCCAATATGCTCATACTTCCTAAGGATGTTGAACGCCCATCAGCAGCTGTTACATAGTGAAAGGTTATCTTATTTAGTCCTTTATAATTCTTAACTTCTTTTAAATTCCAACCAACCTCATCTCCATTTCCGGAACGTTCAATATATTCTACATTATTCGTAGTTTGATTATCTACTCCATATGAGTATATATTTCCTGATTCATCTCTAATTATAAACCCAACAATATTAGCATAAGGCAATGTCCCAGATACAATTGGACTAATATTAATCGGATCACCAGACAAAGAAATAGCTTTAAATTCATTGTTAACAACTTTTAACATGAAAGTGCCATTTTTTTCAGGAAGATGAAAAGTGAAAATATCAAATTGTCCATCATATTTTTCAGACATATTACCTCCATCTACATCTGAAGATGGTAGTGCTATTTTTACTAGATATTTAACATCATCATTTTGTGTTTGAATATTATTAGTTAGATAGTGTTCATCTTTTTTTCCAATAATTGTTCTCGTTATTTTTAAACCTGGAAATAAAGACCATCCATACCCAACAATCCCAGAAGGTTGATCCACCTTAATTCCTGAAGAATTATATTTTAAAAAAAAAGGTAATTTAACATCCTTATTATCAATAGATAAAAGAGGTATTGAAATATCAACAGTTCCTGTTGAACCATTTGCTGAATATCCTAAAAATCGTTGAAATTCCATTGAAATTGGAGTAGGTGGGATAATCTTGGGTAAATCAATGTTAGCACTAAGTTGTCCAAATCCAAAGTGGACAAAAAAGAAAGCAAGAAGTGATAAGACTATTTTTTTCATTATTATTTGTATAAATTAATTTTAATATTTTATTTTTTCCTATGCTTTTAGTTTATTATTGTAATACCTACTTGCTTATATCTAAAGTAATTGTTTCCCAATAGTTGGATTAAAAATTCACAATCTATCTATCAAAATAGATTGTAAAATAATAAAAATATCATCTAACTTATGTAGTAAAAATTATCTGTGAAACAACTTATATCGTTCCTCATTTGTAACTTCTAGTATATACTCTTTTGTGTTTGAACTTGTAGTCTAACCTACATACAGCAGAGTACATATATTTTTTCTTGAGCCAATACACTAATACAGCTTACTAAAAATGTGAATGAAAAAACTATCTTTTTCATATATAATATATTTTTTTGCTAAAAAATAAAATGTAACAAAGAACAATTCCAATAAAATAACATTAATAATGTTATAGGGATTTTAAAATTAATGTGTCTGCTTTTTAGACTGTTGCATAATGGGTAAACAACAGTATCTGAAATGATCATACACGCTAAAACACAATTTTATCTTTTAATCTAAATACTTTTATACAACAGATTTATAAACTTCATGGAGCAGAGGTGACTTTCTCCTATCCAACACTTTATAAAATGCTGTCGCATTTTGCCAATCATGAGATTGGCGAACGCTACGACGTAGTAAAACACTACGCCGAGCTGGGGCTTTATTCAATATTATCTTTCATACTGCTTTAATACTTTCCTTTCCATTTCTTCACTTCTCCATAATTCTATACGATAATAATCATTATCAGTATCATTGGCTAAATCAGGTTCTTTTACACTTGCCAAATTGGAAGAATAGACTCGAACTCTGTATTTGCCAGGAGCTATTTTTAAAGATAACTCTAAATGACTGTCAGGACAATTTAATATTTGTAATTCTCCGGATTGGATGTTGACCCCCCCCTCTACAATATGGTCATACTTACTATAATCTATATTTTCATTAGGTTTTTCTAATATTTCTATCTCGCCTTTGATATCATTTCCATAACTTTCTACTCCAACACCAATAATTCCATTTGTTAAGGCTAATCTTTCCTTAAAAGATATTTCATTCCAAAAATTGCTAGAAGCTGAACTTCCTTTACCCTCATTACTCCCGTCCTCAATAAAAAACTGATGATAATCAGTATAAAATCTAAAATTATAAATTTTCATTATTCTTGTTTTTACAGGATTGTAGCCAATAACCATTATTAAAACTACAAACCAAGTTATATTTTTCATTTGTTTGTATTGTTAATTTATGATTATGGTAAAGCCATAGCTGCCGGAATAGAAGCCCCTCCAGTTTCTGGTGCCAATATAATTGCACCTCCCCATTTCACAAATTCCCACAATAAAACACCAGCTACAACTCCTGTTCCGACTGCAGTCGGAACTTTCTGTGGCACCAGTGCTTTTAAACCTTCAGGCTCTCTATCTTTTGGTACAGGGATTACCATAAAGGCTTCTCCTTGCTTCATTGTCCTATATAAAGCTCCTAAGCTTCCTCCTTGAGAGTAATTTTCTGCAGCAGGAACATAAGCAACATCAGCATCTTTCCCTCCTTCAAAAGTAGAGGCATAAGGATATTCATCTTTGTGCATTCCCGATTTTGTTGGAAGTGCTCCAGTAGATTCTTTCCTTCTTTGGAATTGCCGAGACTTATCGGAATCATAATGAAGTATATCAGGTTTTCCCTTTCTAAAAGAGTTTAAAGTATGGCTGTAAATATTAGGCGTAGCACTTTCGTAAACAAAATGGATTTTATTCAAATTTAGACCTTCTGAAGATCTTGCCTGTTGTTGAATTGCTCCAAAAGCAATTTGAGCATCCTGTCCAGTAAACCTCACCCCCCCTGTAATATTTATAATATCTTTTCCATCGGGATCAATGTATTTTATAGGATTGTTTATGGTATAATTGTAAGGAGCCCAACTTCTATACTTCTCCGCCATTGGGTCGACCCCCATCCATCTCCCCAATTCAGGCTGATACATTCTAGCCCCATAATCCAACCAATTAGTACCATTTTGTAACTCCTTACCATTGTAAAGATATTTATTTTTGCTGAGGTCTGTACTTACCGCTACTCCAAAAGCTGTATAATCATTGGTTTGTACTTGTGTTGCATTGGCATCATCTACCACTACCGCTCTTACATTCCCTAAATGGTCTTTTAAACTGTAAAAGTAATTATACTTGCCTACAGTACTGCCCGGTACATAATTAGGGTTTTCAATAATATAACCCTCTGAGGTTGCCATGCGGTATAATTTACCGCCTACATATTCACCTGCACCTAAGTATGCCTTCCAACTTGTTCCGTTGTACTGGGCTAATTTCGCTCCACTGCCATCATATAAATAACTTTGGGGGGCAATAGGATTTGTCCCAAACCCTGTTACCTTGCGTACTAAGTTAAGTACATTGTAGTTAATCCCAATGCCCTTGTCTGCATCATTGGTTAAATTACCATTGTTATCATAAACAAAATCATTACTTGAGTTACTATTTTTATATCCCACCGTACTATTGGTAGCATCACTCACCTTCAACAAGCGGTTAGTATTATCAGGCGTATTATCTTCAACATATTTATAAGTTAAATCATCTACTAAGGTATTATTAATATTCCTTTTCAAGGTCTTGATATTACCATTCACATCATAAGTCAATACCTCACTTTGGTTACCTGTCGAGCTTGTCAAACGGTTTAAACCATCATAAGTAAAATCACTGGTATTAGTACTAACATTATCATTCCAAATAGATCTACTAATGTTACCATTATATTGGTTATTAGGGTTATTCGAGGGATTATCAATATCAGGATTTGCAATAGTATATCTCAAGCTAAAGTCAAAATTCTTTACACCACCTTCCGTATGACTACTAGCATTAGGCTTCTTATAGCCAGTAATATTCTCTAGCCATCCTCGTAAATTATATTGATAAGTCAACACTTCAGTAAATGCCTTATCTGTTAATGTCGCTAAAGTGGCCGTTGGGAATTTACCTAGTTTTTTAGTCGTCAATCGCCCAATGCCATCATAAGACTGGCACTGCAATAATCGTGGAGCTTCTGTATAAGTTACCGCACCACTACCATTAAGCTCACTTAAAGTTTGACAAGTACTCTTCAAACGACCTACATGATCATAGCTATAAATTTCTAATGTTTTGATAGTTAATGACGATGAGACTTTCTGTTCAGTCGTACTTTCTTCTACTCTACCTGTATAATGTAACTTTAGATAGCTAGTCTCTGAAATAATATTTGTGCCATCATAGCTTTCTTTAAAAGAGAGGACAACTCTACCACGGCTGTCATAATAAATCGAACTCTTTAATACTAACGTTTCAGTTGTTTCTATACTACCATCGGTTTTTAATATTCGTCTGCTACTTCCTGTTAAAAGTCCTTTTTTTACGTTTAAATCTACATTGCTATAAGGAGTATTATTTACCTCTGTAGGGCGAACACCATCATAATGATTTATAACCAACCACTGTTCAATATTATTAATCTTAACTCCAGTCTCTTTTATTCGGTTAAGGTTATCATAACTATAGTAAGTAACTGTTCCATTCGCATCGGTTTGAGTTGCTAATAAATCGGTATCGGTATAAGTCATACTTACCCAACCAGTATCAGGTACTTTTTTCTTGACTACTCTACCTTGATTATCATAGCAATAGATAAAGCCTAACTGATTTAATGCCGTCACTAATTTATCAGCTGATTCAGCACTATTTAATAGCAGACTTAATTTAGGGGGAAATACCCCTCTGAGTTGACCATAAATATCATAAACATAATAGGTATCTAAGGTATTGCTACCATCATAGCTACGCTTTAATATCACTTTCCCTGAGCGGTCTTTATATTCTCTTATTCGATTACCACCTGTTCCAGTCGTATTATTTTCATCCAATGTCTCGGTAACCAGTAATGTATTAGCTTCATAAAAAACACCCTTGGTAAAGCCCCCAGCATTAGTGGTAGCAGGAGTACTACTTGCCCCAAAGCTACCACCTGTTCCATCTATGTTACTTACCTTAAAAATTATTACATCATTAGCAACATTGGCAAAAGTCTTTACTTTAACAGTTCTATCACTAAATGAAGTTGGAGAAGAATCAAATTCCCAAGCACTACCTGCTCCAGCTTGTTTAACAACTCGGTTTAACGGAGAATTCTCATAAACACTCTCTGAAAAAGGACGAATATCTCCACCATAAAATGAGGTAGCATTATTACTGAAGTTTGTATCTAAATCACCTGTTCCAGATGCCTTGGGATAAGGCAAATAACTTTTGGATGGTCTTCCATAAGCATCGTATTCCGTTGCTGTAATAATATCTTGTCCAGTAGCTCCTTGTCCAGGTAAAACTGTTTGAATAGGACGACCTAGACCATCAAAATAAGTAATCTTATGTTGTACTTGGCTAGGATCACTATAGTCGACTGTTCCAGACTTCTGAAAACTACTTTCTCGAACAAAGTTTTTGTCCTTGGCATTTGCTGTGGTTTGTGATTTTGCTTGAAAGAAAAATCCTAGAAAACTGATAAGGAACAGCGGTAAACGCTTGAATGTACGATAAAAATATTGTTGATAGAACATGAACATTGATGCTTTTAGAATATTTTTAGAAAGTTTATTGCTAGTATCATTTATTAGGATTGGATAGTCCTAATAAATGATACATAACTTAAAATACAGAAGGCTATAAGTTGAGTGGAACGATAACCCTTCCTTATTGCTTGACGACTTTACTGACTAACTGCTTATTCTTTAATTGTAATTGAATAATATAAGTCCCAGAAGCCTGTTGTTGTAAATCAAGGTCAATGCTGTTTGTTCCTGCATCTGCATCCTTGTCATAGATACTAATCGTACGACCCTGTGTATCTATCACAGATAAGCGTACTGCTTGGGCTTCTCGTAGATGAAAGCTTGCCTTTACATTCCCTTCCGTTGGGTTTGGCGAAACGACCAATACATCCTCTTTTACCTCTTCTTGTTTTTCAAAAACATCATTACCTACAGATACTCTTGCAGCACACGGATTACCATTACCCATTATACATCCCCATATTGTTTTACTCGCATCGGTGCAGTTTTTAACTCTTGCCCAAAAACCAACACAACTATTAATAGTACTACGACTAAAGATAAAACCTGAACCATTATCAAAATTAGAAGTTTGGAAGTTAGTGCCATCAGTTGAAAATTCTGCTACCTGTCCAGAAGAAAGCCCAGAAACTCTGAGGGTGAAAGTTGCTGTACCATTACAGGTGGAAACACTATTTGAAGTTGACCAAGTTATAGTAGGACATGGAACATTAGAAACAATCACAGAACCTGATTGGCTTACACTACAGCCTGCATTTGTACAGGTTGCAGTATATGTTCCAGCACTATTTACTACTTTTGTTAAGCCTGTACCACCACCAGACCAATTAACTGTGCCACTGCAACCACTCGCTGTCAAAGTAGAATTTTGACCTGAACTTATTGTTGTTGGACTGGCTGTAAGTGTTGGTACAGGCGAGGTACAGGTTGCTGTACAAGTTGCCTGAGTGAATATCCACAATCTAAAATCAGAAAAACCATGTTCACTTCTCCCCCACAACTGTAAATGAGGCAAACTACCACTTCCTGCCATATCCCAAGTATAGCTTGTAGGCGATGAAACTTGATAAGAACCAGCTGTATTAACTAAATTCCAAAGATTATAACCTGTTGTTCCTGATGTCACCAAAGTACCATCATTATAATTATCAACCTTTAAATATTGTTGATTTGACTGTGATACAAATTGATATGAACTTCCAGAAGAAACAGCTTTCCAAATCTGGGTACTCTGATTATTAGCTACTTGCTGTTGGATTGTCCCATCTCCCATCAACTGCATGTAATTATTAGTCTGTTTACTCTTAATCGTATAACAATTACCATTACTTACTACATTTACTCCGCCAGAAACACCAGCTGCTTGGTTTACAGTAACAGTTTGTGTTAAACCACCACCACCAGTTACTGTTATTGTGCCTGTTCTACTAGAACCACTGTTAGCTGTTGCAGTTAAAGTAAGTGTTACATTATTACTTCCAGATGTAGGACTAACACTTAACCAACCTTCATTACTACTCGCTGTCCAAGATACATTCGAATTTACACTCACTGTTGTACTACCACTGGAAGCTCCTGCACTCCAGCTATTAGGAGAAACTGTCAAACTTGGAGGAACTGTTACACTACAGGTTGCTTGAGTAAATATCCATAATCTAAAATCAGAAAAACCATGGTCACTTCTCCCCCACAACTGTAAATGAGGTAAACTACCACCTCCTGCCATATCCCAAGTATAGCTTGTAGGCGATGAAACTTGATAAGAACCAGCTGTATTAACTAAATTCCAAAGATTATAACCCGTTGTTCCTGATGTCACCAAAGTACCATCATTATAATTATCAACCTTTAAATATTGTTGATTTGACTGTGATACAAACTGATATGAACTCCCAGAAGAAACAGCTTTCCAAATCTGCGTACTCTGGTTATTAGCTACTTGCTGTTGGATTGTCCCATCTCCCATCAACTGCATGTAATTATTAGTCTGTTTACTCTTAATCGTATAACAATTACCATTACTTACTACATTTACTCCGCCAGAAACACCAGCTGCTTGGTTTACAGTAACAGTTTGTGTTAAACCACCACCACCAGTTACTGTTATTGTGCCTGTTCTACTAGAACCACTGTTAGCTGTTGCAGTTAAAGTAAGTGTTACATTATTACTTCCAGATGTAGGACTAACACTTAACCAACCTTCATTACTACTCGCTGTCCAAGATACATTCGAATTTACACTCACTGTTGTACTACCACTAGAAGCACTTGGACTCCAGGTTGGTGATGATAAACTTAGGGTTGGTGGGACTGTATTCTGGTAAAAATAAAATATTGGATTGCCTTCTGTGTCATTAAAAGTGCTACTCGACCAACCCGTTGGTACATAACCACTAGGTAAGGGATTAGCTAAACCCCACCAATCTGAATCATTCACGTTAATACAAGACTGATATTGCTCTACATTACTATTCTTGACAAAACCACTCCAAGTCCAATAATTCTTCCCTCTAGGTACATATCGTATAACACCAGTACCACTTACTGATTTAGTACATAATATATAATAGTTGTCAAAATGCTTGATTACTACATCTGCATCTCCTTGCTTGCCAACAACTACTTCATCTACTGGACAAACACTTGCTGTTGTGCCAGACTGGGTAACAGTAACAGTTTTAGTCAATCCTTCTCCACTTACAGTAATAGTTCCTGTTCTACTAGTTCCACTGTTTGCTATTGCTGTTAAGGTAAGCGTACCATTATTGGTGCCAGCACCTGGACTTACTGTTAACCAACTAGCATTACTACTTGCTGTCCAAGATATATTGGAGCTTACAATTACACTAAATGTTGATGCATCCTTGCTAGGATTCCAGTTAGATTGATTTAAATCTAAATTGGTTCCACAGCTTCGACAATCAGCTGTTGTTACAGTAAAAGATTCAAGAGGGTTTTCAATATCCTGATCAGCATAGTGGTAAGAGTATTCTTTTAATGCACCTACATGATCACTCACACTTTTTAAGCGATTAAAGCTGTCATAGGTGTAATTAGACGTATTCTTATTTATATCTTTTACTGACTTTAGACCCACTAATGGATAATAGTCATATTGAGTCTCTTGATCAGCATTATTCTTATGATACTCAACAAGATTAGCTTTTCCGCTACTAGTATAATAGCTATATTTATTTGTTAGACCATCCTTAGCTTTGTATTCTGTTAAGTTCCCTTGTCCATCATACTTTAAAAACGTTACTATCGGTTGAAAAACTCCACTTCCAATTTTTCTCTCTATTTTAGTAGGTACTACTAACCCTGAAGGATTAGTTTCTGCATTTAGTGTATCGGTATAGGTAGTCAGAGTCGTAAATAATGTTTCCGTCTTACTATTATCTAAAACACCATTATCATACCACTCAAGGCTCACAACCTCTTCTATTACCTTTGAAACCATGTTGTGTTCCACCATCCTAGTATGTATAGTACTGTTAGAACTAGGATAGTTAAAAGCATATTTATAACTAGTTGAATTCCAACTACCATCACTATTCTGTGTTCTTGTCTTTTTTACCTGAAAATATTTATTTTCATATTCAGTAATTGTGGTTTGCTCGAACTGAGCAAGGGACTCTTTAGAAAAAATTGTTAAGAAAAGACTTAACACCAAGTAGAAGTACTTTAATTTCATGGAGATTATAATTTTGTAGCAAGAAAATTCTCTTCACAAAACTAACTTAATAAACCAGGGAAGTAAATAACACAAAAGCATTATTTGTATACTACATTTAGAGTATAACGTTATTTAATATACGTGAAACTCCTAATATAACTATTCATCATAGGCAAAGAAAATCTGTACAAGCTTATTGTTAATTCCTAATTACTTTTGTCAAACTATCTAATTTTTTTCCCTTTTGCTTATAAGAGTAAACTTTCCCTCATATAAAAATGCTAATTTTCAAATGCTGAATTATTCGACATATATTGCTATTATTAAACATTTTATTTCAAAAAATTAATATTAATGCCTATTCATCGAATAGATTAAGTGATGGCAATAAACACTCCATATTTAAGGGTATCAACCATTGACCAAGACCTTGAAAAAACAAAGCTCAAATTTTACTTTTAGCTAATAACAAAAATTTGGGTAAAGTTGAATTCGTTGAAGAGAAAGTGTCGGGAAGAGTAAATTGGAGGGAAAGAAAAATAGGAGAAATTATCAACCAACTTTCTCAAGGAGATACAGTATTACTAAGTGAGTTTTCTCGTTTGGGAATGATTATGCTTGAGTGTATGTAGATTATTGCTATTGTGACTCAAAAAGGCATTAAAATGTACATCGTAAAGGTGAATCGCAATGGTTTTTGCAATGGTAGCAGAAATTGAAAGAGACTTGATAAGCATAAAGTTGAAATGAAGCTTTGCTCAAAAATGGTTCAACTAAAAAATTAATTGCTAAACGCTACGGAACATCTGAATCTAATTTATTTTATTCAAAAAATTAATTAGATTCAGGCAAAATATCCTACTAGAAAAGCCTAAACACTTCTAAATCGTATATAATCATGTGCAAAGGATGTAAGTCTTCGCTTATTCTTAATCCCTAATTTTAGGGATATATTGCTCTTATGCTTTCGGACTGTGAAAACGCTGATATGAAGTTTATTAGCAATTTCAAATTCTGACTTAGCTTCTAACAATAAAGTCCAAATATCTATCTCTCTATCTGTAAGTAAATTTATTTCTTCATCTTTTCTAAACATATCCCCTGAAATATTCTCATAAAGCTGATTAATTGAATTATTTTGATATGTGACTTCCTTTCTCATGAATATAAGTTGCAGATAAAGTATGAACTCATTTTTACTTACTCCATGATAAATAACACTAGTAATTTTTAACAATGATTTGTCAGGAAAATTACGAATAACAAGATAATTTCTTGCGTAAAGTATTACTCTTGTAGCTAGGTTATTACTTTTAAGAAAATCAGATAAAATATTTTCAACACTAGCGAAAGTAATTGGATCGGTTAGTAAAAAATCTGGTTTATAATTTAATAAATCACTTAAAAGTACTTTCCCTTTACTTGAAAAGTGGGATACATCAAAAAAAACATTTGATTCATATTTAAACGATGCTATAAACTCAGCCGTGAGTTTATCTTCTAGTGCTATTATTAAATTAGGAGAAGAATTAACATTATTCATTATTTGAATAGAATTATTAAATGGAAATATAAGGTTTTAGTGCAAAAATTAATACATAAAAACAAAGATATAGAATATCGTTTTGAGCATCCTTAAAAAAGTAAAATATTTTATAGATAAATTTAAACTTAATAGCCATTAGTTCAAAACAATATAAAAGTGCCTGCACGCCTATTTATATATACATAATCTCCATCTTCACTATCGAACATAGTGAAGATGGACAAAAATGACGATTATCACTTTTTAAACTAATTTGATAATAAGATTACGGTTAGTATCCAAAAACACCTTCTTTATTACAAAAACATGCGGAAAATAATCTTTCATCAAACTGATTGATAAATTATCTCTAACTTCCTTATTACATTCAAAAGCAGAATATTTAAAGAGTAAAAAATAACGTTTTTTGTGTACAGTGCAAAACGTTATTTTTTCTTTTTTTTTGTGTACAAGCGTTTACAAGGCCGTACACACTCATGTTTACATTTGTACACATTTGTTTAACAGACAGTTAAGCCTATTTCTCGTGCTATTGAAAAAAAAAAACTATATGTAAAATACCTGTATAAATTTGAGCATACTGCTAAATAACCTAAGATTAGACATATCTCTCTACAACAACACATAATATTGTATAAAACCTTATTCTTATATGGAGAACTCTAAAACATTTATCAAGCCTTACGTATCAAACCCAACTCCTCGGCCTGTCCCAAAGAAATATATGCTTTGTATGTTTCAGTAATTTCAGAAGAATCTTGATTTAGTGATTGCCAAACCGAAACTAAATCGTTTTCTATCAAAAAATCTCCTTTGATTTCAACTAAAATTTGGTCTAGTTTGGCTTTCTTTACTTTCTCTCGTATTTGTTTTACTAAACCTTTTCTCTCCACTATTTCAGGCGATACCTCTATGACATTATTTTCTAGTCCCTTTGCAATATTATCAATCATCTTTGCAGTAATAACTTTTCCAGATGATTGATTTTTTTCTAATGCTTTTTCCCACACTTCACTTCTAAATTCTTCTGGAACTTTACTCAAAGCGGCAGCATGAGATTCTTTTGTAGGAACAATAATTGACACTTGACTATCTTGCTCATTTTTGTCGGAAATTTCCGACAAAGTATTTACGACAGCTGCTGCATCCATTAATTCATAGGCTCTTTGTCTTTTTAGATTCCATCTATCTCGGCAATAGCCTTCAAATGTTGTGAATTTATCTCTGTATAATTTATTATTTCTAATTTCAAAAAGAGCATTTCCAACCTCAACAAAGGTATTTAAACCTTTCTCTATAACCGACTCACACAATGACAATCTATCTAGTTCAATTATGTTCAAAGCTGAAAGAGTTGTCGTTTCTTCTACCTGCGGGACAATATCTGTTAACAGTGATTCGCTATGCAAATCTCTTAATAAATCATTACTAAAGCTTTTCTTTGCCATTTTTATGCTCAATTAAACTACTAAAATTTCTACCTCTTTTATTTTCACAGAAAGCTTCCCTCCTATTGATTGAGTACTTCTTCACAAAGTACCATATAATCACTCGCTCCTCTTGATTCAGGTGCATATTCGAAGATACTTTGGGCAAATGCTGTACATTCCATCAAAGATACATCTTGACGAATGTTAGATTTATAAAGTTTAATGTCGGAATTTTCCGACAATTTTGTGTAAATCATCTGACTGAATTTTGTTCGCATATCAAATTTATTCAACAGAATTCCACCTAATTGAATATTTGGGTTCATTCGCTTTCTGATTTTAGCACATAATTGCAAAATTTCATCTAAACCAACATAAGCAAAGTTTTCTCCTTGAATGGGTACAATAAAATAATCACTTGCCACAAGTGCATTTACTGTCAAAGAACCCAAACTTGGTGGACAGTCAATCAAAACGTAATCATAATCTTTTCCTTCAAGTTGTTCTTGTAAAAAATAACCAGAGTCTGGTTCCATATTAATTCTATACTCAAAACTCAAAAGTAATCTACTCGATGGTAAAATATCCATCTTATCTTTTTTAATCAAGGTTTGTTCAAACGTTGACTCTCCTACTAGTAATTCCCCTATGTGATTAGCGTTATTCTTGACTCCTAAGGCAATACTAAGGTTGCATTGTGCATCTAGGTCAATCAAGAGCACCTTGAAGCCTTTATGAGCCAAAGCTGCCCCTAAATTCAGCGTGGTGGTGGTCTTCCCTGTTCCGCCTTTATTATTGGTAATTGAAAATACTTTCATATAATTTTTATACTAGTCTTTATTTAATTAAATACTCCTCACCATTTACAAGTTCTAATCTAAACCCTTCTACCAATAAAGTAGCCACATAAGTATCAAAATCTTCTGCTGGTGCTACTCCCCTTTTTAACATTGCCATAAATCCTTCTTCCTGCTCTTTTACCTTTAATTTAACAACTGGCTGGCTGGTTTCTTTACTTTTTGTTGAAATTGGTTGCTTATATATTTTATCATTTTTCTGGCTAATATATGTTTCCATTAAATGTTGTTTAGTAATGGCAGAGTAAATAGCACCTGAAAGCGACTTAATACTTCCTTTAGATTTTTTATCTTTTAATTCTTTAATAACATAATAAATGTAATCTTCATCTATTTTTCCACTATTGAGCATTTCGCTAATTTCTTGCATAGAATTTAGACTCACACCAATTTCAGATAGCAAACTCTGAAGATGATTCGGTAAATTCAACTCTTCTTCCATTGGTAACGAAAGTTGCCTGTTGATGACAAACTCCACTTGTTTTACCGATCGCCCTTCCTTGATTTCGTTAAAAGAAAAAGCCATATCTGTTTGGGTTAACTCACGCTGCGAAACCAGTAATACCCATTTTTTAAAATCATAAAAATTAGGATACTGTCCTTCAATGCCCATCATTGTTTTCAAATCATCAACCTTTAAGCTAAAGGTATTTGAATTATAAGAAAATGACTTCAGTAACCAGTAAATTCGATATGAATAATAACTACGCAATTGAAGAAGTACTTTGATTTCTGCAACAGTAAAGTTTCCTTTCAATTGTAAAAGATAGGGCTTTACAAAGCTATTTAACTGAGCAACAATAAAACCAGAGCCATCTTTATAACGACAAGTAGCCATCAGCGGGTCACTGATAATTTCACGTTTGCCATTATGGTCAACAGTCTCAACTGTAATAACTTTACTTGATAGTTTAATGACAGCTTCTTTAACATCTTGATATGCTTTTCCTCCATCAACATTGGAGGAAACTTCTGAAATAGGAATTCTGCATAAAGAAAAATCTGTGTCGCCTTTATTGATGCGACCTAATAAAGCAATGAATAGGCGAGTTTCCATCAACGACATATTGAATCTGGCTTTTACTAACTCATTGTGTTGCGCAACTGTTATATCTGATTCTAGAATTGTAGGTTTCTTTTGCTGTCTCATAGGTTCAAAAATAATATTTTATTACGAGAAAACACAAATCTACTCGCAATAAAATATTATATATTTTATTGACGGGGTTTTCCTCGTAGTTCATACGAATACAATCACTAGAAATACCAAAAACAATCATCTATGACCTTTGAAAATTAAGCATTTAAAAACTGACGGGGTTTTCCTCGTAGTTGACGGGGTTTTCCTCGTAGTTGACGGGGTTTTCCTCGTAATTGACGGGGTTTTTCTCGTAGTTAGACGGGGTTTTTCTCGTAGTTAACGGGGTTTTTCTCGTAGTTAGACGGGGTTTTTCTCGTAGTTAGAGTTCACAATATACTGAATTACAATAACTTACGAGTAAAAATTTATACAATAGTATAATAGTATTAATAATAGTATAACTACTAATATTAGTTAGGTTTTTATTTTTTTTAAATGTAAATAATTAAAATAAATGCTGACGGGGTTTTTCTCGTAGTTAGATTTTGGACAGCTTTATAAAATGAGCCAAATAGGAGGGAGTAAATACAAAGATAAGTTACTATGTAAAATAGAATACAATTTACATAGTAACTTCAAACATTGTGATTATTGATAAATAAACTTTTACCTTTTGATGTGGTAAAATACTTTTGATGTTTACTTGTTGGCTTGTCAGGTTGTGTTCGTTCAATAAGTCCTTTACTTATCATTGGTTCCAAGTATTGATGAAAATTCTTCGATTGTTTACTTAGGGAAATATGTTGTAGAATTTCTACCTTCGATTTCGCTATAACACAATATTTCAATACCTCTAGCATTCGTATCAATACTGATTTTTTGATAGTTTGCTCTGGCATAAATAACTCATTATCTAGCCTTTGAAGAGTATATTCTTGAACTTCCTTTTTCTGAACATCTTGGTTACTTTTCTGAACATCTTGGTTACTTTCTGGCTTATCTTGGTTACTTTGGACTGTTGTTAAAGGAATAAAATCTGGATGAACAGGAATAGTAACGATAAAAAAACGTCTATCTACTCCATCTGTATCAAAGTAAGCAGGTTGTGAACCATTGTTTTCAAGTGCCTTTCTAATAGTTGGAATCCCTGTACCTTTACCTTCTGTTAGTCGAAGTTCTTTTAAGTATTCGCCAATACGCCTATTTCTGTAGCGTCTTGCACGAATAACGCCATTATTAAGATCATCTTTACGAATAGATGGGTCAGTGCCTCCATAACTAATAATTTCAAGGCAGTCAGGAAGAATTCGTATTTCTATGGGTTCTCTAATCTCATAATTTTTATGATAAACAGCATTAGCTAAAGCTTCTTCTATCGCAGCAAATGGATAATTATGAAAAGATTTTGCGATGGCTTCTCCCTTTATCTTTACCGTTTTTGATTTGATAACCTGATTTTTGATGTAATTTGATACATCAACTAATTGCTGTTGAATAGGCCCATCAAAATTCTTTTCAATGAAGCTTTCACCCGCTAAACCATTAGGGAATTCAGTAAGATTAATAGTAGTAGCTGGAAAGAATTTCTCAGGATGCGGATTAAACATCATTAAAGCTACATTTTTTGGCAACACGTACTCGTCTGATCCTTCAACCAAATTCATTTGACGACATAGTTCTAAATGTGAAATCCTAAACGATTCTTCGTAAAGCCGACTATTAATACCGTTGAGGTGCTGTTGTATCAAAATAGAGGAAATATCAGCGATACTTGCTCTGTGGTTTACTCTATCGTCAAAAGGAATGTTAGCTGTTAAATTGATTAGCTCTCTGCGTTCATCAGTATTGGCTTGCACTGTACTTGAAAACCGACGAATGAAAAAAGCGTATTCTTTTTGATTACTAAGTACATCTTTGGGTACTTCATAAGGACGATTACTACCAGCATTCACCCAAATTAGTAATACATGTTTTCCATCAATTTCTTCAAGTGATAATTTAGGGAAATAGGCAGGACGAATTAAATTACAAAAACCAAGCATTTGCTTTTGCACTTTGTCGAAGTCCTCTGTTGGAAAACCATAAACTGGACGCTTGGGCATACCGTTTTCTTCTTCGATACCTACAACAATATATCCACTTCCTAAATTTTCAAAATCATTAGCAAATGCTCCAACAGTTCGCATGATAGCAGTTGGATTCCAACTTTTTTTAAATTCTAATCGTTCTGATTCTACTGTTTTACCTTGTAGAATGGTGGATATATTTAAGGGTATCGACATGTTTTAATATTTTTTAGCAGTATCGGAAAAATACAAAATATTATGTACTAATATACAGCCGTCTAAGCTTAACATAACTGTAAAGTTAGAACATATATTCTACATAAAAAAAATGAATGTTTAGTCAGAAAATACCTAAGACATCAAAGAATAACATTTGGAAGGAACAATCAGTAAGTAGGAGGGAGAAGAGTTTTAATGAAGTAAGAATAGCGTAAATACTGAGAGAATATAGTTGGTGGTATGTGTAAACCTTGTAGCTACTAAGCTAGAAAAAAGGGCTTGGATAGTTGTTTAATTAACAGCTAATTTAACTGCTTTATCCCCTAAAATTGAGATGATTATATGATATTTATACGAATTCGAGCAAAAAGATTCATAATGTAAAATTTATGTCAAATTAGTATAAGATTAGTGTAAAAAAGATAGTTAATATAAAATTAATGAATAATTAGTATAAAATTAGTATAAGATTAAGGAATTGAGATAGGAGTATTGATTTAGTAAAGGGTTAAATACTTTTTTACTACTTGAGTAGTGAAGCAAGATGGAGATTATGTATACATAAACTACCGTGCAAGCACTTTTTGAGGAAGGAATAATTTTACACATCAACCTAAAATATCAAAACCAATGGAAGTAAAGAAGCCATAACAATCAGGACGATTTAGATTAGAAGACGCCTTAGCAGGTGTTATTCCAGCTAGGTTCACCTAGACATAATTTGAAGAGATTAAACAAAAAGAAAAGGCTTAAAAATATCAAGAGTAGCCTACATTCGTTAGATTATACTCAAGTGGAAGGTTCAAAGTGTATTTACCGAAGAAGAGCAAAACGCTAAAAAACAATTGATAGGTATTGCTAATAACCTCAATCAACTTTTAAAACTTTCGCATATTCATAGCATAGAGAAAATGATAAAGCAAGTAAATCTACCGCTAGGGAATATTGTTAAAATATTAGATAAGTACAATCATGGGGTTCGACTAAAAAATATCCGGTGCTTCTAAAATTGAAGCACCGGATATTACATTTATCTAGCATTCTGAGTAATACCGCCCAGATTAATCACATTGTCAGGGATAGGCCATGTATATAAATGCTCTTGCTCAGGGGATAATTCATATCTTTTATTACCGAGTACTCTAACAATCGTTTTTGCATAAGCAGCTTCTGTTCTTAACCTTCTTAGGTCACTCCATCTTACTCCTCTAAATATTAGACTCTTACGTCTTTCATTTAAAATTTCCGTCAGGATATTTTTAGTGTTCTCCATCGTTTTAGCTTGATAAGCCCCTTTTTGATAGCGATGAATTAGTAAGTTATTAAGACCTTTCAGCGCATCATCATGATTCCCCAATCGCTCATTACATTCTGCTCTAATGAGATAAACCTCATCAAGGGCAGGAAAAGGATTGTAGGTGGCATAACCATTGTAGGTACCTTTAAAAACATGGTATCCATTTGATGCTGAAAAATAAGTAGCAACTCTTAAATCTCCAGCTTTGTAGGAGCGTAATAATGTTGTATCTATTTTCAGGAAAGAAGCAAATGTCTGCGTCCTAATCATGGCATCAAGCAAAGGTTGCTCAGTATTTCCACGAGCATACAGGGGAAAAGGGAAATTTAAATTACTATTTACCTCACTATAGGATATTAATACATCCGAGATAGCTAAACACTTTTCCGCCTGCTCTTTGGCCAGTGCATATTCTTTCATTTGCAAATAAGTTCTAGCCAGTAGCGCATACACCGCTTGCTTAGAAGGACGAGTTTTCTCCTCAGGAATGGCAGGAAGCAAGGATACAGATTCAGTAAGATCCTGTACAATTTGTCTGTAAGTATCTTCAATACTCGCTCTTACATTGAGCTGATTGATGTCGGAAGACAATCTAATCGGAATTCCCATTTTTTGATTAGCTGTCTCCTTTTGATAATCGTCACAGAAAATCTGAGCCAATTGGAAAAACTGCCATGCCCTCCAAAACAAGGCAGTTCCCTTTATCCTGTTCCATTGCACCTCATTTTTGTGATTTCGTTCAAGCTTAGTAATGCTTTCCAACACAACATTGGCATAGAGAATTTTCTGATAGGCATTATTCCATCCAGGACACTGCTGCCCTTCGTAGATGTCTTTAGCCCATACATAGCCATTTTTTTGATAAGGGTTGGTCAGTGAATTCCAATCTGTTTCATTCAAATAATAATCATCCGTCCCAATTTCACCCATGATTAATACAGCATTAGCATTGAGCAAAGTAGTATTGTCCATTAAAGCATCTAAGTCTTTTAAGGTAGTCGGCACAGCCAGCTTACGATTAGGTTCAATTTCTAGGAAATCCCCATAGCAGGAAGTCATCAAGAGACAGCATACAGAATAGCCTAGACCATATAGGATTGAATATATCTTTTTCATGTTGTTAAGTTGTTATTTTTTTTAAGCTTTCAAGTTTTAAATGTCAATTTTAAATCCCAAAGAATAAGTTCTGACTTGAGGATAATCTGAGGTCGGGAAATCAGGGTCTAAGCCTTGTTTATTGGCACGCCACAGTATCCCAACATTATTGAGATACATGAAAACCGATACATTGCTTAGTCCCAATTTAGTAGCAGAGAGCTTGTAACTAAGATTAATGTCTTTTAACCTTAGATGCGCTCCGTTTTCAATCAGCCTTTCATTACTTAAATAAATATTATCACGAGTAGTATTGGCAGTAAGCGTAACTGCTGGAACAGCAGTCTGTAATTCATCCCCAGGAGATTTCCATCTTGCTTCATAATCCCGATGCCCCCCGCCATAATTAATCAGATTGGAATAGTTGATACTACTTCTTCTAAACTGATAGCCAGTTTTATAAACCACATTAACACTAGCACTCAATCCTTTCCAAGTAACAATATTTCGGATACTGCCAAAAAATACCGGCACAGTAACCCCCATTTCCTTGAGATTTGCTTGCTGTAATGAAGCCCAGTAAGCCGCATAGTTTTCACTCAGCGCACCATCAACACCCGCTTTATTATCATACACCTGCATAGCACCAGTGGTAGGATTTAGCCCATACCAAGGCAACGCATAGAGTATATCCACAGATTTACCCTGAGAGGCAGGCGCACGCCCAGCGTTGGAGGCAGGAAGAAAAGAAAGCAAAGTAGGCGCTTCCGCTGCATTGTATTTGGTTACCTTGTTTTGTGTCCATGAAGCCATTAGTACCGTTGACCATTTAAACTTACCCGTAGTAATAGCCCCATTGATTTCAATATCTGCACCTTTGGTGAGCAGATTGGCATAATTGATTCGGTTGTCAATGGTATATAAACCAGAAGCAGATTGGAAAATACCCGTCGTAGGATCCAGAAAATCATAACCTATCAGGTCTATCCCAGCTTTTTCATAATACTCCAGACTTCCTCTTATCCTGTTATGAAAGAAAGAAAAATCAGTAGCCATGTTCCAGACCACTACTTTTTCCCAGCGTAAATTAGGATTGCCGGTAGTGGTTATACGTGCATAAGGATAATTAGTAATGACACCAGATGAAAGAGAAATATTGGGAAGCGCACTTACCTGCTTATTGATATTTCCATTGACCCCATACGTAGCCCTTAATTTTAATAAGTCAATTTGCTCAACATTTGGCATCCACTCCTCTTTTACATTCCAAAGAAAACCCACTGACCAGAGGGGAACACCCTTTTGGTTAGTGGCTACGCCAAAAATATTCGAAGCATCCCAGCGACCACTGAGAGAAAGCGTATACTTCTTATCGTAAGTATAAGCCAGATTAGCAAAGTAAGAGAGATAACGGTCAGTCAAATACCCAATATCGTTGACAGGAGAAGGTATTCTTCCCGAGGAAATAGGGCGTAATTGATAACTCGTCTCATAATTGAGATAAGGAGCACTGGTGAGTATTTGGTCATCATAACCATATAGCAAGTACCCTGGTCCAGATTGAGAGCGGTCTTGTCTGACTTCTGCCCCCGCCAAGGCATCCAATTGGTGCAGATGGTGCAGAGGCTGAAAGAAGCCACTATAATTGAGCTGTACTCTTCCATAATGACTATTGCCACTGGTTTGATTCCCCGATAAAATTCCACCTACAGGAATTACACTAGTGCCATTCGCTTGGGTAAATCGGTTCACAAGATCTCTGACGTAATAGGTTTGTGGAGCGTAATATTGGCGTGATGCTCCTTGAGCAAGACGAAACTGATATTTTACTTCCAAGGCTAGATCTGGAATCAGTGCATAACGAATACCTGCATTGATCCTTGTTTCATTATTTTTGGAAGTTTTATCAGAAAGAGCAAGTTCATCAAGGGGATTGTATTGCCAGTTAAGTAATCCTTGAGATTCCGCAGCAGCGATATAAGTCTGGCGGTATTTATAAGGAATATAAGTCGGCATTCCAGAATCATCTCTAAGACTTGTATAAGACTGAATGGCACCACCCTCCCGAGGAATAAGGTCAGTTCTCTCCAGTCCGTTATTGCTAAAATGCTGGAGGGCATAATACAGACCAGTAAAGAGTTCTAGTTTTTGACTTAACTTGTAGGTAAACTGATTATTGAGGGTTATTCTGGAAGAACTAAACCCGACGTTCCCAGAAAGATTTTTGTCAAAGCCAAGAGAAGTAATATATTTCAGGCTATTATTCCCCCCTGAAATATTGAGCGCATATTGCTGATTCAGACTCTTTTGATAAAGATTGGAGAGCATCTCTTTCCTGATGTCCTTCGTGGCTAGTATTTTCAATTGCCGCTCCATTTCTTCAGCTGAAAGCTTTCCTTCTTGTCTAGCAATCTGTATCTCAATCGCCTCAGGCAGTAATGTCCAGTTATTTTGCTGAAAACCACCCTGTTGAAATCGCAATCGCTGAAAATCAATCAATTCCTGTGAAGCCAAGAAGTTAGGATTATAGAATAGATTTGGCTTTTCCCCAACAGTGAAATTAGACTGAAGGCTAATGGAAGTTTTTTGATTGTATTTGCCTTGTTTAGTATTAATTACGATAACCCCATTTCCTGCCCGAACACCCCAAATGGATGCCGCAGCGGCATCTTTCAGGATTGTAATATCCGCTATATCATTCGGATTGATACTATTAATGTCTCCCTCATAGGGAAAGTTATCTACCACGATTAACGGTGCAGTGTCGGAGAAGATGCTACTCACCCCTCTGATTCTAAGCTCTGAGGTGGTTCCTTTGGGTGTTACAGTGCTTCTGTAGAACTGAAGAGCAGGCGTAACCCCCTCTAAGCGACTGATGATGTCGGGGCTTACGCTCCTGTTAATTAGCTCATTGCTAAGGTGGGTGAAAGAACCAGTGGCACGCTCCCGACTGATTTTAGCATATCCCGTAGAAACGACCACTTCATCAAGGGCAAAGGATTCCCTGTTCATCAATAGACTGGCAGGTAATGAATGGCTATTGTCAACAAGAAGGACTATGGTACTAAAACCGATACTTGAAATGACAAGGGTATCAGCTGGGTACTTACTCAGTATCTCAAAAGAACCGTTGGCATCCGTGATGGTACCAGTAGCAGCCCTCAACAGCCTGACAGAGGCTCCTTGTATCGGGCGTGAATCTGTAGCATCCAGTACCCTGCTTTTTAATCGTTGGGCATAAAGCATGGCGCAATTTCCCATTAATAACATGAACATTAAGAAGAGTTTTTTCATTAGCTTGAAGATTAAGGGATAAGGATTAGATGAATGAATTAAAGGTTTGCATATTTCACGATGATGACGGGTATTTCCTGCTGCTGTAATACCAAATCGAGCCCAATCTTATTAAGCTCCTGTTTGATAGCTTGGATGGTCAAGTTTGCTTTGTTTAGCCGAATGGATACATTTTGTTTAGCGGTAGTCTTATCAATGATAGGATATGGCTGTTGTGCCAGTACAGCGATGATGTAATTAGAGAGTTGTTCAATGGGTTGGTTCTCCATCACAAAGTAGTTCTCAGCCTTTAAGTTAGAAGAGACAGGATTAGAAAAGCCAACAACAGATGATGGACTATCTCGATTGATAATCGCATAACAAGGCAATTTCTTTTTTCCCAAGACGGCGATGATTCCCTTTTCAAGCTTGAAATAGCGGTTGATATCTTGTTCCATCAACTCATAGAGTGCTTCTCTTGAAATATTCAGGGAAGAGTCAATGGCTAGTTCGTAAGAGTAGGAATGTTCTTTTAGCCATTGATAGTAGGTTAGGTCATTTTCATAAATACCTGTTTTCTGCCTATGTGTGCCAATCAATTCTTCTTTGAGTGAATCACTTATCTCCCAAACGATTCTATTAAATCTACCAGCATAAGGTATATCGAGTCTGTACATTTCATAAATAAGGCTACGGAATGGTACATTATAAGCCCGAATATTAGTAGCACTTCTGGTGATTCCTCCGATATTGACGTTGATACGTTTGGAGAGTAGAGACCGTATTCGGGTATCCTTTAGACTACCACCATTTCCATCCAGAAAGAGGGGAATATCACGGTTAAAACTGACAGGAGGAGTGATTTGTGAGAGTACAAAAGCCTCTCCGTTTAATGCACGGTGTAGGTTATAGGTATTGGTATATTCTAAGGCAGCAGACGCTCCGAAAAACACGCCATTTCTAATCCATATTTGATGAGGGATACCTGTATGGGGAAAATACCTTTTTAGTAAAGTGTCTTCCACTACAGTAGGGAGGCTCCAGCCCCTTTTAC
>NZ_JBEUMS010000026.1:0-48083 GCF_040543805.1 Arcicella rosea
TTCACTCATTCACTCATTCACTCATTCACTCATTCACTCATTCACTCATTCACTCATTCACTCATTCACTCATTCACTCATTCACTCATTCACTCGAATAAGTGCAGATTTATAAGTCTGGACTCCTTAATTTTTTAGTTTCTATAGCCAATTTCTACATTTGCCACTGTTAAATCAAAATCTAAAGAGCGATTTTAATGAAAGCCCAAATCAAAAATTGCTTATCCTAAATTTATCTTCTCATGAAAAAACGAATACTTTTCATTGGTCTATGCTTAATGATTTTAAGCTTTGGTATTCATCAGAGTAACGCTACTCTTCTGACAAAATTTGAAACGCCTTCTTTCTGGAAAACCAGTTTTCCACGTGGCATTAATTGGCAAAGAATGACCGACGTTGGTATTTTGGTAGTATCAACTGATGACGCTTTGTATGGATTGAATCCTGAAAATGGACAAAAATTATGGCAACATGAATTCCTGAAAAAACTGAAAGAAGAACGTTATGACCCAATTGAAAATTCGCCTTTAGTAGCTTTGGTAGATAAGCGAGGTTTGATGTCGATGGATCATGTTATTTTAGATGTAGTCTCTGGAAAAGTATTGTGTAATACAGGCGAAATGGGTTTTAGAACGGTAGAAATGCGTACAGAATTACCGCCACTCGGAGGAATACTTTTTCTAGGCTTAAATAAATATGGTAAGAAAATCATGACTTTGGTAGATGCTGGTGATGGGCATGCAAAGTTTACACAAGAATTGAAAGACTTTGGAGGAACTGAGATGTTTGCAGGTCGTCCATTTGTTATGAATGGAGATATTTTAGTGGTAAGTAATAAGGCAATCTTTCGTTTCAATGGACAAACAGGTGAAAAGGTTTGGGAGATTGAACAAAAAAGTCCGAATGCTGAAGTCATCGTTGATAAAAGTGCTGGCTTAGGTGCTAGTATGGCAAATTCTTTAAATCCTAAATTTCGTTACTTTACACAAATTCGCCCCGGTAGAGATAAAAATAGTTTTTTCTATACCAGTAAAAAGTATGTTAATAGTTTTGATTTTGCTACAGGAAAAGCCCTTTGGGCTGATCCTGTAAAAGTTGGAGGAGAAATCGTTGAAACAATTTATGATAATGGCGGATTTATTGTTGCTACCGACGACCCTGAAATTATCATGTTGGATTATCAAAACGGTACTCGTTTGTGGGGAAAAGGTCCGAAATTAAAAGGAACATTATCATTTTATAATTACTGTGACAAAGGACTTTTGATTTCGATGGAAAGTTCAAGAGGGAAAAACTCACTCAGTATTTTAGATTTAAAAACGGGTCAACACGTATTTGATAAACCCAATAAAGTAGATGGGCAAATTGTTGACTTACAACTAACACCCAAAGGTATTTTTTATCGTACTACAGAAGAAGTAAACTTTCAAAGCTTGGAAACAGGCAAAGATTTATGGGATAAACCATTGAAGTTGAAAGAAGGAAATGTAGCTTGTCAGAAAGATTATTTACAATGGATTTATTCTGATAAGAAACTTTTTGAAGTAAATCTTCAAAGTGCAAGCATGAAAGAATTTGTTGCTGATAAAGTAAAACTGAACGAAAAAGAAGCTCCTTCAGGATTTCAAGTACGCAACGACGGTATTTTGTTGACCTCTAGTCAGAATTTAGTGAAGTTTGGTTTCGCAGGAAATGTAATGTATAGCCAATATTTTCACTCCCCAACGGCCAGCACTGCTGGAAAGATTTTCGGTGGTATTATGGCCGTTGGTGGAACTATGTTAGCGGTTGCTGCTGCGGCAAATGCAGGTTATGCAAAAGGAGCAACGGCTGGCGGAGGTAGAACTTATGAGGTTGATAGCTATATTCGTCAGCAAGAACAAGCGCAACAAATGTGGTCTGCCGTAGCTTCTGCGGGTTTTGCGATGATGAACAAACGTTTCAAAGCATCGGCGCAAACAGAAAATTATCAAGCAATTTTAACTGATGATGCCAATGACGGTTCTCAAAAAGGAGTGGGCTTGGTGAAAGTGAATAAAGACAATGGAAAGGTAGAAGCAACAGTAATTTTGGGCGATAAAAAACCAGTTTATGATCTAGATGAAATTGGTGGCTTGATGTATTATCGTTCAAAAGATAATGAGATTACGGCTTTCAAATTCTAAGTATTCGAAATAAATCAATTGATAATGTAAACCTATAAGGATTTTAAATTAGAACTCTCATTATTGGATAATTATATAAATCCTTATAGGTTTTGTAAAGTAGTTAAGAATACTTAAATGAAATAAAAGATTAAATATTTAGTGGTTAGGTTTTTAAAACTCTCGTTCAATGAGCGGGAGTTTTTTTATTGTGTAATTCAAATATTAAAACCGTAGCGGCAATCCCTTGCGGTTGCCGATGGGATGATTTATTGGAAATGTGATCGGTAACTGCAAGAGTTACCGCTACATGTTTTTTGTTTCATTTCCTCAATAAATGTTTTTCAAAGAAAGAATCATTTTTCAAAGAGTATTCCAACACCGCAGTGCTGTCGCCATACATTACTTGTTGGAAAGAAAGCATATTGTGAAATTGTTTGTAGTCGGCTTTTACGATGGTAGTTTGTGGTTTTGAGAGTAAAATACTCTTATAAACTTGATGTAAAGTCGGCAAAGTATTCACCAAGAAAAAGGCTAATCCAAGCCAAAAATAAAGTTTTCTGCTTTGGGTTTGCACAAAAACATAAGCAATGGCAACCGTCAGAATAAACATAGAAGGAACAGACGCTCTAATATTCAAATCGTTAGCAATTCCGATTTGATATAAGGGTACAATCGTCAAAAAAAATAAAGCAACATTTACCATTTTTGTAAATGGGTGTTCGAATTGTTTGAGGAAAAAGTACCAAATCAGGAAGTTAAAAACAATATAAAATAGATAAGTCCAATACCATTTTTCTATGCCAGCTTGCCACATAAATTGTGTGTTGTCGCTGTTTACGCCTTGTGTACTCAGGAAATAAATAATCAGTGGAGTAAAACCAAGAACCAAAAAAGTTTTTTCAAAGATACTCTTCAGCATAAAGAAGCTTGACCAATTATTGAAGTAATAATATAATACAAAAGGGAAAATCCCGATACTTGCCAATGGACTCCAATACATCGTTGCCAATAACATCAGCAATATTTCATCCAAATTTACTTTCTTCAGAACATTCGCCTCCAACATAAAACAAGCTCCAAAACAGGCAGGTAAAACATGCTGTGGTGCAAGGGCAAAACCTTCCCAAAATGGTGGTCGCATCAACCAAAAATCATTCAGTTTTACATGATAAGGTGGATAAATATAAGTCTGAAAGTCAAGCCAAAGCATTACTTTGTATAATAGCCAAGCATTTGAAAATAAGATAATTACAGCAATGACGGATAGGCGATATTTATCAAGAAAGGTAATAGCCCAAAGGAAAACCAAGAATGCTCCTGTGGTACTCCAAGCCAAAGAAATATAGCGACAATATTCAATGCCAACGATTTTTCCGAGTGCTGCTGTTGGAAGATAATAACCTAAATAATAGCACATATATACCTTGAAATCAGGATAATACAGTGGCCATTTATTTTGAACAAGGTCACGATACTTTAGGTTATTCGCCATGAAATCAACCGTTTGTTCACGAAATTCACCAATACCAACCAATAGATTAAGTACTAAAGCCAAGATAAAAACCAGCGAAACAGTAAGCCAAGAGAGGGGAGTTTTTAAGCGACGAATATCGTCAGATTGGGTATTTTTAAGATAATTGAAAACAAAAAGACTAATAATCAAGCAAGCACTTATTCCAATTTCCGCCCTTACCCAAGTAAGTAAAAACAGATAAGTCGGAATCAGTAAATAGACCAGCGAACTAATTTTTAGGATTTTGATAATTTTCATGACGATAGGAAACAAGGATTATACCTTAAAATTAATCGGCAAGAATGTCTTTTCAGCATTTCGCTTACTTTTTTTATAAATTGTTGGAATGGGACCTCACTGGCGTCGCCTGTGGAAGCTATTTTAAATAGTGAAAGAAAATGAAAATCTATGCAAATCTGAAAGTAGAGTCTATGTAAAAATGCAATTTGTATTGTCGGATTCAATCAATAAAAGTTAAATAATCTTGATTATTGACCATGAGACTCTTAAGGTACGTAATGTCACTCCTCTATACACAAATCAATAAAATGAAATGCTAAGCTAAGAGTTTATAAAGCAGGAAGCACAGTTGTACAGGTTGTGTTGTGAAGACAGTTTCAACCTTAATAGTGGATTACTTTTTCAGATAGTTAAGAAAACTAGAGTTATATTAATACATTCAATATTAAATTTACAAATTATACAATTATGGTAATATAACTCCTCATAAAATGAATAATACTGATATAAATGAAATTATTAATCAACTAAAAGTCGGGAATTTTAATAACCTATATTGGTCTCAAAAAGGCGTTTATTTTGATATCCTTACTAATTATGGTTTTCTTGATAATAATTTTTATGGAAATGCCAAGTCACTGATTTTTAATGAAGTTGATTTTGAGGATGTTATTTTTGAATGTGATATTACTAATCTATTTCCAAGTATTACTTTTTGTAATTGTACATTTAAGCATTTAACTTTTAAAAACTTTACAATAATTTTCCCTTTTTCTTTTCAAATTCCTAAAATGCCAATAGCACAAACTATTTTAGGTGATATTAATTTTAAGAATTGTAGTTTTAACGGATTCTTTGATATAACATATAATCCATTAAAAAACAGGAATGGAAAAAACGAAATAAGGAATATTCATATTGGAAAATGTAAGGCAGATAAGATAAATATTAATAATTTAATCACTGAATGTATTTTTATAAAAGAGAGCGAGATAGATAGTATAACCTTATATGATAAAGTTATAATTAATAACTTCTTAGCTCTTCATATGAATACTATTAACTGGATGGGGATTAAAAATATTGATATGATTGATAGAATAACAGGAAGTCAAATAGCTTACAGTTATGGTTTTTACAAGTCTTTAAATATGCGGAATAACTCAATTAAAACCCTGCGTTTAAACAATAATTTTTTTGAAAAAATCCAAATTATAAAGTCAACCATTGAAGAAGAATTCCATATTGAAAATAGTTTCGTTGGATTAATAGAGTTTTCCAAATCAACTATTAAAAATACCTATTCATCCAAAAATAAATTAAAAAAAATTGAGTTTAAGGGTAAAAATATCATTGAATATTATTCAAATGAAGATAATATTGAGGAACTTAATTTTAGTTCTTTTATAAATAAAGACTTTTTGTCAAGTTTTAATAATAGTAATATAAACTCTATAGGTTTCAATTCTTGTATAAATGAAGGAAAGATATACTTCAATAATCTATCTTATAAAAGCGAGGAAAAATATGAATTTAATGAACCAAGAATTGTCTTTAATCAAATAGGAGATTTTCTGAAAACATATTCAGTTGATGGGAAAGCTATTTCTTTTATAAATTCAGATATAGGTAACGTTAGTTTTGTGAATATAAATTGGTCTGATTATACTATTAAGTTTATTAATTCAAACATTATAAAGGCCTTTTTTTCTAATGAAATAAATTGTGATTTTCATACAAGTATTACAAACATAGACAGAAAACTTTTTTATATGCAGTTAAAAAAAGCATACGAAAATCAAGGGGACAATATCTACAGTATGCATTTAAAATGTAAAATACTTGAGATAGAAAGACAAGAAACGGATTTATTTAATAAAATTATATTATTTCTAAGTTGGCATTCAAATAGGCATAATACTAATTATTTACATTCTCTAATTTGGGTTTTCATATATCCTATCATTTTTTACTTACTTTATTTATATTCAATTGATAGATTATTAAAAGATACTTGTTTTGACTTAAATCTTGTTGGATATTATTTTGAATTTATCAATCCTACGCATAAAATAGGATTCATAGAAAGTAAACTCAATGGACTTTCTATATTTTATGACTTTTTGGGAAGAATTTTTGTAGGCTTTAGCATTTATCAATTCATAAGAGCTTTTCGGAAATATGGTGGTGCTTGAGGGTAGAATGAAGACATTCCTAATAGCAAATATAAATTGCTCACTGGTGAAACGCAATCCCATCAAAATCACGCCCCAATCCATCAAAAAGACAGGACAAGCTATCTAAAAGAATCGTCGTTCTATCTCTTTTGCGGTATTTTGCGTGAATTAGATGGCTTGATGCGTCTTTTTTGCGGGAAATTGCGTGAGAAAGATAGGCTGTCCTATCTCGGAGATAGCTTTTCCTATCTTTTTGATAGGTTTGAGGATTAAAAACCGAATAAAACCGCAAAGGGTAATAGGTTTTAGCTTTGACACCTTTTTAAAAGTTGTCAAAGCTCTTATTCTTGCGGTTGCCAACAAAAATAGACAGGTTGAAAACCTGTGCTACTTAAATTACTTGCCCCATTGCAGGGTCGGTGAAGCTTTCTTTGCCTGTTTCGATATGTCCTGCGTAGCGTTGTTCAAAGGTTTTGTTACCTTCTATTTTTACCACAAAATCATACCAAGCGTGACTTTTACTGAAATCTAAAGCTACCGTTAGGCTTTTGCCTTTGGCTACTTCTACGATTTTTTTGCCTGTTTTATAACTCAAATCTTCAATCACAAAACGAAGGTTTTGTGCTTCATTATTCTTCAAAGTCAACACACCATTACCCGTGAAAGTATTTTTAGTAAGCTGATTATTTTGGTAAATCAAAACCGTTTCAACATTCGTCAGTGCATTATTCAGTTTGAAAGATCTAAAGAAACCGTTCGGGCCATACACTTCTATTTGGGCATTTTTATCTGCCAATGCTGCTAATGACCAAGTATCTTTCAAGGTATCACCTGCTTTTACGGCATAGTTTCGGGTGCTGATTTCGTCTAAACCATTTTGGGTATAACGAGTATAAACCACAAATGCCGCTCCTGCTGATTTTGTGCCAAATGTTTTATTTCCAGCCGAAAGAGTGAGTTCAAAAGATTTTTTATCGTTACTAAAACCAGCTTCTGCATATAATTCGTAAGGCAAAGCACAAGCTTTACGAATGCCTTTTTCTTGTCTGGGCATCAAGGCTGAAGCATTGCCCAAAGTATTGGCTTCTTTGATTTCTTCGGCAGAAAGAGCCTTGAAATTGGAAGGTACATTTTTGAATTTTGCTTTATGGACACTTTCCAAAAATGGTTCTTTTGCTACAAAAGTCGGAAGAGCGATTTTCTCGCCATTGTAAGGTTTAAACACCGAAGTCAAATCACCACAAACGGTTCTTCTCCACTCCGAAATGTTTTCTTCTTTGATATTTTTCTTTGTTTTGTGGCTGAGGAATTTTTCCAAAAACTGTAAAATAGAAGTATGGTCGAAAATTTCTGAACAAACATTTCCACCTCTACTCCACGGCGAAGCAATCAAAAGAGGTACTCTAAAACCTAAACCAATCGCTCCGTCACGAGTATCTTTTTCTGGATTTTTGTAGTAATCTCTTTTCTTTTCGTGAGCCATATTTACTTGCTCTACCGAAACATCAATGCCTACCGAAACTTTTCCAGTGTTAGTTTTTTGATGATGTGGCGGAAGGAAAGGAGGGATGTGGTCGAAGTAACCGTCGTTTTCATCATAAGCCAAAATAAAAATGGTTTTCTTCCATACTTCTGGATTTTGGGTAAGAATATCCATCGTTTCTGATAAGTACCAAGCTCCGTACCACGGTGCACCGGGGTGGTCAGAAAAGTTTTCGGGAGCAACCAACCAAGTAACCGCAGGTAATTTATTATTTGCAACATCTTGGCGGAATTGGTGCAAAACATCGCCTTTGGGTACTTCTAATTTTCTGGCGGTTCCGTTATCATTATATTCCAATGAAGTAAGTTCATGGAAATGTGGGTCGTTGCGGTTGTTAGTAAAGGCTTTTTGGTGAATATTTTTCTGGAAAGTAGAAAGCTTTTCAAAATTCTCAGGTGTGTAATTAATAATATCTTCCTGAGCGATTTTTAAATAGCTTTTCTTTTGTGCCAATGCTCTTTCTGCTTTTTTCAAAGCTTCACTTCCTGCTGCAAGTGTTGGGATTTCCGCAGAAAGCTTTTCGATTTCTTTCGGTAAAAATTTCACTACTTCTTGAATATAGCGATAATATTCTGGAGAGAATTTTACTTGATATTGTTCAAACCATTCAATCGGATTATCGGTGAAATTAGCCAACCAAGCATCGCCTTCACCTTCCAAACCAGTAGGCAAACTGATTTCATTTTGATAGATTTTCCAAGAAATACCATTTTCTTCTAAACGTTCCGGAAAAGTTTTCCATTTTGCCCATCTGCCATAGTCAAGGTCTTCGTTTTTAACATTGGCTTTTGAATCAAAATCTTGCTTTTCACGAATTGTACCTGTCCACAAGTACAAACGATTGGGTGTTGTTCCTGTTAAAGACGAACAAAAATTTTGGTCACAAACCGTAAACGCATCCGCCAAAGCGTAGTAAAAAGGAATATCTTCACGGTTATAATAGCCCAAAGTTAAGGGCATATCCTTGTACTCTTTATGTCCAGATTGTTTTACATGAAGCCATTTATCATTCTTTCCGCCGTTCAAAGCATCCACTTGGTTTTCCCAAGAATGTGGTAAAGAACTCATCCAAGTAGCGTTTGAATCACGTAGATTTAGGCGAAAAGGAGCGAAGGTTTGTCCTTTTTCATTTTGTTGCAACCATACTTTATTTCTGCTTGGAAGCGTAATCGCACGAGGGTCGTTGAAACCACGGACACCTTGCAAAGTACCAAAACAATGGTCGAAAGAGCGGTTTTCTTGCATCAAAATTACAATGTGTTCTGCATCCCAGAAAGTACTTCCTTCGGCAGGATTAATTGCCATTGCTTTTTGAATTGAAGCAGGTAATATTCCCAGGAAACCAGCCCCAGAGGCTAATATAGACGCTTTTTTGATAAACTCTCTCCTTGATTCCATGTGTTGATTTTGTAATTAGCTATCAGAATTCGGTTGTCGGTAATCCGGAAAAGATTAACATAACCAATTCTTATTTATTAGTAAGTTGATACAAATACAAAGATAGAGTAGGGCGTAGGATTAAACTGTACTGATATATTATTGCTTTGTTAAGGAAATGTGATGACTAACATAAATAATAATGGAAGATGTAGCGGCAATCCCTTGCGGTTGCCGAAAAATGGAATAAAATGAAAACGGTAACCGTGAAGGTTACCGCTACATATTTGATTTTTATAGATAGAATTGTTATTTCAGCCAATTCATATCTCATATTTAAACCAACGCTTCATACAAAATCTCAACAGCATGTTTTGCTGTACGACCAGTACCATCATGAATTTGGTGACGACAACTTGTTCCAGAAGCCGCAATGATTACATCTTCTCCTTGTTTACGAATGGTTGGGAAAAGTACCAATTCACCTACTTGATTCGATAATTCAAAATGTTCTTTTTCATAACCAAAAGAACCCGCCATACCACAACATCCCGAAGGAATAATTTGTACTTCGTAGTTTTCAGGCAATGAAAGTGTTTTCTTGGCAGGTACTAAACTTGATAATGCCTTTTGCTGACAGTGTCCGTGTAGTTTTACTAAGCGTTTTTCTGTCGTAAATACTTTTTTAGAAATACGTTTTGCATCAATTTCTTTCGCTAAAAACTCTTCTATCATGAATACATTTTTGGCTAAAGCTTTTGCAGCATCTACCAAATCATCATTTACCAAATCTGGATATTCGTCACGGAAAGTAAGAATTGCCGAAGGTTCAATCCCAATTAATGGCGTTTCTGAGTTAATAACATCTTTTAAAAGACTAACGTTTTGATTTGCCAATTTCTTAGCATCATCCAAAAGTCCTTTTGATAATTGCGGACGACCAGATTCTGCATGATTTGGAATGATTACTTCATAACCCAAACGATTCAATAATTTCACGGTTGTAATACCGATTTCTACATCGTTATAATTTGTGAATTCATCGATGAATAAAAAGACTTGCTTTAACCTCACCCCCGACCCCTCTCCTGTTGAGAGGGGAGATTTTGTCTGGGTAATAGTTCCCCTCTCAGCAGGAGAGGGGTTAGGGGTGAGGTTTTTATTAGCCCACTTTTTAAAAGTAGTATTGCTCAATAAAGGCATTGTTCTGTCTGGGTGAAAACCTACGACAGTATTGGCAATTTTACGAAGAGCAGGCGTTTCAAAAATAAAATTATAAGCCCACGGAACATAAGAAGCTACTTTTGAAAGCGAAGAGAAATTTCCAACCATGCGACTACGTAATGGTACACCGTTTTCTTTGTAGTATTGGTGTAAAAATTCCATTTTTAATTTCGCTACATCCACGTTAGATGGACATTCGCCTTTACAACCTTTACAAGCTAAACACAAATCAAATACTTCTTTGATTTCTTCATGGTTGAAGCGGTTCGCTTTATCAGAATGCGTTAAAAACTCACGAAGAATATTGGCTCTGGCACGAGTCGTTTCTTTTTCATTGCGAGTAGCCATATAAGACGGACACATCGTTCCACCTGAAGCAGGCGTTTTTCTACAATCTCCCGAACCATTACATTGTTCGGCATGCTGTAAAATATCTTGGTCGTGGAAACGGAAAGTAGTTTTAAATTCAGGCGTTTGTTGGCCCGGAGTATAACGCAAAAACGTATCCATTGGCGGAGTATCCACAATTTTGTTCGGATTGAACACATTGTAAGGGTCCCAAGTACGTTTTACTTCTTTCATTAATTCATAGTTGTGGTCGCCTACCATTTGTTTGATGAACTCGCCACGCAAACGTCCGTCGCCATGTTCTCCCGAAAGCGAACCTTTATATTTTTTCACCAAAGTAGCAATCTGTTCGGCAATCAAACGGAATTGTTTATTTCCTTCAACTGTCTTTAAATTGATAATCGGACGTAAGTGAATTTCTCCAGAACCTGCATGCGCATAATGTACAGAGTACATATTATTTGCTGAAAGAATCTCATTGAATTCACGGATAAAATCTGGCAAATCGTTTACATCAACGGCAGTATCTTCAATTACAGCTACTGCCTTTTCATCGCCCGGAAGGTTTGAAAGTAAACCCAAACCTGCTTTTCTCAGATTCCAAACTTTTTTGGTGTCTTCCCCAAATACTACTGGAAAGTGATAACCCAAACCAGCAGCACGCATTTCTGCTTCCATTTCTTTGGCTTGTTGTTCAATAGTAGCCTTTGAATCAGAACGTAATTCTACGACCAAAATCGCACCCGGATCTCCTTGAACAAAGAAACGGTTTTGACTATGTTCAACACTTGCCTTAGTACATTCTAAAATATAATGATCCATCAACTCAGAAGCCGAAGGTTTGTATTTCAGTGCAATCAAATTTGCCTTTAACGATTCTTGAACATCATTGAAGTGAACGCAAACCAACCCAATTTCTTTTGGAGGTAAATCGTTCACGTGCAATTTGATTTCTGTCAAGAAACAAAGAGTACCTTCTGAACCTGCAATTAACTCACAGAAATTGAAAGGTTTTCCTCCTTCGGTATAAGGCTCGCAATTCAAAAGCATATCCAAAGCATAACCCGTATTTCTTCTTTCAATACTTGGTTTGGGAAATTCATTTCTGATTTCAGCCTGATTGGTCTCGTTAGATAATACTTCATTGGTTTTCAAGTAAATTTTATCCAACAAAGTAGCCGAACCATTTTTACGCTGTGCTGATTGAAGAAGATGATTAAAAGTAGTCAAATCATCATTCTTGAAAACCACATCCGTTCCATCTGCTAAAATGGCTTTTACTTCCATCAAATGGTCACGAGTAGAACCATAAACTACTGAATTTGAGCCACAAGAATTATTGCCGACCATTCCACCAATCATCGCACGGTTGGCAGTCGAAGTTTCAGGGCCAAAGAATAAACCATGTTTTTTGAGCTCAATGTTTAATACATCACGTACCACACCTGGTTGTACTCTCACCCAATGTTCTTCTTTATTAACTTCAAGAATTTTAGTGAAATTCTTAGAGACATCCACAACGATACCATTACCCACAACTTGTCCCGCTAAAGAAGTACCAGCCGTTCGAGGAATGATAGACGTTTTATTTTCACGTGCGAAATTTATTAATTTTCTAATATCCTCTATCGTCTTCGGAAGGGCTACAGCCTGAGGCATTTCTCTGTAAGCAGAGGCGTCAGTTGCGTATAGCGTTCGCATAACGGTATCATAATGGAGTTCACCCTCTAATTGACTGGCAAGCTGAGAAAGTATCGTTGGATTGGTCATTTTTGGATTCTACAAAGAATAATATAGTTTTTCTAAGTTCTTATTTCAGACTTCAAATTTACCAATAAAATCAATTTGAAACTTATAAAAATATTTTATTAAGGTGTTTGTATTGAAAAAGTACAAAAATACATAGGCATAATGTTGCTAATAGATTTAACATTTTTTAACAAAAAATGCTTTGAGGACATTATTTGAACGGTTATATCACAAACTGTGCTACATTTTAAGTTTTAAAAATAAGTAGAAGTACAATTTTTTAGGATTAAGTATGGAAATGTTGAATTAAATTTTTCCTTAAAAAAATTGAATTATAGAAACTTTTTCCTCTACTTTGCATTGATTTATTAGAGCAATTTTACATTTTTTATTGCGAAAATACCAAAGTTTCATACTTTACATCCTTTCCCTTTGAAACTTTAAAGTCGGTGATTTCCTTTCTTTCGCATGAAATTTTGTAAAGTTTCTCTTGATTTCATTAACCATTTTCAAATCTTAACAAAACCTTATGAATAATCATTTTTACAGATGGTTCTGTCGCTCTATGCGACAAGGTGCAGCATCAAACTCGCTAATTAAAGTAGTTATGATGGCTGTTACAATGTTTGTATCTATGAGCATGAATGCTCAAGATAGAACTGTTACGGGTAAAGTAACTGAATCAGGAGATGCTTCAGGATTACCAGGCGTATCAGTCGCAGTAAAGGGTACTAATAGAGGTACTCAAACTGATGTTAACGGTGCTTATAAAATCAGTGTGCCAAGTAATGCTACTTTAATTTTCTCTTTTGTAGGTTTTACTAAGCAGGAAATTGCTGTAGGTTCTAGTACTGAAGTAAATGTAAAGCTAGTTTCTGAAACAAAAGCTTTGGATGAAGTTGTTGTTGTTGGTTATGGTACTACTACTAAAAAGGATGCAACAGGTGGTGTTGTAGCTTTAACTGCTAAAGATTTCAACAAAGGGGTTATTGCTTCACCTGAACAATTATTACAAGGTCGTGCGGCGGGTGTTCAAATGACACCAAACAGTGGTGAGCCAGGTGCAGGTATTAATATTCGTATTCGTGGTACTACTTCAATTCGTTCAGGTAATGGTCCACTTTATGTAATTGATGGTATCCCATTAGACGGTTCAAGTACAACTGATGGTGCTGATGGGTCTGCTGGTTTTGGTAATGTTGCGGCTAAAAACCCATTAAACTTTATCAACCCTAATGATATCGAAAATATCTCAGTATTGAAAGATGCTTCTGCTGCTGCTATCTATGGTTCAAGAGGCGCTAATGGTGTTGTTTTGATTACTACTAAAAAAGGGAAGTCCGGTCAAAGCAATTTGAACTTCTCAGCAAATACTTCTATTTCATCTAATTATAAAAATTATGATGTGATGTCTCCTGCTGATTTTTTGACTAATGCAAAGGCTGCAGGATTAGATATTTCAAGTAGTTTAATTAATGGAGGAGCTAATACAGATTGGCAGAAAGAAGTGTATCGTACAGCGGTAACTCAAAACTATAACTTGAGTTATGGTGGTGGTAATGATAATACAAACTACTTTTTCTCTTTAGGTTATAATGACCAACAAGGTACAGTAAAAGGTACTGAGATGAACAAACTGACTGCCCGTGTTAATGCAACTCATAAATTGTTTGATAACAAAGTGGTTTTAGCAGTAGCTATGACAACTTCACAAATCAAAGATAAAAGTGCTGCAACAGGTGGAGATATCGGTTTTGAGGGTAACGTAATCAGTAGAGCTATTCAAACTAACCCAACTTTTCCTATCTATGCAACTGATGGTTCATACTTTACTACAGGTACTCCTTCTTTCCGTAACCCTGTATCTTTGTTAGATCAAGTACAAATTGGAGCTAATACTGCAAGAACATTAATTAATTTCAGTGCAACTTGGAACATCTTGAGTAACTTAAGTTACAAAGCTAACGTTGGTTTAGATAACTCAACTGCTGTAAGTAGAACATCTGTTGAGCCTGGAACACCTGGTTTTGCAAACAATATTCCTGGAAACCAAGGTTATGCAAGAATCTCAAACCGTTATATCACGACTTCAACGATTGAGCATACTTTGAACTATAAAACAACTTTAGGCAAATCTAAGGTTGATGCGATTGCTGGTTTCTCTTATCAAAAATTTGAAAACCAAAACAATTATGTTCAAGCAAACTACTTTATTGCAGCAGCAGGAGGTGAATTAACAAATAACCTTAGCTACGTTAACAATAGTGGAACAAATAAAGCTTATTCGGGTGGTTCAGGTAGATCGCAATATGAATTACAATCTTATTTTGGACGTGCAAACTATACATACAATGATAAGTATTTATTGACAGCTACTCTTCGTGTGGATGGTTCTTCTAAATTTGGTTTGAATAATAAATATGGTTATTTCCCATCTTTTGGTGCTGCTTGGCGTTTATCTAACGAATCATTTATCCCTAAAGAAATATTTTCTGACTTGAAATTGAGAACTGGTTATGGTATTACTGGTAACCAAGAATTCCCAACAAATACTTCTTTGGCTACTTATGCACCCAATGCTAACGCTGGTTCGGTTTCAAAAGAAAACGTTCCTAACCCAGACATTAAATGGGAAACAACAACTGCTTATGGTGTAGGTCTTGATTTCTCTTTATTAAAAGGAAGATTGTCTGGTACAGTTGATTATTTTAACAAAAGTACTGATAATTTATTGTTCCCATTTGCTGCACCTCAACCAGATGTTGCAACTACAAGATGGAGTAACATCCCTGCTGATATTAGAAATACAGGGGTTGAGTTTAGCTTAAATTATCAAATATTAGCAGGTAAAAAATTAGACTGGGATATTAGTGTTAACACTACTTTCTTGAAAAATAATGTTTCAAGATTAGACGTAGCAACAATCCAAACAGGTAATTTGTATGGTCAAGGCTTGTCAGGTGTATTCATTCAACCAATCACACAAGGCTTTCCATTATATGGATTCTTCTTACAAGATTTCTTAGGATATGATTCAAAAGGAAATACTATTTTGTCTGCTGAGAAGACTTATAAAGGAAGTCCATTCCCTACAAATACTTGGGGTTTAACAAACAACTTTACTTATGGAGCTTGGAATGCAAGTATCTTTATCAATGGTCAGTCTGGTGGTTATATTTATAATAACACTGCAACTGCTGTTTTGAATAGAGGTTCTTTGAAACAAGGTAATAACGTAACATACCAAACAATCTCAAGCACTACAGGTCAAGCTTATGGAGATGCACCAGTAGCATCAACATTCTATTTAGAGAAATCTGATTTTATCCGTGTATCTAACGTGTCAATTGGTTATAATGTAGCATTGCCTGCCAATAGCTTTGCAAAATCACTTAACCTTTCACTGACAGGTCAGAACTTGTTGTTAATTTCTAATTATACAGGATTAGATCCTGAAATTTCTAACCCTGCAGCTACAAGAAATGGTGTTCCTTCATTAGGTATTGACTACATCGCATATCCTAAAGCAAGAACATTTACAATTGGAGTTAGTGCTAATTTCTAACAAATTGAAAAGGTTAGTTTCAACAAGGACATATAAAGTATTAGGTAAACACTTCACTTTATAAAAACAATATCCGAATTAAAGAAATGAAAAATATTAGAAAAATATTTATCCCTTCATTGGTTACTATTTTGATGAGTGGGACAATTGGATGTACTAAATTAGACGATCCGCTTCTTGACAAAACAGATAAAGCTTCGACTGGAGTAGATTTGCAGTTAAAAGCGGCCTATCAAAGTTTAGGTACTTTCACCGATCAAGCTGCTATTTATGCTTTGACTGAGCATCCATCAGATGAGATGCAAGGACCAACAAGAGGAGCAGACTGGGATGATAATGGTAGATGGAGAAACCTCCATACTCACACTTGGAATAACCAAAGTGATGACGTACTAGCCGCATGGAATAACTTAAACAGAGGTCATGCTTTGGCAAATGAAGTTATTGGTGATACAAGAGCTACTAAATTGCAAGTGGCTGAAGCGAAATACTTACGTGCATTCTACATGTATTATACTGTAGATATATTCGGGCAAGTAGCTTTCAGAGATTTAGCAAATCCAAGTGCTTTGCCTAAAGCATTGTCACGTAAAGATGCTACTGCTCAAATTATATCTGAATTGAAAGCAATTTCTGGAGATTTACCAAGTGCTACTTCTTCAAATACTGGTACTGCTACTAAAGAGGCTGCTGCTTTCTTATTAGCTAAAGTTTATTTGAATAATGCTGTATTCTCTCAAGATCCTGCTTCTCCAGCTGGTCCGTTTACATTTGCAAAAGCTGATATGGATGCTGTAATTGCCAATGCAGACATAATTATTAATTCTGGGAAGTATGCTTTAACTGAAAATTATTTTGATAACTTCCACTATGAAAATAGTACAAGATCAAAAGAATTGATTTTTGTAATTCAAAATGAAAAAGGTGCTAGTAACCTTAACGGTTCTTCTCCAAGAAACCGTTATTTCATGACAACCCACTATAACCAAGTGCCAAGTGGTTGGAATGGTTTTACTACTTTGTCTGATTTCTATAACTCATTCGAGAAAACAGATAGTCGTTTTGGAGCTGCTATTCCAGGTTTGACAGATAAAAAAGGCTTACGTGCCGGTTTCCTTGCTGGTCAACAATTTGATGAAACAGGTAAAGCATTACTTGACAGATCAGGTAGCCCACTTAGCTTTACATTGAAATATGATTTTAAAGTTGCTAACGAAGCTGATGGTGTTCGTGTTATCAAATATATTCCTGATTTATCAGATATTGATTCTCCGGGTAATGATTATGTATTCTTCCGTTATGCAGATTTATTGTTAATGAAAGCTGAAGCTTTACATAGAAGTGGTAGCTCTGCAGCAGCTTTAGCTATTGTCAATAACCTACGTGCTATTCGTGGTGTTGCAGCTTTAACGTCATTGACTGATAAAGCGCTTTTAGATGAGCGTGGTCGTGAAATGTACTGGGAAGGCTGGAGAAGAAATGACCAAATCCGTTTTGGAACTTTCGCTAATCCTGTTGATAACAGAACTACAGCTTCTCCTGCTTACCGTGTTGTGTTCCCAATTCCACAAAGAGAATTAGAAATCAATGCTAACTTAAAGCAAAACTTTGGTTACTAATCAATATTAATAATTTTTGAATAAAAAAATGCTCGTCCATACGAGCATTTTTTTATTCATATCGTGTCAATACCAAATTAATGAAATCTATAAATAGGATGATTCAGTATTTCAAGCTAAGTCTTAACTCTCTACTTGTTTTGTTTATTTTTTGTTGTGTAAGTGCTTGCTCAACAGATAGACATGAACAAGAAATCTATAACTCATTAAAAGATAATCAATCAAAATTTATATTTAAAGTTGAAGGTAAGGATTTCTATCGACCTGAAAGTATTTTTAGTGGTCACCTAGAAATCGTTGAAAAATCATTCACAATTAACTTTTTTGACCAATTTGATAGTAATGTAATGATTCATTTTGGTGGAGATAAATGGTATGCCAACAGACCTATAAGAGTCCCTCTTAAACTTATTAATAATTATTCTTCAACAATCATGTTTGGAAGAATCAAAGATAAAGCTAAGCGTTTAGGAATTGGCTACTTAATGTCGGATGGTTTTTTATCAATCACAGCTTTATCAAAAGAAAAAATCATTATTAAAATAGAAGGAAAGGCAAAAAAATACCCAGAGGTTGATGAGGATGATCCAGAATATGATGTACAAGCATTCCTTGTATGTAAAAAGCCTAATATTGATTTTTTAGATGTTAATGAAAAAGAGGCGTTTTTTAGTAAAAACTAATTTGTTTTGAAACAAGTTAGTTGCTACCAGCATTCTTTATTACTTAGTAAAGACAAGTAATCAACATTTTAAAACCTATGATTTTTGATAAGTTATGATACACGTAAAACGTAAATTTTACTTAGGTTTATTGGCTTTTCTACTTATCTCAAATGTAGGATTTACCCAAAAAAAAGTATTTTCAATAAGTGGGAATGTGATTGATGCTTTGACAGGGAAACCATTAGTTGGTGCTTCTATTGGGATTGATTTTAAAAAATCTGGCATCACAAGCGATTCACTTGGTAATTATCTTATTCGTATTCCGCAAGATGAATATGTTTTGAAGGTTTCTTATGTTGGTTACAAACCTTTCCGATTGTATATTAAGTTAAATAAGAATACTGTTGTAGATGTAGCACTTCAAGATGTTACAAAACAGTTGGAAGAAGTAATCGTTTCAAGCGTATCTACTCGCAAAACTATTCTTACACCTTCATTAGGCGTATCATTATTGAGTATCAAAGGAATTAAGAAAATTCCTGCTATGATGGGCGAAGTGGATATTTTACGAAGCCTTCAAACATTACCCGGCGTTTCGTCGGTTGGCGAAGGCGCAAACGGTTTGAATGTTCGTGGTGGAGCAGTTGACCAAAATTTAATCTTTATCGACGATACGCCAATTTTCAATCCAACGCATCTTTTTGGCTTATTTTCTATTTTTGCTTCAGATGGTATTCGTGAACTTGAGCTATACAAAGGAGGAGTACCTGCTCGTTTTGGAGGAAGAACTGCTTCGGTTTTAGATATTAAAATGCTTGACCCAAGTCTTGAAAAATTCAAATTAGAAGGTGGAATTGGCCCAATTTCAAATAGATTATTATTAGATGTTCCAATCATTAAAGACAAACTTTCGATTTTAGCAGTTGGGCGTGCTTCTTTTAATGATTTTTGGTTTAAGGCTCTTGCACCAGATAATATGAAAAACACAAGAGCAAATTTTTATGATGTAGCTACCAAAATATTTTACAAGCCGAACAAAGCCAACACTATTTCTTTGATGACCTACATAAGCCATGATTTTTATCGGGTCGATTCATTATTTAGTTTAGAAAATGTAGTTGCCAAACAATCCGACTTTAATTATGGTCATTTGAATACTTCCTTAAAATGGAATCGTTACATCAGCCCAAAAGCCAGTTTTGAAATGGTTGCGGCATTCAGTCGATACAAAACTCGTACTGAGTCGCCCGATTCTGTCAATAGAATTGATTTAAAAAATAGTATTCAATATCAAAACTTGCAGGCAAGTCTGGATTATGCTTTTAATGAAAAGCACAAAACCAATGTTGGAATCAGTGCTGTTCGATATGATTTAAGTCCAGGTAGTTTGAATAGAGATATTGTTTCAAAAATCTCAAAAGTTGAATTAGAACAAGAACAAGCGCTTGAGTTAGCACTTCATGCCGACGACGAGTATAAATTGAATGAAAAGTTGACTATTCAATATGGTTTACGTTATACTCAGTTTTTGAATCTCGGACCAATTCAAGTAAGAAAGTATTTGGATGGAGAACCAAAATCTTCAAGCTCCTTAATTTCTTCGGAATTGAAAAATGGTGTTGCTAAAACTTATGGAGGTTTTGAGCCAAGACTAACGATGTTGTATGTTTTCAATCCGACAACAAGTTTGAAATTTGGTTATAACAGAATGCAGCAGTTTTTGCATTTAATTTCTAATAATACCACGCCTTTGCCGACGGCTCGCTGGAAAATTGCTGACGAAAATGTATCACCACAAGTAAGCGATTTTACTTCTTTGGGCTATTTCAAAACTTGGAATGACAACGTTTGGGAAGCTTCTTTAGAAACGTACTTCCGTGATACCAGAAATGTAGTAGATTATGTTTCAGGAGCGAATCTACAGTTGAACGAAACCTTAGAAACCCAACTTTTGAAAGGAAGAGGACGCTCTTATGGAGCTGAATTGATGATTTCAAAAAAGAAAGGCGAAGTAACAGGCTGGCTTAGTTATACTTATGCAAGGTCGTTTGTACAAACGACTGGAGCATATCCAGAACAGCGAATTAATGGTGGAAATTGGTATCCTTCCAACTATGATAAACCGCACACCATCAATGTTGTGTTTAATGCCACGCCCGACAAGCACAACAGTTTTTCATTCATTTTTGCCTATAATACAGGACGTCCTTTTTCGTCGCCTGCTGGTACTTACACACTTAATGGACAACAATTACCGCTGTATTTAAGTAGAAATAATGATAGAATTCCAGATTATCATCGTTTGGATTTTTCTTGGACTATCACCAATCCAAGTATGAAAGACAAAAGATGGGAGGGAAGTTGGATTTTTACGGTATATAATATTTACGGACGCTCTAATCCTTACTCCGTATATTTTACGAATGGCAAAGAAGGAACTAAAGTTTATCAATTAAGTGTGTTTGCAAGTCCTTTGGTGTCGTTGGCTTATAATTTTAAATTCAAATGATTTTATGAAGCGTTTTATCTTATATATCATCTTGTTTTCAACAGGACTCTGGTCTTGTATTACTGAAATCAGAGATTTTGAGCAAATTGATAGTGCTTCTTTCTTGACGGTTGAAGCAACTCTTTCTAATCAAAAAGGACCACACAAAGTAATACTTTCGTCTTCGTCGCCAAGCATCAGTATTAATGTAGAAAATAAGCCAATTTACAATGCACAAGTATTGATTACCGACGATAAAGGAGCAAGTATTCTACTTACTGAAGGTGTAAATGGTATTTATTATACGCCTGATAATTTTCAAGGAATAGTTGGAAATACTTATACTTTACATATTAGTTTGCCGAATGGTAAAAAGTACGAATCAAGCCCTGAAAAATTGAAAGCTGCTCCAGCAATTGATGCTGTAAATTATAAATTTAATGTAAAAGATAATTATCCTTTAACGGATGCCAGAAGTGTTGGTTTTGATGTCACACTTGATTTTAAAGATTCACCAGAACCAGATGAATACTATGAATGGAAATGGACACATTATGAGCGTACAGTTTTTTGTGCCAGTTGCGAGCGTGGCTATGATTATGCTTTAGGAAAATGTAGTGTTGAGATAAATTTTCCACAAGGACAAACTTTTCCTGAACTTATCAATTACGGTTGTAATGAAAATTGTTTTGATATTTCCTTTAATTCAACCTACAATATCTTGTCTGATAAATTGTTGAATGGGCAACAAATTACCAATTTGCCTATTACAAGAGTACCTTATAATAATAAAAGTCTATATTACTTGAAAGTTGAACAAAGAGCTATTTCTGAAAAAATGTTTCGCTATTTTCGGAGTATCAAAGATGTAACACAAGGCTCAGGAACTCTTTTTGACGTGCCAGCCGAAACACAGTTTAGTCCAAATATTTTTTCCTTATCCGACAGCAATGAAAAAATACTTGGAGCTTTTGAAGTATTTGGTTCACAAGAAAAACTGATTTATGTGGATAGACAAATTGGCTCAGACGGCTATTCACCTGTTTTAGTGGTTTATCCCGGTAGAGTAATTCCTGCTCCACCCGGTGCAATTAGTGGACCTAAAGCTTACTGTACTGAAGGGAAATATAGGACAAAAAAAGAACCTGAAGACTTTAGAGAATAAAGCTTTTCTAAGTTGCATAAAGATAAGTAGCTTAAAATAGATTAATTTTGGGATACATTGACCATTTGAAATGAACAAAAAAGAAACTATATATTCCTTGATGATAGGATGTCTATTCCTATTGTTTTTCGATGCTTGCAAGCAAGATAAAACACTTTTTGAAAAAGTAAATTCAGAAGAAATAGGGATAACATTTGCCAATCAAGTAAAAGAATCAGAACAAGAAAACATTCTGAATTACGAGTATTTTTATAATGGCGGTGGCGTTGCGGCTGGCGATTTTAACAATGATGGTTTAACAGATTTATACTTCACGGGCAATCAGGTCGAAAATAAATTATACCTGAATATTACTAAAGAAAGCAAACTTAATTTTGAAGATATTACCACCAAAGCAGGCGTAGCAGGACGAAAAGACGCTTGGAAAACAGGCGTAAGTATTGTTGACATCAACGCCGATGGATGGTTAGATATTTATGTTTGTTACTCTGGTAAAAGAAAACCTGAATTTCGCAAAAATCAGCTTTTTATCAATAATCATGATCTTACTTTTACCGAAAAGGCTCAAGCTTATGGCTTGGACGACTCGGGTTACTCCACTCAAGCTACTTTTTTAGATTATGATTTGGATGGCGATTTAGATTGCTTTCTTATCAACCACAATCTTGGTGGCTACCAACGCAAAGAAGCCGCTGTGATGCGTGCCTCACTTGATTATAATGCAGGTGATAAACTTTTCAGAAATGACGCTGATGGAAAAAGTGAACCGCATTTTGTGGACGTTTCAGTTGCGGCAGGCATCAAAGGCAATCCTTTGGGTTTTGGCTTGGGCGTTTCTGTTTCCGACATCAATCAAGATGGCTATCCTGATATTTATGTTACCAACGATTATGTAGAGGACGATTATCTGTACATCAATCAGAAAAATGGTACTTTCAAAGACGAATTGCGAGATAGAATTGAACATACTTCTTACTCGGCAATGGGCATTGATATTGCCGATGTGAACAATGATGAACTGCCCGATATTTTTACTTTAGATATGTTGCCAGAAGACAATGCCCGACAAAAACTTTTGCTTTGGTCGGATAGCTGGAATACCTATCAAGCACAATTGCAAAATGGTTTTTGGCATGAAAATATGCGAAATATGTTGCAGATGAACTTGGGAAATGGAGCTTTTGCAGAAGTTGGACAATTAGCTGGCGTGTCGAATACAGATTGGAGTTGGGGAACACTTTTGGCGGATTTTGATTTGGATGGCTACAAAGATATTTTCGTAAGTAATGGTTTGGGACGAGATTATACTAATGCCGATTTTATAAAATACTTTAGCGAGCAAGAAGAAAGTGGTGTTCAGAAACCCATGTTGGAACATTTAAAACAAATGCCAACCAGCCAAACGAAGAATTATATTTTTAGAAATAAGCACGATTTAACCTTTTCTAACGAACAAGTAAACTGGGGTTTTGATACGCCTACGGTTTCGAGTGGGGCAATTTATGCCGATTTGGATAATGATGGCGATTTAGAAATCATCACGAATAATTTAAACGAAACGGCTCATATTTATCAAAATAAGCGTATTGAAGAAAATCCGAATACACATTTTTTAAAAATTCATGTAAAAGGAAATGCACAAAATCCTTTTGGCATTGGGGCAAAAGTAAGACTTCGTTCGGCTGATAATGTACAAGTACAAGAAATTACTTCAACACATGGTTTTCAATCCAGTGCAGTGACAGATTTGATTTTTGGTTTACCCGAAAATACCAAAACTGTGGAAGTAAGTATCGTTTGGGCAAGTGGAAAATCACAGAAAATCAATACTCCTACGTTGAATAAAACCTTGGTTTTGGAAGAAAAAAATGCCAATATTTCTACCAATTCTGAAGCCAAAGTATTACCAACGTTGATGACAGAAATGCCTTTACCAGCATTTTTACCAAGCATAAATCCCGTTAATAATTTCGACAGACAAGTAATGTTGCCGACGCATTACTCATACACTGGGCCAAGAATGGCGGTTGGCGATGTGAATGCCGACGGCAAAAATGATGTATTTATTTGTGGTACAAAAGAACAAGTAGGAGCTTTTTTCTTGCAAAACGCTAATGGAAGTTTTAGCAAAAAAGAGTTACCCAATAATTCGCCAAAATTCAATCAAGATGCAGTAATTGCAGATTTTAACGGTGATAAATTTCCTGATTTGTACATCGTGAATGGTAATTATTCCAACGCTCAATTTGAAGAACAAAACGATGAATTGTGGCTAAACGATGGCAAAGGAAATTTCAAAAGAAGTACTTTGCTCCAAGATAAAGTCAATAGTTCTTGCGTAAAAGCAGGAGATTTTGACAAAGATGGAGACGTAGATTTATTCGTTGGCGGACATATTCAGCCCAACAGATTTCCGTTGGAAGAAGAAAGTTTCCTTTTGAAAAATGACGGTAAAGCCAATTTTACCAAAGTATCTTTAGGTGTTTTGGGCTTAGTGACAGACGCAACAGTTTTGGATACCGACAAAGATGGTTTTGAAGAAATTGTTGTAGTAGGAGAGTGGATGTCGCCAATTTTATTGAAAAATAACAAGCAATTCAAGTTTACACAAAGTAGCATGGGTGTAGCATCGGGTTGGAATTATAGAATCGAAAAAGCAGATTTGGATAATGATGGTGACGAAGATTTGGTACTGGGAAATCTGGGAACAAATACGCAAGTAAGAGCTTCTGAGGCAGAACCTGCCAGTTTGATTTATGATGATTTTGACCAAAATGGGACGATGGATTTTTTCTTGAATTATTATATTCAAGGAAAATCGTATCCAGCTTGTTCAAGAGATGAAATGGCTGAACAGATTCCAGCTTTGAAGAAAAAATTTCCGAATTATCAGACTTTCTCTGAGGCTAGTATCGAAGATTTTTTTGAGGCAAGTCAATTGGAAAAAGCCCATAAAAAAGAAATTACCAATCTGAAAACTGTTATTTTAGAGAACAATAAAGGTAAGTTTGTTGTGCATGAATTACCGATACAAGCTCAATATGCACCAGTGTATGCTATTGGCATAACAGATTTCGACCATGATGGAAAGAAAGACATTTTATTGGCAGGCAATAACAGTAAATTTAGATTGCGAATTGGTAAAGTAGATGCCAATTATGGCGTAGTTTTGTTGAACAAAGGCAATTTTAATTTCAAAAACGTATCGGTTTCACAATCAGGTATATACCTGCGTGGCGATGTTCGAGAAACTAAAATAATTGATTCGTTTATGTTTGTCGGCGTGAATAATGAAAAAGTAAGAGTATTGGCTTTGAGCCGTGAGCTATGAGCTTTGAGTTTTTTAAAATTTAAGCTCACGGCTCAAAGCTGATAGCTCAAAGCTCAAAAAAAATAACCATTTTTATCCATCAAAAATTTAATTCAATGAAGTATTTAGGCACATTTCTGATGGTGCTTTATGCCTCTTTTGTAGGCTTTGCACAAACATTAATCGAGGTGAAATCACCTGATAATCGCCTCAAATTAAATGTTTCTCTTTCACTAAAGGGAGAAATATCTTATGGTATTCATCTCAAAAATACCACTATTATCAAGCCTTCTTCGTTGGGTTTTAAATTGAATAAACCTGCTCTAACACTCAATCATTTTAGTCTGGTTTCGGCAGACACTTCCACTCATTTTGATACTTGGCAACCTGTTTGGGGAGAAGTAAAATCTATTACGAATCATTACAAAGAAGTAAAACTAAACTTGAAAGCTAATCCTTCCAACGTGTTGGTACAGGTAGTTTTCAGAGTATTTAACGATGGCATAGGATTTCGCTATGAATTTCCTGAACAAGCCAACTTCAAACATTTTATCGTAGCCGACGAATTAACGCAATTTAATTTAGCAGGCAACAACAAAACTTTTTGGATTCCGGGCGATTATGATACCAACGAGTATTTGTACAATGCCACAAAATTTAGTGAGATTCACGCACTACCAGCTTCAAATAAAGAAAAAGATATTGCTTTAAAATCGGTTATCGGTGATAATTTCGTTCAAACGCCTTTGATGATGAAAACGCCAGAAGGCATTTATGTAAACATTCATGAAGCGGCTTTGGTGAATTATCCAGTGATGCACTTGCAAGCCGACAGACAAAATTTTAAACTGTTGTCGCACTTAACGCCCGATGCCGTTGGCAACAAAGCTTATTTACAAACGCCAGCCAAAACACCGTGGAGAACGATTGTCATTAGCGATAAAGCAACCGATATTTTGGCTTCAAAAACCATTCTGAATTTGAACGAACCATCTAAAATTGAAAATACTTCTTGGATAAAACCACAGAAATTTATCGGGATGTGGTGGGAAATGCACGTGGGAAAAGCTACTTGGGAAAAAGCCAGTGGAAAACATGGAGCAAATACTGAAAATGTTAAAAAGTACATTGATTTCGCTGCTGATAATGGCTTTGATGGCGTTTTGGTAGAAGGCTGGAACGAAGGTTGGGAAGATTGGTTTGGTAATTGGAAAGAAGACGTTTTTGATTTCGTAACGCCTTATTCAGATTATAACCTTGATGAATTATTGGCTTATGCTAAACAAAGAGGAGTGAAAATTATCATGCACCACGAAACCTCTGGTTCGGCAATTAACTATGAACGTAGAATTGATAAAGCCTATCAGTTTTTGAATGAAAAAGGAATAAATACCGTAAAAACGGGTTATGTAGGAAGAATTATTCCAAGAGGCGAACACCATGATAGTCAATGGATGGTAAATCATTATAATCGTGTGGCTGATAAAGCAGTGGAGTATAAAATTATGTTAGAAGCCCATGAGTCTTCTCGCCCGACGGGTTTACACCGTACTTATCCAAACTGGCTCGCCAATGAAGCTGCTCGTGGTAATGAGTTTAACAATGCTCCCACTTTAGGTTTAGTACCCGAACACGAAACGATTTTGCCTTTTACAAGATTGATGGGTGGCCCAATGGATTATACACCGGGTTTTTTCAGAATGCACTTGAATCAATTTATTCCAGAGCGTAAAACAAGAGTAAGAACAACAATTGCCAAACAATTGGCGATGTACGTAACGATGTATAGTCCTTTGCAAATGGTGGGCGATTTACCTGAAAATTTGAAAGTTCATCCCGATGCTTTACAATTTATTAAAGATGTTCCCGTAGATTGGGATGATACCAAAATTTTGGAAGCCGAACCGGGCGATTATATTACCACGGCTCGTAAACAAAAAGGAAAAGACAATTGGTTTGTGGGAGCAGTAACAGACGAAAATGCCAGAAAAGCCAAAATTAATTTTGATTTTTTGGATAAAGGAACAAAGTATCAAGCAATTATTTATCGTGATGCTGATAATGCTGATTGGGAAAAAAATCCAGAAGTTTATACCATCGAAAAAGTAGTTGTTGATAGTAATTCAATTCTTAAAATCAATTTGGCAAAAGGCGGTGGCTGTGCTGTTAGCATTTTTAAATTATAAACTTTTAACCTATTTGCACATCAAAAATATTTTATCAATGAAAATTTTTAAAAAAATATCTTTCTTAGCTATTCTGGCAATGTGTTTTGGTTGTTCTGACAAGGGAAAAAATGCTTTGTTTGAATTAATGAAGGAAGAAGATACAGGGATTTCGTTCAACAATAAAATTGAAAATACAGAGGAATTCAATATTTTCAATTATAGAAACTTTTATAATGGTGGCGGAGTAGCCGTTGGCGATATCAATAACGATGGTTTGCCTGATGTATTTTTTACTTCAAACATGGGAAGTAACAAGCTTTATTTGAACAAAGGAAATTTTAAATTTGAAGATATTTCTGCTAAAGCTGGTATTGAAGAAGCTGATAAATGGAATACTGGAGTTGTAATGGCTGACATCAATCATGATGGATTGTTAGATATTTATGTTTGCAATGCTGGAGTAAAGAAATATACCAAACAGCAAAAAAATGCCCTTTTTATCAATAATGGTAACCTTACTTTTACAGAATCTGCGGCAAAGTATGGCTTAGACGAAGGTGGTTACACTACGCATGCCGCTTTTTTCGACTATGATTTAGATGGCGATTTAGATTGCTACATTCTCAACAATAGTTTTATTCCTGTCAATACTTTGAACTATGCCAACAACCGTGATATGCGTGCGGAGGATTGGCCTGTGAAAGATTTCTTGAAAGGTGGCGGTGATAAATTAATGCGAAATGATGATGGACATTTTCATGATGTTTCTAAAGATACAGGAATTTATAGCAGTTTAATTGGCTTTGGTTTGGGTGTAACCATTGGTGATGCCAACAACGATAGTTATCCAGATATTTATGTTTCAAACGATTTCTATGAGAAAGATTACCTCTATATCAATCAGAAAAATGGTACTTTCAAAGAAGAAATTGAGCAACGTATGAAACACATCAGCTTGGCTTCGATGGGTGCAGATATGGCTGATGTTAATAACGACGGATTCCAAGAAATCATCACTACAGATATGCTTCCACGTGATGAGTACCGTCTAAAAACAACTTCTTCATTTGATAATCATTACGTTTTTAAACTGAAAAAAGACCGTGGTTTTTATAATCAGTTTCAGCAAAACAGCCTTCAACTCAATAATCAAGATGGTACTTTTAGTGAAATCGCCAATTATGCTGGCGTAGGAGGAAGTGACTGGAGTTGGGGAGCTTTGATGTTTGATGCTGACAATGACGGTTATAATGATATTTATGTGTGCAACGGAATTTATAATGACGTAATCGATCAAGATTTTATTGATTTCTTCGCCAATGAACTCATTCAAGGAATGCAAGCGAGTGGTGTGAAAGAAGATATTAATAAAATTATTCAAAAAATGCCTTCTGTCCCGATTCCTAATTACTTCTTTCATAATACCAAAACCTTAAAGTTTGAAGAAAAGGGAGAGGAATTTGGTTTGGCCACTCCTTCGTTTTCAAACGGCGCTACTTATGCTGATTTGGATAATGATGGTGATTTAGATTTGGTTGTGAATAATGTAAATATGCCATGTTTTGTCTATAAAAACAATGCTGACAAAAAGGTGGAGAAAAGTCATTTTATCAAACTGCATTTAAAAGGAGAAGGTAAAAATACTTTTGCAATTGGCGCAAAAGCAGATGTTTTTGCCAATGGAATGGTACAAACCCGTTCGGTAATTCCGTCAAGAGGTTTTCAGTCGAGTACGGAATATAATTTAACTTTTGGTTTGGGAAATGTTGCTAAAATTGATTCAATAAAAATTACTTGGGCAGATTTACGAGAAAGTATCATCAAAAATCCTAAAGCAGACCAATTACTTACTTGTTCAATCAAAGACGCACAAGTCGTAAAAACAAAATCAAAAACCATTTTTCTTAAAAGCTATTTTGAGGTAGTAAATAGCACATTCGATAAACATCAAGAAGATGAGTATGTTGATTTTTATCAAGAGAAAAATCTTCCTGCTTTACTATCCAAAGAAGGACCGAAAGCTGCTATTGGTGATGTAAATGGTGATGGATTAGAAGATGTTTATATCGCAGGAGCGAAAGACCAAGCTGGGCAATTGTATTTGCAAACGAATAATGGTTTCAAAAAATCAATTCAAAAAGTATTTAATGATTTTACTTATTTTGAAGAAACAGCTGTACTCTTTTTTGATGCCGATAAAGATGGAGACTTGGATTTGTACGTAGGAAGTGGTGGAAATGAAGTGCATTTTGGAGAAATAGAATTGATTGATAAATTATACTTGAATGATGGGAAAGGCAATTTTACCTTTAATTCAAAAGCAATTCCAAGAAATGCAACCAATACAGCCGTGATTGCCCCTTACGATTTTGATAATGATGGTGACCTTGATTTGTTTGTTGGAAGTAGAAGTTATGCGATGGAGTACGGAAAAAATCCACCAAGTTATTTTTATGAAAATGATGGTAAAGGTGAATTTAAAGACATTGCTCAACAAGTAAATCCAGAACTGACCGAATTAGGAATGATTCGTGATGCGTATTGGGAAGATGTGAATGGCGATAAAAAGAAAGAATTAATTGTTGTTGGAGATTGGATGTCGCCAGAGATTTTTACTTTAAAAGGGAAAAAGTTAGAGAAATTAAAAACTGGTTTGGAAGAATTTACAGGCTTTTGGGGAGCATTGAAAGTAACAGACATTGATAACGACGGCGACAATGATTTGATTTTAGGAAACATGGGCGAAAACTTTACGCTGAAAGCTTCAGTGGATGCTCCTTTGAAAATTTGGGTAAAAGATTTTGATAATAATGGCTCTATCGACAAAATTATGACCAAAAGTATTGAAGGGAAAGACAAACCAGTTTTCTTGAAAAGAGAAATGGCAGAGCAATTTCCAGCCTTGAAGAAACAAATTTTGAGACATTCAGAATATGCCAATAAAACGATTGAAGATTTATTTCCTAGTAATGTTTTAGAAGGAGCGTTGGTGAAAACGGTAAAAACTTGTAAATCTTCGGTGGCGATTAACGATGGAAAAGGGAATTTTACTTTAGTGAATTTACCAGAAGTAATCCAGCTTTCGTGTATTAATGCCATTGAATGCTTTGATGTAAATAATGATGGTTTGAAAGATATTATTTTGGGAGGGAATTATACAGGTTTTATTCCGCAATTGGGCATGATTGATGCTAGTCGTGGTAATGTTTTGATGAACAAAGGCAAAGGAAAATACAAGGTATTAACAAATCAAGAAAGCGGTTTTGTGACAAATGGAGAAGTAAAGCAAATCAGTCCAATCAAGATTCAGGGAAAAGTGAACTTCCTAACTTTGTTGAATAATGAAGTACCTAAAATATTTAAATTCAAATAGTTGCTACATTTTTAAATATAGAAATGATGAGAAAAAACGATAATAAAATTAACCTCACCCCCAACCCCTCTGTTGAGAGGGAAGATTCATTCAATTTTATGACTCCCCTCTCAACAGGAGAGGGCGGTCGTCGCTGCGGGTCGGGGGTGAGGTATTTAATCTTCCTCCTCTTCCTCTTCTTCACCTCCTGCAAAACCAAAGAGCCTGACACTTTTGAATTATTAAATGCTGAAAAAACAGGGATTGATTTTTCAAATGACCTAACGCCAACCAAAGATTTAAATATCTTTACTTATATGTATTTTTATAATGGCGGAGGCGTTGGTGCTGGCGATTTTAATAATGATGGATTGGTGGATTTGTGTTTTACAGCTAATCTGAAAGATAATAAAATCTACCTCAACCGTGGAGGCATGAAGTTTGAAGACATTACTGAAAAAGCAAATTTCAAAGGAGAAAAAGGCTGGTCGAATGGTGTTTCGGTTGTGGATATTAATCAAGATGGGAAATTAGATATTTACGTTAGTCAAGTAGGTGGTTTTGAAAGTTTGAAAGGACATAATTTACTCTTTGTTTGCAAAGAGATTAACAAAGAAGGTATTCCAGTTTATGAAGAAAAATCGAAAGAGTTCGGATTGGATTTGGTAGGCTTCGGAACACAAGCTACCTTTTTTGATTATGATTTGGATGGCGATTTGGATATGTTTCAACTCAATCATTCTGTACATCAAAATGGTACTTTTGGCGTAAGAAGTACTTTTCAAGGCACTTTTCATCCTTTGGCAGGCGATAAATTTTTCAGAAATGATGATGGGAAATTTATTGAAGTAGCCGAAAAAACAGGCATTAAAAGAGACGCTTTAGGCTATGGTTTGGGTGTTGGTGTTGGCGATGTTAACTTTGATGGCTATCCAGATATGTATATTGGGAACGATTTTCATGAAAATGATTACTTGTACATCAATCAACAAAATGGTACTTTTTTAGAAAGTATTGAAAAGTCGATGATGCACACTAGCCAGTTTTCGATGGGAATTGATGTTGCTGACATTAACAATGATATTTATCCAGAAATCATGTCTTTGGATATGTTACCTTTCGACCGTGAGATTTTGAAGCGTTCTGAAGGGGAAGATTCTTATAATATTTTTCAATACAAATTAAGCTACGGCTACAATTACCAATTTGCTAGAAACAATTTGCAGTTGAATAATGGGGATGGTACTTTCTCAGAAATGGCGATGTTTGCGGGCGTACACGCAACAGATTGGTCTTGGTCTCCTTTGTTTTTTGATTTTGAAAATGACGGTCGCAAAGATTTATTCATTTCAAATGGAATTCCGAAACGAATGAACGATATTGATTATATCAGTTTTGTTTCTGCTGAAGATATTCAGATGAAATTGGAAAGAAAAGAAATGGATGAAAGTGATATTTCATTGGTGGATAAATTGCCAGAAATAAAAATTCCCAATAAATTCTTTCAAAATAAATCAGACCTGCGTTTTGAAGACAAAGAGAAAAGTATTGCAAATAATCAAGATTCGTACTCAAATGGAGCTGTTTATGCGGATTTAGATAACGATGGTGATTTGGATATTGTCACCAATAATATCAATGAAAAAGCTTTCGTTTATGAAAATAAAGCCAATGAGTATGCGCCTGAAAATACCTTTCTTCGTTTGTATTTGAAAGGTTCAGAAAAGAATTTGAATGCGATTGGTGCAAAAGTATTGGTTTTCAAAAAAGATGGAGAAACGATTTCTTATGAAAAATTTCCGGTAAAAGCTTTTCAAGCAAGTATGGAAATTCCATTGACAATTGGTTTAGGAAATAAAGCCGAAGTAGATTCTATTTATTTGATTTGGCCAGATAGAACGTTTCAAAAAATAAAACTAAAAACGGATAAAGATTCTCTCTCTCTTACTTATCAGCAGCATTTGCCAATGTTTGACTATGAGCAATTCAAACATAAGACGAAGCCATTTTCTCAGTTTACTGATGTAGCAGAATCGTTAAATTTGGCTGTTTTACATCAGGAAAATGACTTTAATGAATTTGAGCGAGAAGCGTTGATCCCTCATAAAATGTCATCTGAAGGTCCTGCTCTAGCAGTTGCTGATATTAATCATGATGGTTTAGAAGATGTATTTTTAGGTTCTTCAAAAACCTCAATGCCTCGTTTATTTTTACAAAATCCGAACGGAAAATTCAGAGAAAGTAAACAAGTGGTTTTTCAGAAAGATAGTATTTATGAAGAAATTGATGCAAAATGGGTAGATGTAAATAATGATTCTCATCTTGATTTAGTAGTGGCAGAAGGAGGGAATGAGTATTTTGGCAAATCAAATTATCTTACACCAAGAATTTACTTGAACGATGGCAAAGGAAATTTGTCTGCCAAAGAAAATGCCTTTCAAAATATTTTTATATCAGCTTCTGCCATAGAAACGCTTGATTTTAATAAAGATGGGAAAATGGATTTGTTTATTACAAGTCGTTCTGTGCCATATTCTTACGGAAAAATTCCGTCATCATATCTTTTACAAAATGATGGAACAGGAAAATTTACAGACGTAACGGATAAGTATGCCAAAGATTTGAAGAATATTGGTTTGGTGAAAAATGCTATTTTACAAGATTTAGACAAAGATGGCGACCAAGATTTAATTTTAGCTTTAGAATGGGATGGAATCTGTGAAATGGAAAATCAACAAGGAAAATTTGTCAAAAAAATGCTGACAAAAGAAAAAGGTTGGTGGAATTTTGCAATGCCTTACGACTTTGATGGTGATGGTGATTTAGACATTTTAGCTGGAAATCTCGGACAAAATAGCAGAATCAAAGCTTCGGTAACAGAACCTGTTAGAATGTATGTAAGTGATTTTGATAAGAACGGCACAACCGACCAAGTACTGAGTTATTATTTGGGAGGAACAGAAGTAATGTTTGCCAACAAAGCCGAAACCCAAAAACAATTTCCATTTACCAAAAAGAAATTTCTTTTAGCGAAGGATTTTGCCAAAGCTCGTATAGTGGACATCGTGGGAGAAAACGAGTTAGCAAATGCTAATGTTTTTGAAGCCAATTACTTTGATAATGCCATTTTAGTAAACGATGGCAAAGGAAATTTTACCTTGCAATCACTTCCAGCAAAAGCGCAATTATCGCCATTTTACACTGCTCAAATCATCGATGCCAATGGAGATAAATTGCCAGATGTATTGATGTTAGGGAATTTTTATGACTGCAATATTCAGATGGGAAGATACGATGCCGATTACGGAACAGTATTGATAAACAAAGGGAAATGCCAGTTTGAAGTAACGAAATTGAATGGAATCAATATTAAAGGACAAACAAAACGCATCAGTAATATCAAAGTAGGCAATGAAACTTTAATGGTTATTGCCAGAAATAACGATAAATTGATGGTGTTGAAAAGGAATTAAAATAAAAATCCTGAGTTATGATTTAATTTCATAACTCAGGATTAAAAGCCGATAGCTTATAGCTATTATTCAAACATCAAATACAAAGTAACGCTATGCGCATTCAATCTTTGAATATCTCTAGCGTAGTTGTTCACACTTGGGGCAATGAACAAATTCGTTAATCCATGCGAAAACCTAAGCTCAGGTGTGAATTTAAAATACTTAAAGAATTGCTCAAAACCAATACCGTATTCTAAAGAAAGGTCACTTGTTCTGGTATCTAATTTTCGGGTATTATTGGCATTTTTACGAACATTGGTTTCTAATCCAATTTTTACACCAGCATCTACATACATTCTTGAATTTCCTCTTCTCATTGATTTATACTTCAATAAAATTGGTATTTCAAGCCAAGTCGATTCACGAAGCTCAGGTGGAAAATCAGGTGAATTCGTAAAACGATAATTCAACTGACGACCATACAGCGCAATATTAATCCCAGATTTCAAATCAAAACGGTCGTTCAATTTTAAATTGACCAAACCACCAACTTGAAATGAAAAATTACCGGGCGAAACAATTGTAATGGCAGTGTCGCCTGGTGCTTGAAAATTACTGCTATGATAAACGTTGAATCTTGATGAACCAAAACCAAACAAAAAGCCAAAATGAACTAGCTTATCATCGTAATATTCATCATAAATTCGCTTGTAATTATAATTTTGCGCATTAGCATCTATCGAAGTTCCGACAGAACAAATGCCAAAAAACAAACAAGAAAGAATTACTTTCTGCCGATGTAAATAGTACTTATTCCGAAAGTGAGTGGTAAGCATTGGGTTCTGTTAAAACCTGCACGTTCGAATACTTGAATAAAATCGTTTCCATCTGGAAATGCTTGTACAGAATCGTGTAAATATGTATAAGCAGAAGTATCTTTTGAAACAATTTTACCAACTACGGGCAAGATATATTTGAAATAAAAATTATATAGCTGTTTAAATGGAAATGCTGATGGCTTCGAGAATTCAAGGACAATACAAGTACCATCCTTTTTCATCACACGGCACATATCGGTTAATCCTTTTTCCAGATGCTCAAAGTTTCGTACTCCAAAACTAACGATAACAGCATCGAAAGTATTGTCTTCAAAGTTCAATCTTTCAGAATCACCTTTTTGTAATTCAATGATTGATTCTACGCCCAATTTCTTCATTTTCTCACGACCGAAACTCAACATTCCTTCTGAAATATCTACACCAACGATTTTTTCTGGTTTCAAAGCCAAAGCTTCAATCGCAAAATCTCCCGTTCCTGTGGCAATATCCAAAATCGTTTTTGGTTGGGCTTTTCTTAATAATTTCACAGCCTTTTTACGCCATAAAATATCAATACCACCGCTTAATAAATGATTCAAAAAATCATATTTCGGTGAAACATTATCAAACATTTGAGCAACCTGCTCTTTTTTGCTTGCATTTTGCTCTTTGTAAGGAACTACGCTCATTATGTTGTTGTACGGACAACCTTGTCCGTCGGAATAATTCTATCTTAATAATTTTACAAAATTACCATACTATCGTGAAATAACATCTTGTTTGAAAATATTGTTTCTATCATTAGGCAAAGCTTTTCAGAATAATTGGTATTATTACTAAAAAAAGAACAACGATGATACAACAAATTGGTCTTTACTTGATGTCATTTCTTTATACCATTGCAGGCATCAATCATTTTATAAAACCTAAATTTTACTTAGCAATTATGCCTCCATATATTCCTGCACATGGATTAATGGTTTTTTTGAGCGGATTGGCAGAAGTGATTTTAGGAGTAGCCTTACTTTTTCCAGCAACTCGTACTTATGCAGCTTGGGGAATAATTTTGTTATTGATAGCCGTTTTACCAGCCAATATTTTTATGATTACTTCTGGAAAATTTACAAGAATTCCAGAATGGATTTTATGGCTAAGAATTCCCTTGCAATTTTTGTTGATTTGGTGGGCTTATGTTTATACAAAGCTTCTCTAAATCATTTTCCCCGAAAAATGGTTCAAAATGTTTTCTCGATAAGTAACACCGATTGGTACAGAAAGGTCGCCTAATATTACTGTATTGCCGTCTAGTCCAGAAATAGCTTGAAGGGCAACGATGTATGATTTGTGAGTTCTGATAAATTGTGTTTTGGGTAAGTGGTCTTCCAAGTATTTGAAAGTCAATAAAACTACTATTTTCTCTTGTTGAATCGTATAAATTGTAACGTAATTTCCAGAACCTTCAATCATTAAAATATCCTCAAATTTTATTTTGATGTACTTTCCTTTATGTTCTGTTTTTACGAAAATAAAATCTTCGTTATTCGTATTAATACTTTTTTCGGGAGCTTTGATTACTTGACTTTTTTCAAGTTCAATTAATTTTTCTGCCTTTTGGGCTGCTTTTAAAAACTTTTCAAACGAAATTGGTTTCATTAGATAATCAATTACGTCATGTTGATAACCTTCTAAAGCATAATCTGAATATGCAGTAGCAAAAATTACTTTACTTTTCCCTTGAATTAATTTTACTAATTCCAAGCCCGATAGTTCAGGCATGTGTATGTCTGAAAAAACTAAATCAATATTTTGTTTTTGTATTAAAATGGCAGCTTCAACAGCAGAAGTAGTGGCTAAAACTACTTCTAAAAATGGAATACGGAGTGCATAGTTTTTAAGGGCTTCAACGCTAAAAGGTTCATCGTCAACAATCAGGCAGGTTATCATAGAGTCTGTGTATTATTTTGTGGAAAACTTATTTCATTTGAATGTATAACTCAGTTTGGTAATATTGGTTATCTTTTTCGATTTTTAAAGTATGCTGTGTACCATAAGTACTTCTCAATCGTCTTTTTACATTTTCTAAACCAATGCCACTAGAACGCTCTTTACCCAATAGAGAAATTTTATTGTTTACTTTAAAATCAATGTATTGATTTTTTTCAACCTTTAAATAAATCTTTAGCGGATTTTCAATTTCGTCAATTTTACCATGTTTAAAGGCATTTTCAACAAATGAAATCAACACTAAGGGCAAAATATTGATAGATTGAATCTCTCCTTCAACCTGAAAGTCTAGTTTCATCACTGGGTTTCTTAATCGTTGTAATTCGATATAATTATTCACATAATTCAATTCATTTTCTAGCGGAACGAGTTCTCCGACTTCATGATTTTGCATAGAATACCGCATCATGTCCGAAAGTAATTCAACTGCTTTAGTAGCTTTTTGATTTTCACCTTGGACGAGAGTGTATATATACCACAAAGAATTAAACAGAAAATGAGGATTAAATTGAGCTTTTAAGTTTTCTAGCTGAGAATTTTTTAATTCAATTTCTACTTTTTGAAGATTACTTTCTATGAGTAATTTTTTCTTTTTTTCATCCCCTAATTGGTCATAATAAGTAAAGCCAAGCGCTACAAAAAGCATATTGAAATACCAGAAAAGCCCGCTTCTAATATATTTTTCAAGAGGTAATGGATTACCACCTTTTAAAACGACTAAATAATCAGCATATCCAATCGTAATCAATTGAAAGAAGGGATAAGTCATGATGAACCATAATGCTAACTTCCAATGGTTTTTACCCAAATATTTTGGATATAGGTATAGTTTGCCAAAGTAAAAAAGTGCTGCCCACGTACATACTTGTAATGTCGCTGCAAGAATATCATAGATTGTGTAAGAGTCAAATCTCCAGACAAATTGCATAATTAAATACAATAGCCAAGATATTAAATGAATCCAAAAAGTGTGTTTAAAATCATTTTTCTCATTTATAATCAAACTTTTTTCTTGAATAGAATTTTTCATACGTCAGTACTTAGCCAAAGTTGACACTTAGAATACCTTAATTGATGTATTGTTTTTGTTTTTAATGACCATTATAAACAACTTTGTTAAACAGTGTTCATGTATAAAATATAAAAAATAATTTATGAAAGCTAATAAACTCCAAATATTAACAGTAAGAAAAAAAGTTCTAACAAATTTCATTAAAGGAATTGATTATGGTAAGTTAACTGACACTGAGACAGTTTTAACAACATCACTCTTTAATTTGTAACGCTTTAGTCTGTGAAAATATCGGATATTACAAATATAAAAAAATATTACTTACCAGAAGGTCAAACAGGATGCCTATTGTCTTTGTTGAATGAACCAGATTTTAAGAACGAAAGCAAAAAGAATGAACCTTTCTTCAAAAAAGAAATAAGAATTTTAACATCCCATATCCAAGAAGTAGAGTTTTCACATCAACCAAATCAATCTCATTTCCCAATTGAGGTAAATTTAAAAACAGGTGAACGAACTTACACTAACGAATTTAGCTGGAGCCGTGGGGATTTATCAGTTTTGGTACTTCTTTATAAAACGGATAGAGCTTTTGATGAAAACCTTAATAAATTCATTGCCGATACAGTCGGACAAATAGTTGCACGAAGAAAAAGTTTGGAATTAATTAATCGAAACCCTTTTATCAGACATGGTACAGCAGGAATTGCTCAGTGTTTCTTGACGCTTTTCAATTTATCAGATAAAGGCTTTTATAAAGATGCCTACGAATATTGGATAACTAAAACTTTAGAATTATTAGAGAATAAAACCCAAGAAAGTGATAGTAATAATATTTTAGACAGTTATCAAGGCATAGATTTAGTTTTAGAAACTTACAAAACTGGTAAAAATGAATGGAGTAGGCAGATATTGCTTTAGTTTATAGTTTAGTTAGAATGCACCCAAATACGACGACGGTTGTATTTAGTTTTAATAAAAAATCTTTGCAAAGAGAGGCGGAATCTGAAAAGCCTTAATAGAGTAAGAAAAAAGCCCCAACACAGTTTGGAGACCGAAGAAGGGGCAATAGTTTAATGTTTCACATAAAACCGTTTCAAAAGTATGAAAAATTTTAGTACCAACAAATTTTCGAGTATTTTACTCAGTGTAAGTATTGCTTGTTTACTGTATTCTTGTGATAAGAATGATAGTTTCGCACCAGAAGAAAAAAGCATTGAACCTGTTTTGATTGAGCAGGTTGATTATGACCCCAAACTGGAGGCTGTAGCCAAGGCTTTGGCAGCATCAATGGGTGAGGAGTCAGTGAGAACATTAATTAAAACCGAAGCATTAAAAAAGTTTGACGGAGATTATGATGTTCTTTATCAAAATATCGGTGAAAAAGCTGTTTCAGGTAAATCATTTTCTAGTATTATTGCTCAAAATGCTCAAAAAGTAAATATTGCGAGTAGAACAATGCCTTTTAATGAGTTAACATCTCAAATTCCTTTATTAAATATTTCAGTTCCTGTTAATATTGCTAAATGGAATACTAGTAGTTTTGAACCTTTGGTTGTTGTGACACCAAAAATTAAGGACGAAACTAAGCTTACTAGAGTAAAAGCATTTGATAAAGCGGGTAATATTCACTGGCTTGATGCAAAAAAAGCACCTAATTACCCTGTAGTAGTAGTTGGACAAAATGAACGTTTAGAAATTTCAAATACTGGTGAGTTTAAGGCTAAAAAAGGATTATTGTATAATTTTGATTCTGCAATATCACTAAATAGTACTGATGAATCTTTAGATGATGGCACAGGTGGTAACGGTGGAGGCGGTGGAAGTGGAGGAGGTCAATGTTCGGGTTCTATGCCGTACTCTACTGGTGTTTATTTGTTAGGTTACAACTCTGGAAATATTAGTGCAATAGAGTCATGGTTTAATGGAGACCCTGAAATTAGAATGACTTGTGCTTATACAAATCAAAGTAATAATTCGGTGAATATTTTTGGTCAGACGACTGGTAACCTGCATAATCCTGATCGTTCATGGGTTGACGCAAAGTGGTGGAATTTGAATGATTACCTTTTTTATTGGCAGTCATCAATTGGAGATGCTGTTAGTTTTGTTCTTTGGGAAGAGGATGCAGGAACTTTAATTAACTTTCCTGTTACAGTTAAAGGTAAATTTTTAGGTGTTGAATTCAATTCATCATTTACTGTTAATATTAGTGATGATAATGAATGGATTGGTTCATTTCCAGTTTACAGAGAAGATTTCTGTAGTGGAAAAACCTTTGGGAACAATAGCTTATATTTCAAGCTAGGATATTAATTTAAAATTAACTTAATAATGGGAGAGTAATTCTCCCATTATATTAAATCAACGTAAAAATGAAAAATCAATTAATTATGTTTGTTATTTTGTGCTTCACTTTCTTTGCTTGTCAAAAAGACGAAACGCCAATCATTAACAGTTTAGTAGGGAAATGGAATGTCACGGAATTACAATTCAGTGGATATACCCAAAAAGACTCAACGGTAAAAGCGACTAATTTATCTATTGAATTTGATGCTTGTGATGCCGATAAAAATAATACAACAACGTCTGGTTGTAGTGTTTTCATTACAGAAAATGGAGTAAGGACACAATTGGTCTATCAAGTTCAAGCAAGTAAAGACGCTGGAAATACTGTATATTTGAATGGAATAGGAAGTTCTAATGTTACGAATACTCCTGCTTATCAGCAAGTATTACAAAAATGGAGCAATGGTTATGATATACTAGAGTCGGGTGATAATAAACTGGTTATCAAACGTAAATATAATTGTTCGCAATCTAATGGCGTTAATCAATGCGACTACATGAAAGTAACAGCTAGTCGCTAAGAAAAGTACAATTACATATCATGAGAAACTACTCTAAACTACTATTAGCCTTATCTATGATTCCCCTCCTTTCCTGCAAAGACGACACCATCAAACTCTTAGAAGATATGTCTGGTACTTGGAAAGTAGATGAAATAGTCTATTCAAAAGTCGGACAGACGGCTCTAGATTCTGTGGTGAAATATCCCAACAGTATTTTCCAATTGAACGAATGTGAAGATTACAAAGCAAAAGTTTGTAATGGTTTTTATAATCTTCAAGGAAATGAGAAAGTCAACATACAGTATAATGCCTCCTCTTCTTTCAATGAAGCTTCGATTTTTGTGAATGAAACAACTCGTCCAAAAATTGATTTGAATGGTTCTTATAAAGTATTCTTGGATGGTAATTCAATGATCTTAAAAGGTCCTCAAACCAGTCCAACTTACCAAGGCAAAACCATCGAACTACGTCTTAAAAAATAGCACATGAAACAATTTCTACTTTTTACTTTCTTCATCATCATAGCCTATACTTCTCAATCTCAGAAAATCACGATTAGTGGTTATGTCAGAGAGCAAGGAAGTAAAGAATCTTTAGCCAATGTTGCTGTAGCAATTCCCAACCTAAAAATTGGAACGCAAACCAATAACTATGGTTTTTACTCTCTGACGATTTCTAATGCTGAAAACCTCGAATTGGTGTTCTCGATGCTGGGTTATCAGTCTGAAAAAAGAAATGTTACGGCAAATAATAGTAAACAAATTGATATTGAGCTAAAGATTAAATCAACCGATTTAAAAGAAGTAATTGTCAATGCCGAACGTCAAGCGTATATAAGTGAAAGCGAGCAAATGAGTGTAGTTTCTGTACCTATCAAACAGATTAAAGATATTCCTGCTTTATTGGGTGAAAAAGATGTACTAAAAGTACTTCAACTGATGCCTGGCGTTCAGAAAGGGCGAGAGGGTTCGGCAGGATTGTATGTGCGTGGTGGTGGTCCCGACCAAAATTTATTGATTCTCGACGATGCCGTTGTGTATAACGCCAATCACTTGTTTGGCTTTTTTTCGGTTTTTAATGGCGATGCCCTAAAAAGTGTTGAAATGACAAAAGGTGGTTTTCCTGCTCGTTTTGGTGGGAGACTTTCGTCTGTCATAGAAATGCAAATGAAGGAAGGAAATAAAGAGAAAATTCATGGCGAAGCAGGAATTGGTTTATTATCAAGCAGAGTAACCTTAGAAGGTCCTTTGAAAAAGAATGTGTCTTCATTTTTATTTTCTGCTCGTCGTTCCTATGCTGATGCTGTATTAAAACCAATTGCTGGAGGAGATTTCCCAACCATGTATTTCTATGATTTAAACATGAAAGTAAACTACGATTTTGGACAAAAAAATAAACTCTATTTAAGTGGATACTTCGGTCGTGATGTTTTTGATTTTCAGGAAAATAGTAAAGTACGTGATTCTCAAGAAAGAAATGGCTTTAATTGGGGAAATGCTACTACTACTTTACGTTGGAATCATCTATTCAATCAAAAGTTATTTAGCAATACTTCGCTTATTTTTACCAATTATAATTTTAAGGTTTATAATGAAGAAACTACCGACAAAGGTTTTTATTCTTTAGCTTACTCGTCTGGTATCAGAGATTTCACGCTGAAATCAGATATTGATTTTTTGCCTTCTTCACAACATGCCATCCGAACAGGATTTTTGCTTACTGCTCATCGTTTTACACCAAGTGCATTGATATTAGTTGATGCTAGAACAGATACCTCAGGCATTAAAAAAAATGCTACTGATGCCTTAGAAACAGCTTTATATGCAGAGGATGTTTGGCATGTAAATGAAAAAATTACAGTTAATGCAGGACTTCGCCTCAGTAATTTTAACGTTAATTCAAAGAAGTACTTCAATCTTGAACCTCGTTTTTCGGGTGCTTATCGTTTACCTAATCATTTAGCTATCAAAGCGTCTTATGCCCGAATGAACCAATATATTCATTTACTTTCAAATTCTGGGTTGGGTTTACCAACAGATTTATGGGTTTCTGCCACGGATAAAATTCCACCGCAAACTTCTCAACAAGTTGCGGTAGGTTTAGCAAAAGATTTTCCAGATAAAAATCTGTCTTTGACCGTTGAGACTTATTATAAAAAAATGGATAATATCATCGGCTATAAAGAAGGTGCAAGTTTTTTATTGTTGGAATTTGGACCTGATGCACAAAAGACAAGCGAGGTTGATTGGCAAGAAAATGTTACTTCTGGTAAAGGAAAAGCCTACGGAATGGAAATAATGTTACAAAGAAAAGTTGGGCGATTAAAAGGCTGGGTTGGTTATACACTTTCATGGATAAAACATCAGTTTGCTGAAATAAATGATGGAAAAGAGTTTGCTCCACGCTATGACCGTCGCCATGATTTATCCATAGTAAGTACTTATCAACTAAAACCAAAAATTACACTTTCAGCTACTTGGGTGTATGGTACTGGAAATCGGTTGACCATTCCTTTGGCGAGTTCTCGTTTGGTTGGGCATACAAACGTCGATAATTCTGTTAATACCCAAGTAAGTTATTACGGAGAAAGAAATTCCTTTCAGGCAGCTGCTTATCATCGTTTGGATTTAGGTGTTCAATTTCATAAACAAAAGAAAAGAGGCGAGCGTACTTGGGAAGTAAGTATTTACAATGCGTATAACCGTGTGAATCCTTTTTATTATGACAGTGGTCAGGTTTATAATGCAAGTTCAGGTACTTACGAAAATAAACTTTATAGAAAAGGATTATTCCCCGTTGTTCCATCTGTCAGCTATAGCTTTAAATTCTAAATCATGAAAATTCAATATTTATTACTCGTTGTTATTGTACTTTTTTTCACAAGTTGTAATGATGATTTGCTTACTGTGGTAGAAGATGTCGATAATATTCCATCAAGTACAGCACCCACAATTGAGGCATTTATTTGTCCGCAAGATACTGTTCATTCTGTTCGATTGAATTATACAAGACCAATCGTCGGCACAAGTAAGTATGAAGAATGGCTGGCAAACGTAAACAAAGCCACCGTTACTATTTCTAATGGTACACAAACGGCTACTTTTGATAAACCGCTAAATTATGCAAACAGTGTTTTTTTGTTGAATGCCAAAAAATTTAAGATTGAAGCGGGCAAAACTTATACCTTAAAAGTAATTACTTACGATGGACAACAAGCGGAAGCCACCTGCACCATTCCTTTAAATAATGTAGATTTGAAAAAAATTACCGTTAAAGAAACAGGTACTTCTTCTGTGTATGGTGATAAAAATTATAACGTTAGTTGGGATGATATTCCAAATGAAGCAAATTATTATAGCATTTTTGTGTTTTCAAAAACCATCAATACAAGCCCTACTGGTGTAGTGAATGTTTACGCAACTTCCGAATATCCAGAACATTCCATTACTGATGAAAACAACGACGGTAAAAGGTTGACTTCAACCAAAAGTTTTTACCTTTCGAAAAGACAAAACCTCTATGGTGGAGACTACAGAGTTTGGGAAATCCAAGTATTAAATACCGATATTCATTATTACCGTTATCATAAAGATTTAGAGGAGAATGCACTTTCACAAGATAATCCTTTTGTTGAACCTATTAGTATTTACTCCAACATCAAAGGTGGTTTTGGTATTTTTGCTGGTTATAATCGTACAAGTGGAATTTACTGAAAGCTTTTATTTATCAATGATTTATCTTAATTTTATTGTAAATAGTTTCCAATCAAAAAACTTTCAAAATCATGATAAACAGTATTTTAACTTCAGACCTAAGCCTAATTTTATGGCAACTCTTTAATGTAATTTTATTAGGACTTTTCCTTTTCTTCATTGGAAGGTTTTTTTTGAAATCCATTAGAAAATAATACTCTCATTAGCATTGTATTTCAACATCAGTAATACCCAAGGCTATGACAAACGTGAACAAAAAAATATATTTTGTACTCTGCGGATATGCAATCTGTGTTTTATTAAGGATTGCTGTTGGTCTTTACTTCAATGATAGGGAAATAGATATTTTGCTCAATCAATTTAGTTGGCTTACAACTATTTTGTTTTTTATAACGATAATTTATGTCGGAAAAAATACCATAAATACGAAAAACGCTAAGTAAAGAGGCTTTTTTACGGAATTTTAAAGTTGTCACCCCAAATGACAACTTTTTTTGTGCTTTAAATTGAAACAGTATGCTTGCAGAATAAATTTAATGTTATTACTTTTACGCTTTATTGTATGCAAGCATAACAAGACACAAAGCCATTAACCATGAATAAGCAATATTCTCGTCGCAATCTTGATTTTATGTTGAAAGAAGTTCTGCAAGTGGCAGAACTTACTAAGTTTTCATCCTTTCAGGATTATACACCTGATATGTTCGACATGGTTTTGGATACTACCGAAGAAATTGCTGATAAAATCCTCAGAAATGCTTATGTCTCGTCTGACAGAAACCAACCTCAATTAGTTAATGGTCAAGTAAAAGTACATTCTGCTGTAAAAGATTATGTAAAAGCCATGGGCGATGCAGGAATGATTGCTGCAACCTTTGCTTATGAAAATGGCGGGCAACAATTACCTACTGTAGTCAACGCAGCAAGTGAAATGATTAGAGGTTCTGCCAATAATGCTTTCGTAATGTTTACAGGCTTAACGGCAGGTTGTGCAAATTTGATTTTTTCTTTTGGTTCGGACGAATTAAAAGAAAAATATGCCCAAAGAATGGTCACTGGCGAATGGACGGGCTCTATGTGTTTAACAGAACCACAGGCTGGTAGTTCGCTTTCGGATGTTATTACCACCGCTTTCCCACAAAGTGACGGTACTTTTAAGATTAAAGGTCAGAAAGTATTTATCTCTGCTGGCGATCATGACATTGCTGATAACATTATTCATTTAGTATTGGCAAGAATTGAAGGTGCGCCACTTGGTACTAAAGGTATTTCTTTATTTGTTGTTCCTAAATTCAGAGCAAATGCCAATGGCACTGAATTTAATGTAGATAACGATGTGATTTCTACGGGAATATATCATAAAATGGGGCAAAAAGCTACGCCCGCTATGCACTTAACCTTCGGTGATAAAGATAATGCAATCGGATATTTAGTCGGAGAAGCCAACAAAGGACTTAGCTACATGTTTCAGATGATGAATGAAGCACGTTTAGGCGTTGGCATGGGCGGAACTTACATTGCTTCTGCCGCATATTATGCTTCGTTGGAGTATGCGAAGGAACGTCCGCAAGGAAGGAAGCTAAACAATAAAAATTTAGAAGAAGAACAGACGTACATCATTAACCATCCCGATGTAAAAAGAATGTTGTTGTTTCAAAAAGCCGTTGTTGAAGGCTCTTTGGGACTTTTATTAGAATGTTATCACTGGCAAGACATGATTCATGGGCTTGGGAAAGCCTCAGAAGAAGCTAAACCTTACCAATTAATGCTTGATTTGATGACAACCGTGGCAAAAACTTACCCAGCCGAAATGGGTATCAAAGCAGTGAATGAAGGCTTGCAAGTTTTTGGCGGTTATGGTTACACAGAAGACTTTCCATTAGAACAAATGGCTCGTGATGTCAGAATTATGTCTATCTACGAAGGTACAACGGGCATACATTCTTTGAATTTGTTAGGTAGGGGAGTAACATTGAACAATGGCAAAGCACCACAGTTACTTTTCAATGAAATAATGAAGAGTATAGAGCTGGCAAATACTTTTGATGAACTAAAACCTTATGCTGAAAAGCTTGAAAAGGAGCTAGGACGTTTGCAAAAAGTAACGATGCACTTGTTAAGTATTGCTGCCAAAGGAGATAATGAGGCTTTTTTAGCAGATGCAAACCTTTACATGGAGTTTTTCGGGATTACTACCGTAGCATGGATATGGCTCAAACAAGCAATTGTAGCTAAACAAGCATTAATTACCCAAAATCTTGAAGAAAGTGAATCGTCATTTTATGAATCTAAAATTCATACGATGAAATTCTTCTACCATTATGAATTAATCAAAAATTATGCTTTAGCAACCAGATTAACAGATAATACTTTACTAACTGTCGATTCGGAAAAGCATATCGTTTTTCAATAACATTAAATTACACATACATCAAAACAAACGCATATCCCTGCTTTTTTAAGTGGGGATTTTTTTATGCACTCTTTCAATGAAGCAATTGGTGTTTTTATGAAAGCAAAGACTAATTACGGTCAATCAAATGATAATTACATTAAAACAATAATATAGTATTGTCTAGCAAAATGAAATTACAATCAAACAGCAATAAGGTACAGTTAAGCAATATTAAATTACAGTTGAACTTCTATAAGGTACAATAAAGTAAACACCAATTAAATCTAAGCAATTAGAAAGGACAGTTAAGCAAAAACTAATAATATATAAACATTATTAAAGTACTACAAATCAATGAATAATTACATTAAAGCAATAGATGGGTATATTTAAGCAGAACGTAATTATATTAAAACAATATACAGGTTCATAAAAGCAAAGAGTAATTACATGAAAGCAATTAGTAGGTTTATTCAAGAAATAAGTAATTACGATAAAGCAAAAGTAAAGTCATAATCCCTAAGGGATGATAGGATTATAGCAATAATAAGAAAGATGTTTGTAAAACCATGAAAGGGTGGCATAAACAAATTCTATGCTATTAAAATTAATTTTCAACAATTCATAAATCGTTATTGTATCACCCCTTCGGGGTTTTGTTTTAGCTGAAATGGCTTATCTATAATTCTGACATCCCTTCGGGATTTTGTTTTCTTCATGAATAATCCCGAAGGGATGTCAGAATTATAGAAAATAATATAAACGTTATTTACAAAACCCTGAAAGGGTGACACAAACGCATTTCAATGCCATGGAAATTGATTTTGAACATTAAAAATTTGGTTAAATAATTCATGAATTATTATTGTATCACCCCTTTGGGGTTTTGTTTTTGCGGAATGACTTATCTATAATCCTGACATCCCTTCGGGATTTTGTTTTCTTCATAAACAATCCCGAAGGATGATAGGATTATAGAAAATAATAAAACGTTATTTACAAAACCCTGAAAGGGTGACACAAACGCATTTCAATGCAATGGAAGTTGATTTTGAACATTAAAAATTTGGCAAAACAATTCATAAATCGTTATTGTATCACCCCTTTGGGGTTTTGTTTTTGCGGAATGACTTATCTATAATCCTGACATCCCTTCGGGATTTTGTTTTCTTCATAAACAATCC
>NZ_JBEUMS010000027.1:0-41931 GCF_040543805.1 Arcicella rosea
TTTGAAGACAGAATTTCACAAGTTGATTTATTGAGTTAGGGGGCTAGCCCCCTAACTCAATAAATCAAATGACACAGTTTAATGAACACTCCCCAGTAAATCAGAGTCTTAACTCTCTAAAACTGTATTTTAACTCAGATTTTCTGTATTAGAGTACAGATTTAGTGAGCTGGAATACAGAAAATCTGAGTACCAGCTCGCCCACATTGAGTTATTACTCAATAAATCTGAGTTAAAGCTCACTCAAACTGTATTGAAGCTCAGAAAATCTGAGTACCAGCTCATCCACATTGAGTTAATACTCAATAAATGTGAGTTAAAGCTCACTCAAACTGAGTTAAAAGTCAGAAACACTCCCAAGAACTCACTTTTGTGTATTAAGGAATTTATGGATATTTCCTTCTTAACAACAATGGTCGGGAGACCATCCACGGAAACAAAATACTTTTACAAAGAGTAAATTTTAAGTAGAAAAAGCTTACAGTCTAAAGCCAATTGCTTTTTTCCAAAACAATAAACAATGATTTTATTACAAACCAATGCCCCGTCGGACTGGGCAATGTTTTTTGGGCATTTTCATCCTGTGGTTGTTCATTTACCCATCGGGATGTTGATGATTGCAGCGATTTTAGAAATTATTTCTCGTAAAAAAGGATTAACAGCCTTACAACCAGCCATTGCTCCGATTTTATTTTTAGGAATGATAACGGCTATTATTTCATGTATTTTTGGTTATTTACTTGCTAGTTCAGGCGAATACAGTGAAGAAACGCTGTTTTTGCATCAATGGATGGGCATTGGAGTTGCTTTGACTGCTTTAGCTGCTTGGTACATGAAAGTAAATTGGCAACAAGACCCAACCATGAAAAAGGCATACATGCCTGCCGTTTATTTGATTGTGATTTTATTAACTGGCACTGGCCATTTAGGCGGAAACATGACGCATGGTGAAGATTATCTTTATAGTTTTACGCCAGAGCCTTTTCGTTCTTTAGCGGGTTTACCACCACGAGAAAAAGGAAAATCTGGTGAAAAAAAGAAAATAGAAAACATCAACGAAGCATTGGTATATCAAGATATTGTAGCGCCAGTAATGGAACAAAAATGTTGGTCGTGCCATAATGCTAATAAAATAAAAGGTGGTTTGCGAATGGATACTCAGGAGCTTTTGATGAAAGGCGGTAAAAACGGAGTAATCATTAAAGGAAATGATGTTGCTAATAGTGAATTAATCAAGCGTTTATTATTGCCAGAAGAAGATGAGCATCACATGCCACCCAAAGGCAAAACGCCTTTGACTGAACAAGAAATTTCGCTTTTACATTGGTGGATTCAAAACGGAGCGGCTTTTGATAAAAAAGTAGCGCAACTAAAACCTGATGAAAAAGTAAAACCATTGTTAGCCTCCTTGGCAAGTGGGAGTGAAGGAAGTAATACGGCAACGGGAGGAGAAAGTATTTCAGCGGTTTTTAGTGAGAAAGTTTCTGAGGCTACAGAAAGTGATATTCAGAAACTATCAGCTATGAATGTTTTGGTCATGCCTGTTTCAAAAAGCCATAATTTTCTGGATGTCAATTTTGTGAATGCCCGAAACTTTGATGATTCAAAAATCAATCTCTTGACAAATTTATCAGAGCAAATTATTTGGTTGAAGCTTGGGAATACAAAAATTTCGGATAAATCATTAACTGAAATTGCTAAACTAAAACACCTCACACGTTTGCATTTAGAACATACAGCCATTACTGATGCTGGAATTGCTCAATTGAAAGATTTACAATTTTTAGAATACATTAATCTGTTTGATACACAAATAAGTGATGCTGGTCTGAAAGAATTAGCCAAGCTCAAAAACTTAAAGAAAGTATATTGCTGGCAAACAAAAGTTACGAAAGCTGGTGTAATAGCCTTACAAAAAGCCTTGCCAAACGTAGAAGTAAACATAGGTTGGGAAGATAAAGTCACAAAGTCTGATACCAATAAAGTAATCGCTCAGAAATAGTTTAGGAAACATGAGTTATCCAGAATTTTATAATCAAATAAAAAAGCGGTCGAAAAACTAATTTCGACCGCTTTTTTGTTTGATTACAGTTCCGTTAGGAACACTATATCGGTAGATATATCTTGTTTTAACTCCTTCAAGCCCCATCGGGGCGAAATATCTCGCCCCGATGGGGCTTAAAGGGATATTTTTACCATAAATAATGCTTCTACTACCGATATTTCGCCTCTCCGAGCCTATCTTGCTTTAATTTTATATAGATTTCTATTTTATGAAAAAATCGGATGGATTATTTCATAAAACCTACCAAACATAAGTAGCTACAACTCCAGCATCAAGTGTTTGAATCGCTTTTTTTCCTTGATAAGAAATATTGAATTTTTGTGCTTTATTACTTTCGTTTTGAACAATCAAAACCTTTTTGCCTGAAGGTGTTTTGAAAGCGACGTTGGGTAAACTTGCAGTTGTGTTAGAGAAAATTCGGACAGAATTGGGTCTTACAAACTTGGAAGCATGTGCTATAATGTAATAAGCTGGATTTCTGGTAATGCTATTTTTATCAATTGTAATTGCTCCCAAGCATTCTGTACATCCGCCTTCTGTGTGTGGATTTTGCTTTGGGTCGGCAGCTAAATTCCATTCTAATACTGTTTTGCACCAGTTTTTGGGCGCTCCGATGATGAGATTTTTTACATGCCAAGTTAAATCTCCTGAAAAATTTCCTGGACTGCCAATCCATTGTTCTGTAAAATATAAGTTTTTATCTGGATGGGCATTGTGTACATCCGACAATGTATTGATATAACCTCCGTACAAATGAAACGCAGAACCATCAATGTATTTTCTGGCTTCTAGGTCGTTCAAAATTGTGATTGGATAATCTGGACGATCGGCATTATGGTCATAAATGATGATTTTAGTATCCACTTTTGCCGCTTTGAAAATCGGACCTAAATGTCTTCTTACAAAAAGTCCTTGTTCTTCGGGCAACATCAATAAACTTGGATTATTTCCGGGATGAAGTGGTTCGTTCTGAACTGTCAAAGCATCAATTCTGATGCCTTCTTTTTTCATTTCTTGAATATACTTTAATAAATACTTCGCATAAGTAGAATAATATTCTGACTTTAAACTTCCTCCTTTTGAGCTTGCATTGCTTTTCATCCAAACTGGTGGCGACCAAGGCGAAGCAAGTATTTTAATTTCAGGATTAATTGCCAAAATTTGTTTTAATACAGGAATTAGATATTGTTGGTCGCCCGCCAAATTGAATTTCTTCAATTCTGGGTCGGTTTCTCCTTCAGGTAAATCATCATAAGAAAAAACATGATTATCTAAATCAGAAGCTCCTACACTGATTCTGAGATAACTAACGCCAATATTGGCATCATTCGTAGCAAAAAGTTCTTGCAATAAAGCGGCTCTTTCTTTGGTATTCATCTGGTTGATAAGCATGGCACTTCCTCCCGTCAAAGTAAAGCCAAAGCCATCCATTTTCTGGAAAACCTTACTTTCATCAATAATAATATTCGGTAAAGTATTATTGGTATATTCAAAATTGAAAGTTTTTGCTTGCTTCTTAAATAGAATAGATTCGTCTGAACTGGTTAGCCAAATTTCAGCGAATTGTTTTTGTGCTTGAATGTCAAAAAATGTTAGAAGATTTAAGCCAATGAAGAAGAGTATGTTGAATATAATTTTCATAAGAAAAAAGATTATTTTACACAGTATTAGATTTGTGTGCAAAATAATCTTTTTTACTGAGGAAGTAATATCCTGACTTGTCTGTTTTATTCAGAATAGCAATTTTGGATAAAAACGAATTGAAAATACTTAAAGTCCATTTTCCATTTGCTCCAGAATCAAAGCATGATACTTATCTAGATTGTCTTGTAATTTTAATAGTTGTTCTTTTGAACCCAAATAAGTAATATTTCTTTGATGAATGGATTCGGGGACAATGTCTAAAATATTTTGTGTACCATCGAATGACAAACCGCCTGCTTGTTCAATCACAAAAGCTAATGGATAGCATTCATAAAGTAAACGTAATTTTCCTTCTTTTGCTTTTCGGGTTGGAGGATACAAGTAAACGCCACCCTTTAATAAATTTCGATGAAAATCACCGACTAACGAACCAATATAACGAGCCATGCAGCCAGATTGCTTTCGCATATCCACAATAAAATCTTTGATAGGATTGGTGAATTCATCAAAATAAGCCTCGTTTACTGAATAGATTTTGCCATTTTCTGGCATTTTTATATCGGCATGTGAGAGGAAGTATTCTCCCAAAGAATTTTCATAAGTAAAGCCATTTACTCCTTTCCCTGTGGTATAAACCATAATCGTTGAAGAACCGTAAAGAATATAACCAGCTGCCACTTGCTTGCGTCCGCCTTGAAGAAAATCTTCCTCAACGGCAGGAGTACCAATTGGACTTACTCTTCTATAAATTGAAAAAATCGTTCCGATAGAAACATTTACATCAATATTAGAAGAACCGTCTAGCGGGTCCATTGCTACCACATATTTCGCATTAACATTACCTGTTTGAATAATTTCATCGTCTTCTTCAGAAAGAATTCCCACCACTTCGCCACCATTTACCAATGCTCTGATAAAACGAATATTGGCAATCATGTCTAGTTTTTGTTGGGCTTCACCCTGAATGTTCTCACTTCCTAAAGCACCCGTAATATCAATCAAGCCCGCTCGATTAATTTCACGATTGATGATTTTGGAGGCAAGTGCAATGTCTCTTAGCAATTGAGAAAGCTCTCCTTTGGCATAAGGAAAAGCCTCTTGTTGGCGATTGATAAATCTATCAAGCGTTGTTCCAACAGGTAAAGCAAGTGTCAGATTACTTTTCATATTCTAAAAGGGTTTATGTATGCGATATTTAGCTTTGAGCAATTGGCTGTGAGCTACGAACTTTTTACTTTTTATTATTTTAAAAATCTCATAGCTCAAGGCTCATAACTCATAGCTTAAAGCTATTTCCCACTAATTCTCAGATAGTTTTCTTCAAAAGATATTGACAGACTTCTCGCTTTTTGGTCATAAGCCTCTTTGTCTAACCACGTATTTTTAGGGTTAAGTAAATCTTTAGGCACATCTGTACACATTGTGGGCATTTCTAAACCAAATATATCATGTTTTATGAAATTTACATTGTCAAATTCACCTTTTAATGCAGCATGAATCATCGCACGAGTATATGGTAATTTAATGCGTGAACCTACACCATAGCCACCACCCGACCAGCCAGTATTAATTAACCAAACTTTAACATTGCCAGCCTCTAATTTTTCACCCAAAAGATTAGCGTACTTCAATGGATGAAGCGGTAAAAATGCAGCCCCAAAGCAAGCTGAAAAAGTAGCTTGTGGCTCTTTAATTCCCATTTCTGTACCTGCCAATTTTGAAGTATAACCTGCCACAAAGTAATACATGGCTTGTTCTATACTTAGTTTTGAAATAGGAGGTAATACACCAAAAGCATCTGCCGTTAAAAAGAAAATATTTTTTGGTGCATTGCCTACAGAAGGAATTGCTACATTCGGAATATAATGAATTGGGTAAGCTGTTCTTGTATTTTCTGTAACACTTTGATTGCTGTAATCTACACTTTTTGTGTTTTCTTTAAAGCGAGTATTTTCTAAAATTGACCCATAGTGAATCGCTCCAAAAATCTCAGGTTCTTGTTCTTCACTCAGATTGATTACTTTGGCATAACAACCTCCTTCAAAATTAAAAACCTGTTTGTCGTCCCAACCATGTTCGTCGTCGCCAATCAGATTTCTGTATGGGTCAGCAGAAAGTGTTGTTTTTCCAGTACCAGATAAACCAAAAAATAAAGCAGTGTCTCCGTCTTTCCCAATGTTGGCTGAACAGTGCATTGAAAGTACTTTTTTCTCTTCTGGCAAGATATAATTCAGTACCGTAAAGATGCCTTTTTTCATTTCACCAGCATAAGCTGTTCCGCCGATAAGGATGATTTTACGAGTGAAATCAATAATTGTAAAATTACTTTGACGAGTACCATCAATTTCAGGATTTGCTTCAAATTCTGGAATGTCTAAAATCGTCCATTCTGGTTCAAAGTGTGATAATTCATTTTCAGTTGGACGAATAAATAGATGATGGCAAAACAAATTATGCCAAGCTAAAGTATTTATCACCAAGATATTCATTTTATGTTCTGGTGCTGCACAAGCACAAGCGTAGCGTGCATAAAGCTTTTTGTTGGCAATAAATGTCAACATTTTTTGATAAAGTGCCTCAAATTTATCTGCTTCAAAAGCTTGATTGATTTCTCCCCAAGCCACAGTATCAGCAGTTTTGTCGTCATAGACTGTAAACTTGTCTTTTGGCGAACGTCCCGTGAACTTACCTGTATCGCACATAAATGCGCCTGTATCAGTAAGAGTGCCTTCTCCATTTTTTAAAGCTTCCTCAACCAAGGTTGAAACGCTGAGATTCAGTCGAATATCAGCATGAAGACTTAATAATGGGTGATTTACTTTTTGTTTAGCAGCTTTGCTAAAATCAGAAGTAAGGATGTCATGTTTCATGTTTGTAATTGTTAATTTGATCAAGACTCAAATAAAATTTAGAAGCATTCGAACGCATTGCAAAAGTAATTAGCGTAAAATTAAAAACAAGCGAAATTTCGCTAAAAATGAAAATAATTTACATTTTACGGTTTATTTTATATATAATATTTGAAAAGTATAAAATGTGAGTGCTTTTTTGAGCTTAGAAATGAATTTTACAGCAAAAATGTCAAATAAGAAATATTAAGCGAAAATTCGCTATTTTGCTTTTTTGGAGAAAATCTTTCAATAAATCTTATTAGCTTTGTGGAAATTATAAAGCGATGAGTGTGAATAGCGATAAAGTAAAAATAATTTTCGGGCTAAAAATCAGACAATTGCGTCTTGATAAAAAACTCTCTTTGAGCGAAGTCGCCGAAAAGTCTAAACTTTCAATTTCATATTTGAATGAAATCGAAAAAGGAAAAAAATATCCAAAAACAGAGAAAATAATGGCTTTGTCAGAAGCCTTAGAAATAGATTATGATTCATTGGTTTCGCTGAAATTGAGTAAGCAATTAGAACCTATTGCAGAATTACTCAATTCCAATATTCTAACGGAATTGCCCTTAGAAATTTTTGGAGTAGAACCTTCTGATTTTATCGAGTTGATGTCGGAAGCGCCAGCCAAAATCAGTGCATTTATCAGTACGATTATCGAAATCAGTAGGAATTACGATATGCGTGTGGAGCAGTTTTACTTTTCTGTATTGCGTTCATATCAAGAAATGTATGATAACTATTTTGACGATTTAGAGCAATCTGCCCAGCAATTCAGAAAGCTTTTTGAAATCTCGGCTACTACTTCACCTAATGAAAAACTATTAGCTGAAATTTTAGAAAACTTTTATGGCTACCGTATCGAAGAATTCTCAAAAGAACAATATCCCGAATTAGTTACGATTCGCTCTGTTTATAACCCAGCTACTTCTAAACTATTAATCAATAAAGATTTAAGTACCGAACAAAAAACGTTTACGTATGGTCGTGAAATAGGTTATCAGTTTTTACAACTTAAAAAAAGATCGAATATTTCATCCGTAATAGAAGTAGGTTCTTTTGAAGAAGTACTTAATAACTTTAGAGCATCTTATTTTGCGGGAGCGATTTTAATCAACAAAGATATTTTGATTGATAGGCTTACTTACTTTTTTGCTTCACCCAAATGGGACGAAAACATGTTGCTGAGCATCATGCGTTTGTTCAACGTAACGCCAGAAGTATTTATGCACAGGTTATCGAACTTGATGACAAGCCACTTCAAGATTAATAATCTTTTCTTTTTGCGTTTTAATAATCAGGTTGATGACGATTTGTTTTATTTAACTAAGGAAATGCACTTGGCAAAATTGCACACGCCTCACGGCACGGCATTGAGTGAGCATTATTGCAGAAGATGGAAGGCGCTCACTATTTTAAAAGATTTAGAGAAAATACAGAAAGAAGAAGGCTATGATGCCGAAGAAGTATTATGCAAAGCGCAAGTTTCTGAATACATAGACACGGGCAATCATTATTTGGTAATTTGTTTAGCGAAACCATCGCCACCTAATTTAAAAATGAATAGCAGCGTTACTTTGGGTTTTGCCATTGACGATAACCTGAAAAGTATGGTAAAATTTCTTCCAGATTCATCATTGATTCACCGAAAAGTAAACGAAACATGTGAGCGTTGCGGTGCAATGGACTGTACCGACAGAATGAAACCACCTTATGTATTGCAAAAACAACAAGCCAGAGAAAAAATTAAAGAGTCAATCGCAAAATTGAATTAAGCAAATCTTAGAAAATTTATTAAATCGACCAGAAGAATTTTAAGTGCTTGAAAATCAAATATGATTTCTATGTTATCCTTGAAAATCTTTGAAATGTACAAGGCTTTTGATGGTTTGTTGTACAAAAAGAATAAAATTTTGATATTCTGGATATTTCAGAATATAATTTTGAAATAAAAAGGTTTTTATTCTTTTTTCGGTTGAAAAAATAAGTTTCTTCAAGATGTTGTATTGTTGCTTAATTGATATATATTTGCTAAATATACTATATCGTATTATTTCTATGAAAAATCCAAATTGTCCTCGTTGCGACGCTCAAAATGTTACTAAAAGTGGCGTAATCAAAGAAAAACAACGTTTTAAATGTAAAGACTGCAATTATAATTTTACGGTTGAGAAACTAGGAAAAGGCATTTCGGCATATTACGTCATCAAAGCCTTACAATTATATATTGAAGGAGTAAGTTATCGTGAAATAGAGCGACTTTTGGGGGTTTCACACGTATCAGTAATGAATTGGGTAAAGAAATATCAAATCAAAATCCCTAAAAACTCAGATTATTATCCTACTTATAAGATTATGAATCACAAAGAGTTAGCTGCTTTTTATGCTGATAGAGAGAATTTGAGAGATTCTGGGATGATTGTAACTGAGCTTGGAGATAAATTTATGTTGATAAAGTGGGAGCGTTTGAAGCATTAATCTTTTACGCAACAAATTTTTTTTGGATATCATGGAAATGGGTTTAGAATATTTTTCTAAACCCATTTTTTATGTAAACTATACTTAAATACCGTTACTATACCAATACTATTGACTGTATAGCTTTTTTTGTGACCTTTGGATTTTGTGCTTGTACAATAAAAACACGTTAAAGTACAAATAAGCCTTCGATTTTGAAACATGATTATCAGATTTTGACAATCGAAATACACAGCTTTAATCAATAAGAATAATTTTAGCTTGAATAACCGAAATCTTAAATCCAACATCCCAAATAAAGATATTCACTCAATCAAAACCCCTTATCTATAAACACTATGTCAGAACACACAGTAAAAAAAACATCCACTAAAGCACTCGCCGCCATTATTGGGGCATCATCAGTAGGAACACTCATCGAATGGTACGATTTTTATATATTCGGAAGTTTAGCAACAATTATTTCAACACAATTTTTCCCGAAAGATAATCCCACAGCAGCTTTTCTTTCAACTTTAGCCACTTTTGCTGCAGGTTTTGTAGTTCGTCCTTTTGGCGCATTATTCTTTGGTCGCTTAGGCGATTTGATTGGTCGAAAATATACTTTTATGGTTACTTTGGTGTTGATGGGCGGAGCAACTTTTGCCATTGGATTAGTACCAAAATATGAAACAATTGGTTTTTTTGCGCCATTAATTGTATTGATTCTTAGATTGTTACAAGGTTTGGCACTTGGCGGAGAATACGGTGGTGCAGCCACTTATGTAGCCGAACACTCGCCAGCAAATGCAAGAGGTTTTTGGACTTCATGGATTCAAATTACCGCTACAGCAGGTTTGTTTATTTCTTTAGGAGTAATCTTGTTAACCAAAAATTCGATGTCGAAAGAATCATGGGAAGATTGGGGCTGGAGAATCCCATTTATGGTTTCCATCATCATGGTTTATGTTTCTGTCTTGATTCGTAAAAACATGTCGGAATCGCCTCTTTTTGCCAAAGCTAAAGCCGAAGGGAAAACATCAACCAATCCATTGAAAGAGTCATTTGGTAATAAATTGAATTTCAAATTTGTCTTGTTAGCACTTTTTGGAGCAACAATGGGGCAAGGCGTAGTTTGGTACACAGGTCAGTTTTACGCACAAACATTTTTGTTGAAAATCATGAACGTGGATTTCGACCAAGCCAATACTTTGTTAATCATTGCCTTGATTATGGGTACGCCTTTGTTTGTATTTTTTGGTTGGTTATCCGATAAAGTAGGTCGCAAGCCAATCATGTTAGCAGGTTTATTATTGGCTATTTTCGCTTATCGCCCGATTTACGAAAAAATGTATCAAACCGCTAATTTGAAAAATAAAGAAGAAATTACGGCTCAAACAAAAGTAGCAATAAAAGCAACTTTGTTTGCTAATTCAAGTACAGATTCATTAATTACCACAACAACCAATAAATTTTATACCGACGGAACTACTTATAAAGAAGTAAAAAAACAGACAATTTTAGCAGGCAAAGTTGAATCAGAACAACCAAAAGCAGAAGTAGCCAAAACTGTTAAAATCAATGACAGCGATTTATGGACACTCGTTTGGTTGGTTTTTGTACAATTGGTTTTTGTAACGATGGCTTACGGGCCAATTGCCGCTTTCTTGGTAGAAATGTTTCCAGTAAAAATTCGCTATACTTCAATGTCGTTGCCATATCATATTGGTAACGGAGTATTCGGAGGACTGATGCCAGCGATTGCTACTTACTTAGTAACCAAAGCAAAAGATGCGAATGACGTTGCTGAAAAAGCAGGTGAAGCCATCAAAAATACGCAACCATATTTAGAAGGTTTGAACTACCCAATTTTAATTGCAGGAGTATGTTTTGTGATTGGTTTATTGTACATCAAAGAAGACAGAAGTATCAGAGATTAAATATTTTAAGGCTGAAATTAATTTTAAACATATTTTCATAAAAAGACATGAACGGAATTAAAAGAATATTAGGTATCGTTTGGATACTCTTAGGTTTAGCAACAGCTTACTTTGGAATTTATGAATTAGGCATTCCGAAATTTGCTTCGGGAAATCAAGAAGATTTGGTGTTTGGTATCATCATTATGATTATTCTTACTCCAATTATCACAGGGGGATTATTGATTTTTGGAAAGTACGCACTTTCTGGAGAATACGATAATTAAAATATAAAATTTTATTATTTATTCGTGGTTTATCTCGAATTTTAACCATAAAAAAGGGGTCTAAAAACTAATTTCGCCCCCTTTTTGTGATTGAGAGACATCGAATTCCTACTGTTTGAGCGGAGCGAGTTTAGGAATTCTTGATTTTCTTTTGTTACTTTTCTTTTATCAAGAAAAGAAAAGTAACAAAAGACGATAATAAATATAAATCCTCTAAAACTCGCTATTTTATGAGAAAATTCGAAATAAGCCAATTTTTGACTATAAAAAATTAGCAAGTATAGTTCTTTCTTTCTGAGAAGAGTTAAATTTTTACCCTAAATTGTGATAAAATTAATACTCAATCCAAAGGTTAAAATCTTTAGTCATTCATGAAAGAAAAGTTAAAAAATCAAAAACTTTTGGTACTTGGAATCGTATTTATGATTCTCTTTAACTTTCCTATTTTATCAATTGTTAACCACGATACAAAGATTAAAGGCATTCCAACACTTTATTTTTATGTTTTTACAATTTGGATATTATTCATTGGCATAATTTACTGGAGCCTCCGCAACGAAGAGCAAGAAATTAATAAAGATGAATAGTGTAGTATTAATATTGACTTCATTACTCTATTTGGTTTTCCTTTTTGGAGTAGCTTATTGGGCTGAACAACGTTCTGCCAAAGGCAAAAGTATTGTTAATAATCCATACATTTATGCACTATCGTTGGCAGTTTATTGTACCGCTTGGACTTTCTACGGCTCAGTGGGCAGAGCAGTAACTAATGGAATCGAGTTCATTTCAGTGTATATAGGTCCATCTTTAATGATGCCTTTGTGGTGGATTGTACTTCGTAAAATTATCAGAATCTGTAAAGTACAGCGCATTACTTCAATCGCCGATTTTATTTCTTCACGCTATGGTAAAAATGCCACTTTAGGCGTAATTGTAACGATTATCTGTATTTTGGGCATTTTGCCCTATATCGCTATTCAACTCAAAGCCATTTCAAATAGCTTTTTGATTGTGGCAAAAACTTCTGGCGAAATCAATACCGAGAACTTTTTTGTAGGAGATTTAGCTTTTTACATTACCATTTTACTCTCAATTTTTACCATCATTTTTGGTACACGCACCATCGATTCTACCGAACGTCACGAAGGAATGGTTACCGCCATCGCCGCAGAATCTATCATAAAATTGGTAGCTTTTTTACTCGTTGGTATTTTTGTTAGCTATTTTATTTTCGATGGCATTACAGATATTTTTCAAAAAGCTTCCAATATTCCAGCACTTCATAAAGTTTTTGTGTTTCATTCTGAACAAGATACTGCTGGTTGGTTTTGGCATTTATTGTTGTCGATGATGGCAATTATGTTTTTACCACGCCAATTTCAGGTTTCTGTCATTGAAAATGTGGATGAAAAACACCTGAACAAAGCATTATGGCTTTTCCCATTATATTTATTGTTGATAAATATTTTTGTAATTCCGATTGCGATGGGAGGCGTATTATTATTCCCGAACCATACTATCAATCCAGATGAATATGTGTTGGCGATTCCTCTAAAATTCAATCAACCCTTTATTACTTTATTTACTTATATCGGTGGTTTTTCAGCGGGTACAAGTATGATTATTGTGGAAACAATTGCGCTTAGTGTAATGATTTCCAATAATTTAGTAATGCCCGTAATCCTAAAAAGTGCTTATTTACAAGAGAAATTAGCTGGAAATTTAAGCTTATTAGTAAAGACAATTCGACGTGCTTCCATCGTCTTGATTCTTTTAATGGCGTATTTATATTACAAAACCATTGCCGAACATTACTCTTTGGTTTCAAATGGAATGGTTTCGTTTGCAGCAGTTTCTCAGTTTGCACCAGCCATTATTGGAGGAATTTTTTGGAAAAATGGTACACAAAAAGGAGCATTAATGGGTTTGTTGGTAGGCGTATTGATTTGGTTTTATACATTGGTATTGCCTTCAATGGTCGGAGCTGGTTTCTTCCCGCAGTCTGTAATTGACCAAGGTTTTATGGGTTTTTCTGCCTTAAAACCTTTAGCATTATTTGGATTAGAAGGCATGGATAGCATTTCTCATGGCTTGTTTTGGAGTTTACTCTTGAATATCTTTTGCTACGTTTGTTTTTCACTTAACAGTCATCAAAGTTCGATAGAGCATAATCAAGCAGTAATTTTTGTCGATATTTTCGAATATTCCGAACAAGTAGAAAGTCCAACAATTTGGCGAGGAACTGCCTATTTTTCTGATATTCAGTTGTTGCTAAGTAATTTTCTCGGAGAAAAAAGAGCAGAGAAAATATTAAAACTCTATGCACAAAAGCATAAAATCCGATTGACTTCCGAGATAGCTGAACCGCAAATGGTTAGTTATGTTGAAAAATTATTAGCTGGAATTGTTGGAACGGCTTCTGCCAGAATCATGATTTCTTCCGTTTCAAAAGAAGAAAAAATTTCAACAGAAGAAGTAATCAGTATTTTAAAATCTTCACAAAGCTTATTGTCGGCTAATAAAGAGCTCAAACGTAAATCGGTCGCTTTAGAAAAAGCAACGACAGAATTAAAAGAAGCGAACGAAATACTTCAAAAAACAGACAAACTCAAAGACGATTTCCTTTCAACGGTAGCTCATGAAATCAGAACGCCACTTACTTCGATTAGAGCTTTATCTGAAATCGTTTTTGATAATCCAGAAATGGATTTAAGTGAAAGAGAACACTTTTTAGGAACAGTCGTAAAAGAATCTGACCGACTTAGCCGATTAATCAACCAAGTACTTGATTTAGAAAAATACGAATCTGGAAAGCAAAAGTTGATTTTGGAGGATGTTGATATTCAGGAGGTTGTAAAAGATTCTATTGATGCGCTTTATCAGCAAGCGAAAGAAAAAGAGATAAAAGTAATCTTTATGCCGGATCGTTTTACACCAAGATTTGAAGCCGATAGAGATAAATTAATACAAGTAGTGGTGAATCTTTTATCGAACGCCATTAAATATTGTGAGCCACAAAAGGGAGAGATTATTTTAGCCACACATTATGCAGAAGGCTGTGTTTATACCAGTGTTCATGATAATGGTGTTGGTATTGATAAGAATTTTCAACGATTAATTTTCGATAAATTTTTCCAAGCTGAAGACCAAACTATTAAAAAACCAAAAGGAAGTGGTTTGGGTTTAGCCATTTCAAAAAAGATTATAGCATTACACAACGGACAAATCTGGGTAGAAAGCCAAGTAGGAAAAGGATCAAAATTCACCTTTTCGATACCCGTCGTTTAGATTACCATAAAGAAAATCAACATTTACTTATTTTATACGATATGAAAAAGACAATAAAAGTATTAATCGTTGATGACGAACCTAGCATTTTGATGTCTCTTGAATTTTTAATGAAGAAAGAAGGCTACAGTGTTTTCATCGCACGTGATGGCTCCGAAGCCTTAGAAATTATTGAAAAAGAAGTGCCTTCCATCATTCTATTAGATATTATGATGCCCCATGTAGATGGCTATGAAGTATGCCGACTTATCAAAGAAAGTATTCGTTTTCAACATATTAAAATCGTTTTTTTAAGTGCTAAAAATAAAGAAGCTGATATTGAAAAAGGATATTTAATTGGGGCGGATTTATATGTTTCTAAACCTTTTTCTACTCGTACTTTAGTGGCAAAAATCAATACATTAGCATTGGGAATTGTTTCAAATTAAGAAAGGGTGAATGTTGATGTATGGATTTTTACTTATAGATAGCATGAAAAACTAATTTCAGTCAAATTGGGCTTATATTATGATAAAAGTTCAAAATATCAATTGAAAAGCTATACTTTGTTTAGTAAAGATAGCTATATTTTTTTAGCGTAAAACCTGTAAAACAGTATTCAAATAAAAAAAATGTCTTGTACTTTTACAGTAGAAAATATTAAAATCTGAAGCAATTCAATACCAACTCAATTTCTAATATCCGATTAATGATGAATTTACAAATTAGCTCCTTTGATGATTACGAATCAGCATATAACCATTCAGTTTCAGACCCTGAAAGTTTCTGGGCTGAAATAGCACAAAATTTTCAATGGCGTAAACCTTGGAAAAAAACATTAGAATGGGATTTTACGACAGGAACAACCAAATGGTTTGCTGGCGGTAAAATGAATATTACTGAAAATGCTTTAGACCGCCATTTGGCTACTCGTGGCGACCAGCCCGCTATCATTTGGGAATCTAATGACCCACAAGAAGAGTCAATAACGCTTACTTACAAAATGCTTCATCAAAGAGTTTGTCAGTTTGCGAATGTGTTGAAAAAGCATGGAGCTAAAAAAGGAGATAGGATTTGTATTTATATGCCAATGATTCCAGAATTGGCAATTGCTGTATTGGCTTGTGCTAGAATTGGAGCTATACATTCAGTGGTTTTTGGAGGTTTTTCTTCGCAATCAATCGCCGACCGTATTAATGATGCACAATGTAATATCGTGATTACTTCTGATGGTTCTTTCCGTGGCAATAAAGAAATTGGCTTGAAATCTACGGTGGACGATGCTTTGATTCAATGTCCATCAGTGCAAAAAGTAATTGTTTCTACTCGTACTCGCACACCAGTTTCAATGCTAAAAGGGCGTGACGTTTGGTGGGAAAATGAAGTAAAAACAGTTTCATCTGACTGTCCAGCAGAAGAAATGGATGCAGAAGATATGCTTTTCATTCTTTATACTTCTGGTTCAACAGGTAAACCAAAAGGCGTTGTACATACTTGTGGAGGCTACATGGTTTATACCACTTATACTTTTGCGAATGTTTTCCAATATCAACCCGGACAAGTACATTTTTGTACGGCAGATATTGGCTGGATTACTGGTCACTCATATATCGTTTATGGACCATTATGTTATGGCGCTACTTCATTGATGTTTGAAGGCGTACCAACGTATCCAGATGCTGGACGTTTCTGGGATGTGATTGATAAACATAAAGTAGATATTTTATATACCGCACCAACTGCGATTCGCTCGTTAATGGGTTTTGGACTTGACTACGTAAATGGGAAAGATTTAAGTTCATTGAAAGTATTAGGTTCGGTAGGAGAGCCAATTAACGAAGAAGCTTGGCATTGGTATAACGATCATATTGGTAAAGGAAAATCTCCGATTGTAGATACTTGGTGGCAAACAGAAACGGGAGGGATTTTGATTTCTCCAATTGCTGGCATTACCAAAACGAAGCCTTCGTATGCTACTTTACCTTTACCGGGCGTTCAACCAATTTTGGTAGATGAAAAAGGAGAGGAGATTGTCGGAAATGGCGTTTCTGGAAATTTATGTATTAAATTCCCTTGGCCGGGTATTATTCGTACTACTTATGGCGACCACGAACGTTGTATCCAAACATACTTCTCTACTTATAAAAACCTTTATTTTACTGGTGATGGTTGTATGCGTGATGAAGATGGATATTACAGAATCACAGGTCGTGTGGATGATGTAATCAATGTTTCTGGGCATAGAATTGGTACGGCAGAAGTTGAAAATGCCATTAATATGCACTTGGGTGTGGTAGAATCTGCGGTGGTTGGTTATCCGCATGACATTAAAGGACAAGGCATTTATGCTTATGTAATTTGTGAAAAATCGACAGGACATGATTCTGATTTAACACGTAGAGATATTTTAGCAACTGTTACTCGTGTAATTGGACCAATTGCTAAACCTGATAAAATTCAATTTGTGAGTGGTTTACCTAAAACTCGTTCAGGTAAAATCATGAGAAGAATTTTAAGAAAAGTAGCGGAAGGAGAAACTTCAAATTTAGGCGATACTTCTACTTTGCTAGACCCAAGCGTAGTGGATGAAATCAGAGAAGGAGCTTTGTAATAGATTACTGGTATGTTGAATGAAGAGGTTTCGTTAAAAGCGAGACCTCTTTTTTATGCAATGAGATTCAAAAATCTTTTATGTTAATTTTTGTTAAGAGCAGTTAGATTTAACATGGTCGAAACTTTTAGACATAATCGCTTCATCAACAAGCCTTTTATTTTGTTAATGATGGAATGAATATTTGAAATGTGCTGATAATCAGTTAATTTGTGTAAGATTTGGGCTAAGTATTTTTTTGGGAATTATTAATAAAAGATGATTTTAATCGTCTTTTTAAAACTTAGCGAGCGTTTTAGTTAGGGAATGTAAGGGATAGACCCTCCTTTTTTTGGATAAAAATGTGTAAATTGCACCCTTGATTTATCAAAAGCTATTTGAAAAAGTAGAAATTGATGAATTTTTCTTACAATTTTTTAAGGTTTAAGTTAACGTTAGCGTACCTGAATATTAAATGATTGTTTCACGAAACCCTTATTGTAAAACGATTTGATATAATCATTTTCAATATCAATTGTACTACATAGTTAGGCTTTTGCGGTAGGTTTCTAAATATGTTATTATGATTTTAAAAACAGTTTTCCTACTTTTTACTGCCACGGTTACTGCATTTACGACTCCTTCCAAACCGAAAAAAACGATTAGTGGAAAGATTTCATATTATGCAAGTAAGTTTGAAGGACGAAAAACTTCTAGCGGTCAACGTTACAAAGCTAACCGCAGAACGGCTGCCCACAAATCGCTTCCATTCGGTACTTTATTAGAAGTAACCAATAAGGAAAATGGGAATGTGACCATCGTAAAAGTAAACGATAGAGGTCCACACAGTAGAGGAAGAATTTTAGATGTATCTTATGCGGCGGCGAAAGATTTAGGATTAATTGGCAAAGGAACAGCTTCTGTAGCGATTAAAGTACTCTCATTTGGTGATGGCGTCCTTAGCCTGAATGAGGAAGAAGAAGTACCATTAATTGCCAAAGACACCACACAACAAATATCAATGGTTGATATACTTCTTAGTAAAAAACCAATGTATATGATGGTTGTAAAAGATTCAAATGGAAGAATCAGGTTAGATTCAACAGCAATCAGACCTTTAAATCTTGGCATTAAGGAATAACAAAAAAGGCTTCGCAATTTGCGAAGCCTTTTTTGTTGATAAGATTTTTAGTTTTACTTTCCACCGAAGCCAAAAGTTAAACCTGCATTCACCATAAAGAATTTAGAGGAAGTACTAAAATCAGCATTACCCGGCGAACCGTTGTTTGAACCATCTTTATTATCAAAAATAAAGTTATAAGTACCTTCTGCAAAAATTCCCAAATTCCCCACTGGAATAGCGATACCAAATTTTGGGGCAGCTCCAAATTTAGAGGAAGTTGTTTCAGAATTAACACCCAATACATTACCTTTTAACGTAGAAGTAAAAACTCCCGCTTCAGCACCAAGATAAGGACGAACAATTCCTTTTGTTAAATAATATTCAAACATACCCGTAATCGGAACGATAGTATTTGTGAACTGATACCCCGTTCCATTAAATTCTTCTTTGATTGATTTTACACCTACACCCACAGCAAATTGTTCGCTAACAAATACTTTGGCTTGTAAACCTGCTCCATATAGCCCTTTTGCATCTTTGGCATCGGGTGCAAAATATGATCCATGAATTCCTAATGAGAATTGTGCAGCAGCTTTCTGAGTTGTAGCAACTAAAGCGGTCGCTAAGATGGCGAATGTTAAAAATAGCTTTTTCATATTTTAATAATTTTATGAAGAGATAGAATATTCTTCTGTTGATGTAGAGTAATTAAAAAGATTTGTTCCAGTCGAATTTTTGCTTTAATGTGTGGTTTTTTTTACACAAATTAATTGATGAGCATAATTTTTATGGAATAGAGGAATAAAAAAATGGGGAAAATCAAGCTGATTTTCCCCATTTTCCTGTCAAAAAATTGATTCGTTTTCTATTTTACTCCAATATATCTCTCGAAAAATTCATAAATTCTAAGCATTCTATCTATTTTCTGGCGAACATTCCCAGTCCTTGAAAGTTCGTGCGTTCCACCCGGCATACGCACATACTCAACTTCTTTACCCATAATTTTGAGTGATTTATACATCATTTCAGACTGTATTACGCCAGTTCTTAAATCATTTTCACCGTGTTTAATTAAGAATGGCGTTTTGATTTTATCCACATAAGTATAAGGTGATTCTCTTTCTAAAATTGGTTTGATGTTACTTTCCCAAGGATAACCGCCAAAATAATTTGGTGTAAGTCGCCAAGCGTTGCCTTCGCCCATGAAAGTAGATAATTCATAAACACCTCTTTGTGCAAAAGCAGCTTTAAAACGGTGGTCGTGCGAGATAATCCAAGCCGTTAAATAACCAGCATAAGAACCACCCGTGATTACTTGTTTGGAAGTATCAACCCAGCTTGCTTTGGCAGCATCGCTTGTTGCAGCTAAAACATCTTCCGTTGGTCCATTGCCCCAATCTTGATAATTTGAAAACTGGAAATCTTTTCCATAGCCTCCCGAACCTCTTGGATTGGCATAAACCAAACCATAACCTTGCGAACAAAAGTATTGGAATTCATGCCACATCGATGCTTCGCCTGGTCCCCACATGGCAGTTGGTCCACCGTGCATATTTAATAGTAAAGGATATTTTTTACCAGCTTCAAAATTGGCAGGTTTCATAATCCAATACTCTACTGATTGACCTTTTGAGTTTTTGTAAACTCTTTTTTCAGGAAAGCTCAAGGCTTTATTTTGTAGCCATTCGTCATTATGAGCGCTTAATTTAACAGCATTTTTCATCAATAAATCTGCTGTATATAATTCAGAAGGGTTTTTTACTTCAGTTTTGGCAAAAAGAATTCGTTCTTTAGAAATGTCAAAACTGCTGATTCCTGTATCATAGTCACTTAGTTTTTCGATTTTTTTAGTCTGCACATCTAATTTATAAACAGGTACTCCACCATTTGAACTTGCAGTGAAATACACAAATTTACTGTCGTCTGTCCATTCAAAATTATTAGCAGCTCTGTCGAAAGTAACTATCGTTTTGTTACTTCCATCAGCACTGGCTAAAATGATTTGATTGAAGCCCAACCAATCTGTTTTAGACATGGTTGCAATCAACAATTTTCCATCAGGCGATGGCGTAGCACTATTATATGAAATGCCTTTTTCAGCGATAATTTGTTTAATGCCCGAACCATCAGCATTCAATAAAACAATCGAAGCATTCAATTCTCTATCTGGATGTTGTAAACTATCTCTACCACTCGACGCATAGATTTTCTTACTATCAGCCGACCAACTTCCGCCGTTATACGACCAGAATCCTTTTGTCAATTGTACAGGTTTTGCACCTTCTTTGGCATCAATCACAAATAAAAGATTAAAGCGAATTTCTGGTTCAGTCGTAGATTCTCCTTGAAAATTCAAGCGGGTAATTACTTTCGCTTTTTTATCCTCAACATCTTTTTCAAGATATGCTCTGATTTCTTCGATACTTCCGTTTGGATTAGCTTTTACTTTTTTATCAGTTTTCAAGAAATCATTGGTTTTGAAACCAGCTTTTTCAATCGACCATGAAGGCAATTTTTTACTTGGATTGATCAATGAATCTTTCAGTAAATCCGAAAAAGTAACATTGATAGAAAACAAAATCTTACTCCCATCTGGCGACCATTGTGGATTACTCGCTCCGTATTTAAAATCTGTTAATTGAAATGCTTCACCACCATCTAAAGGCATCAAAAAGATTTGAGACTTACCTTTTACATTTCTTGAAAAAGCAATTTGTTTGCTATCTGCCGACCAAGTAGCAGCACCAACGCTTTCAGTACCACGAGTTAATTGTTTTACCGTTTGGAAGTCAGTCAACCATAAATGTGAGCGATAGTCGAAATCTAGTTTATCTGTTTCGTTACTTTCGTTAGTTCTTAAAGCATAAATGGCTTTTTTACCATCAGGCGCTATAGATACGCTAGCAACTTGTTTGATTTTGGTCATGTCAGTAACCAAAATTTTCTCTTTTCCCTTTTGAGAAAAGGCTACATGTGAGAAGGTTAATACTAAAAGAAGGAGTGTTTTTTTCATGATTGATGAAGGATTTTGAATTTTAAAGTAAAAAAAATAAATTTTATGAAACAACTTTAAGACAAATTGCATGAAAAGTTTGGCATTTGTTGATTAGTGTATAAATTTACCTAAACTACTAAACGCTAAATTTTTTGCAATATTCATTCAACACAAAATTTCTACGAATTTTGTCACTATTTCTTTTGTTTTCTATCGTTTCTTGTAACGAAAAAAAAACAAATAAATCAAATAGAAGTGTATTTATCGAATATAAAAATGGTAAATATACTATTCAAAAAGATGGCAAACCTTTTTTAATAAAAGGTGCATCTGGTTATTCTCATTTAGAAGAATTGAAAAATGCTGGAGGCAACACTATTCGAACTTGGGATACTACCAATCTTTCTGCAATTTTAAATGAAGCAAAAGTAAATAATATCGCTGTTATAGTAGGTTTACCTATGCCAGATAATGAGCAAATAGATGTTTTCTACAATGACCCTCAACAAGTAGAAGTTCAATATAAACGCTATTCGAACTTAGTTCATAAGTACAAAAATCATCCTTCTTTATTATTCTGGTGTTTAGGAAATGAACTTTCATTTCCACACAAACCTAAGTACAATTCATTTTATAAGACTTTCAATAATTTAGTTGAAATGATTCATAAAGAAGATGTTAATCATTTGGTAACCACCACAATGGTGAATTTTCAGCGTAAAAATATTTTTAATATTAAGTTCAGGACTGATATTGATTTTATCTCTTTCAATGTTTTTGGAAGGCTCAAAGGTTTTGAGAAAGAACTTGAAGATTTTGAATGGTTTTGGGATGGCCCATTTTTAATTACTGAATGGGGAATAGATGGTCCTTGGGCAACTACTGAACATACTGTTTGGGGTGCTTATATAGAAAATACGAGTACTAAGAAAGCAGAACAATATTTATCTATTTACAAAAAATACATGCCTGATAAAAATCCAAGATTTTTGGGCTCGATGGTATTTTATTGGGGGCATAAGCAAGAATATACACCAACTTGGTTTAGTCTTTTTGCTGAAAATGGAGCAACCTCAGAGGCAGTAGGAATAATGCAATATATTTGGAAATCTCAGAAGCCTACTTTAAAAGCACCTCAAATTAAATTTATGTTGGTAGATAAAAAAGGGGCAAAAGATAATATCATATTTACGCCTAATAAGCGTATATCAGCTGAGGTGCTAATGAATAATCCAGAAAATGAGAATAATGAATTGTCGTTTTCTTGGGAAATTTTACCTGAAGATTGGTATAAAGAAAATGATACTTATGGTAAAAAGAAGCCAAGGAATATGAAGGAGCTGTTTGTTGAACAAAATACAACAAAAGTTGTTTTCAAAACGCCTTTAAAAGAAGGACCCTATCGTATTTATGTAACAGTCTATGACAAAAATGGACAATTTGCAAGTAGTAACACACCTTTTTATGTAGTTGAGAAATAATTATGAAATATAGACACGCTTTACATCCGCCAACCAAAAAACAGCAAATCATACTTCAGTCGATGATTGTTATTGGCTTTTGTACGATGTTTTTCTTCCTGTTTTGTTTTCTAAATAAGTTAGTAATTGTAAATGCTTTTCTATTTTGGCTTTTACTTATATCATTTTTATTTACTTGTTTGAAAGTTACTTACGAATGGTATCACTACTTATTTATCACTGTTAAGCCAGAACCTCCAATAACCCAAAACTATACAGTAGATATTTTTACAACTTTTTGTGCAGGAGAACCTTACGAAATGATTGTAGAAACCCTAAAAGCGATACAAGAAATTACTTATCCACATACTACTTATTTATGCGACGAAGCTGACGATGCTTATTTAAAAAAGGTTTGTGCCGAACTTGGGGTTAGGCATGTAACAAGAACGGATAAAAAAGATGCAAAAGCGGGTAATATTAACAATGCTTTAGCACAATCTACAGGTGAACTTTGTGTGGTACTTGACCCAGACCACGTTCCGCCTCCTAGCTTTTTAAACCCAATTGTAGGTCATTTTGATAATCCTGAAATTGGGTTTGTACAGATTGTACAGGCATATTCCAATCAAACTGAAAGTAGAGTGGCAAAAGGTGCTGCCCAACAGACATATCATTTCTATGGACCAATGATGATGACAATGAACAGGTATGGAACTGTACCTGCGATTGGAGCAAATTGTACTTTTAGAAGAACTGCTTTGGAGTCAATTGGTGGACATGCTCCAGGACTTGCTGAGGATATGCACACGGCTATGAGGCTACATGCACAAGGTTGGAAGTCTGTTTTCGAGCCTTCAATGCTCACAAGAGGACTTGTTCCTGCTACTTTGTCTGCTTATTATAAACAACAATTGAAGTGGTCGAGGGGAGTATTTGAATTATTGGTGACAAGTTATGTAGAACTTTTTTCTAAATTTAGTTGGCGACAAAAGCTTCATTATGGTATTGTACCTTTGTATTATCTTTCAGGGTTAATCTTCGCTATCAATTTACTATTGCCAATTTTATCTCTTTTTACGCAGACTTTTCCTATCAAAATTGATTTTTTGGTTTTTGCTCAAAACTCTACCCCTTTCGTTTTATCTATAATACTTATTAGGCATTATGTTCAGAGGTGGGTTATTGATGATACTGAAAGAGGGTTTCATATAGTAGGAGGGCTCTTATTAATTGGTACTTGGTGGGTATTTAACCTTGGGCTGATTTATACAATTATTCGTAAAGAAGTTCCATACATTCCTACTGAAAAAAGTATCAAAGAAGGGGGTAGTATCAAAATAAATCTCCCTAATATCATTATTTTATTGTTGTCAATCGCAGCTATCGTTTATGGTTTATATCACGATTTGAACCCATTTACCATTATTATGGCTTGTTTTGCGGGTTTGAATGTGGTATTTCTCACATTTACTTTAGTTATTAGCGAAGAAATAAGATTGAAATCATTAATCAATCAACATTATTGGCTTAGGATTTTATACGAAGTAGTTTTTAAGTTTAGGATAAAATTTTGGTTTTTTAGAAGAAAGATATACCACCTCTTAAGAAACACCGCTCTTATTCTTTTAGTCCTCTTTATTAGTTTTACTATTTTTATCAATGAAACATCCTTGATAAATAAACAACAATCTGTAAGGATAACCCCTAAAAAAAATACTTTTCTAACGGGCATATTTGCTCCTGAACAAACTGATGGATTGAGTTCCCTAAAGCTTGTCAGAAAATACCAGTCTAAATATCAGTCACATTTTGATATTATTTCATTCTATATTTCATGGGGTAATCAAGAAAAAAACTATTTGCCGATTCAAAAGATAGACTCTGTTTTTCAAAATAATTCGATTCCAATGATTACTTGGGAGCCTTGGCAAATGCCTTTTGAAGATGAGGGTGTTTCAATCTCAGAGAATCATGAAAACAAGGTTTTTAAAAAAATCAGCGATGGGAAGTTTGATGTTTATATCGAACAATTTGCTTTACAATTAAAAGCACTAAATCGTCCGGTATTTTTAAGATTTGCTCATGAACCAGATAATCTATTTTACCCGTGGTCAGTAAAAGGGAACAATACGCCTGAGGAGTTTAAAAATGCTTGGCGCTATCTTTTCATGAAGTTTAAAAAGATGGGAATCTATAACGTCATTTGGGTATGGAGTCCTTGGAAAGTAACGGCTGTAAAAGATTACTTTCCCGGAAAAGATTATGTTGATTGGATAGGAATAACAGGGCTGAATTATGGGCAATTCAATACACAAAATCCGAGTTATTCTTTTGAAGAAATCTATCAGCCATTTCATAAAAATCCAATTTTTAAATTAGGCATTCCAGTAATGATTGCCGAAATGGGCTCATTAAAGAAAACTGGACACAAACAAGACGTTTGGGTAAAAACAGCGATTAATAAAATAAAAAGTAAATACCCTGAAGTACGAGCATACGTCTTTTTTAATTCAAGTTTGGATAAAAATATGCCAGATGGAAGTATTGGTTTATTGGATTGGCAATTGAAAAATATACCTAAAATCAAAGCTGGATTGCCCAAACAAAAATACACTCCTTTGATTCAGAAAAAAGGGGCAAATACTATGATTGTCGCAACTGATATTGCGACTGATAGCAGTAAAATGTTTTTAGGGACAAAAGGCGTAAATTATTTGAAAGGGAAAAATTGGTTTAAAAATATAAATCCACTTACTAAAAAAGTTATTGAAAGTGATTTTGCTACTATGAAATTGACTGGAGTAAATACCGTTAAAATCTCTGGACCTAATATTTACGACCGTAATATGCTGAATGTAGCCAAGAATTCAGGCTTGAAAATACATTATAGTTTTTGGATTCCTGAAGCATTACGGTTTATCAAAAATGAACGAGAACTCAATAGGCTTTCCATGAATATCCTTGAAACAATTAGTATGTATAAAAATGAATCTTCAATTGTTTCATGGAATATCAGTAATAATACTTTACAACAATTAGAACTAAATTATTATAAGCCCGAATTACTTTATCAACAGCAAGCATATTTCCGATGGTTGAGAAATTTAATACAAAAAATAAAGAAGATAGACTCAAAACGAATAGTTACTGTAGATGTGGCTGTAACGAGTAATATTGCTGAAACGCTTAATATGATTAAAAATCAAGTACCAGAAATTGACTGTTTTGGTTTGATTTTATCTGACAAAGCAGATTTTAGGAAACACATCAGTAAAATATCTTTACCTTATTTTTTCAGCCAAGCGAATGTAAAAGCATACCTCAAACTTTCTGAACATAAGGTTGGAGTCATCATTGAAAATTGGCAAGACCAACAAAGTGCATATAGCACAACTTTTAATGGATTGAAAGACGAAAAAGGTAGGAATAAAGAATCATTATTTCAATTGAGCGAATTGTGGCATGGGAAAATTAAAAAGAATGATTTACCACCTGTAAAAATCTTACGACCAGCACTTACTACAGTTGCTAATACGGTTTTACCTTACTACGCACTTGTGTATAAGAATGAGCATTGGCATTTAGCAGAATACTTTAAAACTGGATTGAGTTTTGAATGGTACTTGGTAGAAACTGATGCGAATGGGGTTGCCATTTCTCAACAATTATTAGGAAATGGAGCTTATATAAATGTGAAAATCCCTGAGAATGTATCTCGTTATCGACTGTACCTGATAGCTTCACAAGGAGAAAATATTAGAACGAGTCAATCAATTCTGAATATACCGCTTTAATTTTTATTGTGATGAATCCAAAGTTGAAATATAGCTTATTAATTATTTTTGCAGTTTTTGCCTTAGCGATGTTGAAGCTGACAAAGCCTATTTTTCAATCAATTTTTGTAGATGAGTTGACAGATAGATTTTATGAACCCGTGCTTGGTGTTTATGATAATACGGAAAAGCCTACAAAAATAAACGTTGATAATATCCAACACTTTACAATTATTTGGAGAAATACAGGAATTTGGTTTAATAAAGCTGCCCTAGAAAAAACATTGAATACTGGTAATGATGTTTTTTTAACGATTGAAACGTGGTCAAAAGACGGTTTTTTTTCAAGAGCAGAGGATAACGTCATTGCTGAACTACTTGCTGGAGATTTTGATAAAAAGATAAAAGAATTAGGAAAACTTTTGGCAGATAAGCATCAACAAGTATTCATTCGTTGGAATCCAGCGATGGAAGTGCCAGAATATCGCTATCCTTGGCAATTTCAATCACCTATTTTATATATTGAAGCTTTTAATAAGTTTGCTTTTCAATTGAAAAAACTAGCACCCAACGTAAAGATTGTTTGGGGACCTTCAGGTTATCCGGGTGATACAGAATACTGGCCAAGCGATAAGTTTGTAGATTTTGTAAGCATAAGTATAGCTGAGGAAAAAACGACAGATTCTGTTATAATCCATAAAACTGCGACTCAGTTACTCAAAGAAAAATTGCATAGAATGCGGTTTATCAATAAACCAGTTTTGATATTAGGAGTAAACGAGAAAAAACAATCATGGTTTCAAAAGGAATGGATTCAAGAAGCTACAGCCAATCAAAGAACGTACAGGAACACCATTTACTCTTCACAGAATTTTGTTTCAACAATCGTGAATAAAGCGGAAAGAACGAAAATGATTTTGGGCGTTTATGACCCACTCGAAAAACTAATAAATTCACCATTTGTACAAGTAGAGCATATTTTTACCGATTGGGGTGAGATTCAAAAAGGTGAATTTGCAAGAAAATTTAAGGCAATAATTCAGCGAAAACATGATGTGATTCTTACAGTTGAGCCGTGGAAAGACACGACAAAAGTAGTAGATAAAGAAGTACTTCAAAATGTATTGAAAGGTCGTTATGACCGAGAGATAAGTTTGTTGTATCGCATTATCACAAAAACGAATCAAACTGTTTATTTACGTTGGGCTCATGAGATGGAGATACCGATTCATCGCTATACTTGGCAAAGCCAAGACCCTGTTGTGTATATCAATGCCTATCGTTATTTTATGCTTTTTAATAAAAATCAAGCGACGAATATTCGTAGAGTTTGGGGGCCAGCAGGAGATAGAGGCTCAATAGATTGGTGGCCTGGCAATGATGTTGTTGATTTTATCAGTATTGCTATTTATGGATTACCTGATAAGAATATTACGGATTATAATAAGCAAGAGCTTTTTAGTGATATTTTCAGTCGTAAATTTTACCGAATGCGGTTTGCAGAAAAACCTATTTTTATTACCGAATTTGGTGTAAAAGGACCAAAAGAGTATCAAAATAAGTGGATGAAAAATGCGGCAGAAACACTCAAAAATAATAAAAATGTATTTGGCGTAAGTTATTTCAATCAACACGATACACCAGATGCTTGGGGAAAAATTAAAGCTCCAGATTGGAGTATCAGCGAAACCACATTTCAGCAGTTTAGTAAGGATTTGGAGTAAAAATGGTCTTCTACTAGTTCAAGCCTGAGGCTTGGACTTTTATAATGTACAAGTGGGAGTAACTCATGGCATGAGTAATCTTATAGAAAAATAAAGCCCATCTTTTATTGATAATGACCTTTAGAAGCAACAATAACGACAATAGTATTGCCTACTACCTCATAAACGAGGCGATGTTCATGATTGATACGCCGTGACCATAGTCCAGTCAAATCGTACTTAAGTGCTTCTGGCTTGCCTGTGCCTGTAAATGGATGTTCTGCAAGTTCCTCTAAGAGCGTGAGCAACTTTTTAATAACCGCTTTATTGCCCGACTTTTTATGAAACTCAATATCATCTTGGGCTTGTTTGGTAAAATCTAGGCGATAACTCATTCTATACCTAAAAAGTCTTTAAGGTTTTCTTTTTCAACACTTATAAAATTACCGTCTTTATACTCCTGTCGGCTTTGTTGAATTTTATCTACAAATTCAGAGTTGTATTCGCTTTTAGGGTCAGCCACTTGAACAAAGTTCAGCGAGTTAACTAACTGCATAAAAAAAGCAAACTTATTTTCGGGGATATTGAGCGTTACTTGTTTCATGACTTAATGTGAAGTAAAGTTTGAATCCTCATTTTAGCAATAAAAGTGATTGTCAACTAAAGTTGCATCGAATGATACATTAAATTTAGTGTAAAAATTAAGTATAATCAAAATACTTAGCGTTCACTTGTTTAAGTCTGTGGCTTGGACAGGTGTTTTATTTCGAAATGACTTTATAAAAGTACAAGTAACGCTTTTCTTAACACTTGAACTAGTTTTGTGATGCTTAGACTTTTATAATGTACAAGTGGGAGTAACTCATGGCATGACTTCCAATTAATTGGCAACTATGATAAAACTAGCAAAGTCATGCCATGAGTAATTTTGCTTGTAAATTGAAAAAAATCTAATCTGTCCGAGAAATCTTGTAAGGGAGAAAAGAAATTTTCTAATCCGTCCGAGAAATCTTGTAAGATGTGAAAGAAATCTTCTAATCCGTCCGAGAAATCTTGTAAGATGGGAAAGAAATCTTCTAATCCGTCCGAGGAATCTTGTAAGATGGGGAAGAAATTTTGTAATCCGTCCGAGAAATCTTGTAAGATGGGAAAGAAATCTTCTAATCCGTCCGAGGAATCTTGTAAGATGGGGAAGAAATTTTGTAATCCGTCCGAGAAATCTTGTAAGATTGGAAAGAAATCTTCTATTCCGTCCGAGAAATCTTACGAGATTGGAAAGAGATTTTCTAGCTCATCTGAGAAATCTTGCGAACTGAGAAAGAAAAACTTACAATCCATAAAACAAAAGAGGTGTTTCGCTTATCGCAAAACACCTCTTTTGAATATATCTATCTGAATAGAAAAATTATTTTCTTTCAGCAATATCAACATAAGCACGTTCAGTAGCACCAACATAAACTTGACGTGGACGACCGATAGGCTCTTTGTTAGCTTTCATTTCTTTCCATTGTGCAATCCAACCCGGAAGACGACCAATTGCAAACATTACTGTAAACATATCAGTTGGAATACCTAATGCACGGTAAATAATACCTGAATAGAAGTCAACGTTTGGATATAATTTACGAGCTACGAAATATGGGTCGCTCAAAGCAGCCGCTTCTAATTCAGCAGCAATTTTCAATACTGGGTCGTTGATTCCCAAAGCAGATAATACATCGTCAGCTGCTTTTTTGATGATTCTAGCACGAGGGTCAAAGTTTTTATAAACACGGTGACCAAAGCCCATTAAACGGAAACCAGAATTTTTATCTTTAGCCATCGCAATGTACTTAGAAGTATCACCACCGTCAGCTTTAATAGCTTCCAACATTTCAATTACTTCTTGGTTAGCACCACCGTGAAGCGGTCCAGAAAGTGCATTGATACCTGCTGAAATCGAAGCATATAAACTAGCATGAGAAGAACCCACTAAACGAACCGTAGAAGTTGAACAGTTTTGTTCGTGGTCTGCATGAAGAATCAATAATTTATTTAAAGCTGCCGAAACTACAGGGTCAACATGGTAAGGAGCAACTGGCAAAGCAAACATCATGTTCAAGAAGTTTGAACAATAATCCAAAGAGTTGTTTGGATAGTTTACTGGATGTCCTTGAGATTTTTTGTAAGACCAAGTAGCCATTGAAGGCATTTTTGCCATTAAACGAATAATGTTCAATTCATCAGCACCTGCTTTATCGCCAGTGTAGAAAGCCGACATCGCACAAACCATTGCAGAAAGTACGCCCATTGGGTGTGCATTCACAGGGAAGCCTTCAAAAATTTTACGCATATCCTCGTTAACGATGGTGTGCATTTTGATTTCGTGCTCAAATGCTGCGTATTGTTCAGTAGTAGGAAGTTCACCGTAGATTAATAAATAAGCAACTTCCAAGAAAGTAGCTTTTTCAGCTAATTCTTCGATTGAATAACCTCTATAACGAAGAATCCCTAGCTCACCGTCCAAAAACGTAATCGCACTTTTAGTAGCTCCAGTGTTTTTATAACCAGAATCAATGGTGATATGACCTGTTTCATCACGGAGTTTGGCAATATCAATTGCTTTTTCATCTTCACTTCCTGTGATTACAGGAAATTGATACTTTTTGTCACCTAACGAGAGTTCTGCAAATTCTGACATAACCTATATTTTATTGGGCTTTATCTTGAAAAAATATGTTTTTATTTTGTTGATACGAAATTAAATGAAAAATCCTCTTTCTAATGTTTTAGTGGGTTTTTCTTTGCAAAATTTAGATAGTTGTTGAAAAAGTTCTATTTTTAAATAAGAACCTTATATTCTTGTAATTATCTTGGCGCAAGTTAATCACGAAAATTTAAACCTTTGTTACCTTTGTGAATAAATTACCTGTTTTATTAAACACAGATTTAATCATTGAATAAATGCTAAAGAACTATAAAAATACTTCGACCGAACGCTTCTTGAAATATGTTCAAATCGATACACAATCAGATTCAAATTCGACTACACAGCCATCAACCTTAAAGCAGAAGGATTTAAGTAAGCTTTTAGTTCAGGAACTTATTGAAATGGGGGTACAAGATGCCCATTTAGATGAATTTGGTTATGTATATGCTACCATTCCAAGTAATTCTGAAAAACCAGTACCTGTTATTTGTTTTTGTTCGCATGTGGATACTTCGCCTGATTGTTCTGGAGAAGGTGTTATACCAATTATTCATCAGCATTATCAAGGACAGGACATTGTTTTACCAGATGATAATTCTCAAATTATCAGATTGACAGACCATCCAGATTTAGCACATCAATTTGGTAACGATATTATAACGGCAAGCGGAACTACTTTATTGGGTGCAGATAATAAAGCTGGCGTTGCTGAAATTATGGATGCGGCTTATCATTTAGTGAATAATCCCGAAATAAAACACGGAACAATTAAAATACTTTTCACGCCAGACGAAGAAATAGGAAGAGGAACAGCAGCCGTAGATTTAGAAAAATTAGGAGCAGATTTTGGTTATACGATTGATGGAGAAACTTTGGGTTCTTTGGAAGATGAGACTTTCTCAGCAGATGGTGTGAAAATTACAATTCATGGAGTAAGTCAGCACCCTGGTTTTGCGAAAGGGAAAATGGAAAGTGCATTGAAAATTGCAGCTGAAATTGTGGCGAAACTTCCCAAAGAAACACTTTCGCCAGAAACAACAGAAGAAAAAGAAGGATTCATCCATCCAGTAGGGATTTCGGGCATGGTAGAGACAGCTACGATTGAATTTATTATTCGTGATTTTTCGGTAGAAAAACTGCATGAGCATGAAGCTGTTTTGAAGACAATTATGGAAGAAGTATTATTGAATTATCCGAATTCAAAAGCTACTTTTGAAGTATTTGAACAATACCGAAACATGAAAGAAGTATTGGATAATTACCCAGAAGTAACCGCTTATGCTTTAGAGGCGATTGAAAGAAGTGGAATTGCTGGGAAGCAAATGAGTATCAGAGGAGGAACTGACGGTTCGAGGCTGTCATTCATGGGTTTACCTTGTCCGAATATCTTTGCAGGCGAACACGCATTTCATGGAAAACATGAGTGGGTTTCTGTACAAGACATGGAAAAAGCTACCGAAACTATTGTAAATTTGTGTAAAATTTGGGAAGAGAAAACTCAATAACAATTACCGATAAATCAAATGATTAAGATTAAAAACGAAGCTGAATACGAAAAAGCCTCGGAACGAGCAGACAAACTTTACAATGCCAAAAAAGGCTCGTCGGATTACAACGAATTACAAGCATTATTAAAAGCCTTAAAAGCTTATGAAGATGATTTTGTAAAGATGTTGAAAGATGAGTATTAAAAGGATGTAAAGAAAAACGGCTGTTTTCAGTGATTGGAATAGCCGTTTTTTTTTGTTATAGATTATCTATGAATGATTTTACTTGGTTGTGGAAAAGTTTGAAGCTTTTTGATTGTTTAGCTAACTCTTCAAAGTCGGCTTTCTGAGCTACTTCGGTTGCGACTTTTTCAATTTTAATCTGATTTGCGTTACTTATCCCGTAAAGTTTTTTCTTGATTTCATCTTTACTTTTTGCTTCTAAAGAGCTGTTTGCTATTTTGCCTTCGCTTTTATCTTGATATAAAACCCAGTAATCTATGGCTTGGATTGGGACAAATAAAATAGTTTTATCTTCAAACTTACTGTATAGCTTTCCTATCTTATTTTTTATTTCTTCAATTCTTGCCTGATATTTAGGCATATCATCTTCAAAATCTGACTCATCTAAATCAATTCCTGCAATGAAAAGCTTTACATCATTTTTATTGATAAATGACGTGATATAATGGTCTTTAATCTTAGATAAAATAACAGAAGAACTGGATTTTCCTCCACTCGGTTTCATTTGTCTGCTCGAAACCAATTGAATGTTAGGTTTTTCTTTTTCAAAAACTCTTCGTAAGTAGATTTCTAAAAAAGTATACTCAGCGTATCCTTCGCCAAGTAAGGTGTAGGTTAGTTTTTCTTTCATGCTGGTACACCTCCCATTAAACCCATAAACCAATTTTCGCCAATGTTATCAGTATAATCAATTGGGTCGATGCCAAATTCTTTTGCTTTTATAATCCCAGGTTCAATTATATCTTTTTGAAGATTTTTAACAAAAGTTGCCCCTTCATCATCTTTGTCAAAAATAAAAACAGCCTCTGGCATGGTAGTAAATTCTTCTAAAACGTGTTCATTATGACTTGTCATAATTACTTGAATGTCTTTATCTTCTACTAATTGGAAAATAAATTTCATGATTTCATGAATTCTTCGTGGATGAATGCCTTTTTCTGGCTCTTCCAACAACAATAATTTTGGTGGATTGGGTTGATGGATAATACAAAGAATGGCGAGAAAGTATAAAACGCCTTCAGATAGCTCGTTAGACCAATATTTAACATCATCTTTTCCTAAACCCCATTTTTTGTGTGTTCTTAGGTCGCCTTCGGGAGATACTACTGTCTTAAGATTAATATCAGTGAATTCTGGAATACATTTATGCAAATCTCTCTCAAGTTTTTTATATAAGTTTTTGTGCTCATCTTTCAAAAAATCTAAAAAAGCTACAATGTTATATCCATTCTCAGACAAAAAGTAATTAACAACACCACTAATCGGTTGAGGCTTAACAAATGTTTCAGGAAATATTTTGTAAATACGAATATTTTGTAAAATATTCCTTTTTAAATCAGTAATAAAATATCTTGCATTATTGCTCGATAATCGCTCATCAGGATATGGATATCCATTAAGGTTCGTTAAATAAGTTAAGTCTAAATCCTCATCTAATTTTATAATTCTCTCAAATCTATCTGTTTCAGTATCTATTTCGAAAATTAAGTTTTCATTGCTATGTTTGAATGAGTATTCCTCTAAATCTTCTTTTTTCTTAATAAATTTCCCATTTGTTTCATCAAGAATGGATTTGCCCCACAACTCCAATCCCTTCAAAAAATTACTCTTCCCTGAATTGTTTGGACCAATCAGGAGGTTTACTTTTTGGAGTTCGAGCGTCACATCTTTAAGGCTCTTGAAGTTCTGTATTCTTACTTTTCGTAACATCTTCTTTTCATTTATTTACACAATATTAACCATCTTTTCAATCTTCGTGAAACAGAACCAATAGATTTTGGTATTTTTGAGGAAATCTTGTCTTTTTAGGCATACACTCTTCGTTACAATCAGATGAAAAAACTATTTCTTCTCGATGCAATGGCATTGATTTATCGAGCGCACTTTGCTTTCCAGAAAACTCCTCGTATTACTTCTAAGGGTTTGAATACCAGTGCGGTATTTGGCTTTACTAATACTTTGTTGGAGGTGCTTACTAAAGAAAAACCTACGCATCTTGGCGTGGCTTTTGATACGCCAACTCCGACGTTTAGACATATTCAGTTTGAGGCCTACAAGGCTCAGCGTCAGGCTCAACCAGAAGATATTACGATTGCCATTCCATATATCAAGCGTCTTTGTACTGCCATGAATATTCCGATGTTAATCATGGAAGGCTACGAGGCGGATGACGTTATTGGTACTGTCGCCAAACGTGCTGCTCGTGAACATGATGATATGGAAATTTATATGATGACGCCCGATAAAGATTACGGTCAGCTCGTGGAGGAACGAATTTTTATGTACAAGCCTGCTTTTATGGGCAAAGGCGTAGAGATTTTGGGCGTTAAGGAAATTTGCGAGCGCTGGGGAATTCAAGATGTGTCGCAAGTAATTGATACTTTGGGTTTGATGGGTGATGCTTCTGATAATATTCCGGGGATTCCGGGAATAGGGGAGAAGACTGCCCAAAAGTTAATTCAAGAGTATGGTTCTTTAGAAAATCTGATTGCTAACGTCGATAAACTAAAAGGCAAGCAGCAAGAAAACGTTAGAAATTTTGCTCAACAAGGTTTATTGTCGAAAGAATTAGCAACGATTCACTGTGAAGTACCTGTTACTTTCGATGAGGAAGATTTAAAAGTTTGTGAAGTAAACAAAGAATTACTTTCTCCGCTTTTGGATGAATTAGAATTTAGGACTTTACGTCGTAGATTACTGGGTGAAGAAGCCGTAGTAGAACAACCTACTGCCATTCCAGAAGCTAAAAAAGCTACTGCGGCGGCAAAAGCGAAAGCTTCATCTGGTCAGTTTGATTTGTTCGGAAGCATTGTTGAAGAAAAGAAATTAGAGCTTTTTGATGAAACCGATACGCCTTCTGAAAGTAATCCGAAAGCTACGATTGATACTACCGTTCACCAATATCATTTGATTGATACGCCAGAATTGCGTCAGTCTTTGATTCATTTTTTGAGTTTGCAAGATGAAATTTGTTTCGATACTGAAACGACAAACGTTGATGCCGTTGAAGCCGACTTGGTGGGTTTATCTTTTGCGTATCGTGCGGGCGAAGCTTATTACGTGCCAACGCCTGCCAACCGTGAAGAAACGCAAGCCATCGTGGATGAATTCAAGCCGATTTTTGCCAATGAAAAAATCACTAAAATAGCCCAAAATATCAAGTATGATTTAATGGTACTTGCCCAATATAGCGTGGAGGTAAAAGGCAAAACTTATGATACAATGTTGGCACATTATATCATTGAGCCAGAGAAACGTCATGGAATGGATATTTTGGCGGAGGATTTCTTGCATTATACACCAGTTTCGATTGATGAATTAATCGGTAAAAAAGGAGCGAAGCAAGGTAATATGCGTGATGTAGAATTTGAGAAAATCAAAGAGTATGCTGCCGAAGATGCCGACATTACTTTACAATTGAAAGGTAAACTACATCCAATTTTAGTCCAAAATCCAAGTGCGGTGAAGTTGTTGGAAGAAGTAGAAATGCCTTTGACACAAGTACTTTCTGATATTGAAATGGAAGGCGTAAGGCTGGATATTGATTTCTTGAAAGATATGTCGAAGACTTTGGAAAAAGATATGTTGGAAGTACAAACCAAAGTTTTTGAATTGGCGGGACAAGAATTTAATATTGGTTCGCCAAAGCAATTAGGAGAAATTTTATTCGATAAATTGAAGCTTGACCCCAAAGCTAAGAAGACCAAAACGGGTCAATACATGACGGGTGAAGAAGTATTGTCTAAATTAGAAGCTGAACACGAAATTGCTCGTAAAATTCTGGATTTTAGAGAATTACAAAAATTGAAATCAACTTATGTAGATGCTTTGCCTTTGATGATTTCGCCAAGAACGGGCAGAGTACATACTTCTTTCAATCAGGCAGTTACGGCTACTGGTCGTTTGTCGAGTACCAATCCTAACTTACAAAATATTCCGATTCGTACCGCTCGTGGACGAGAAATTAGAAAGGCATTCATTCCTAAAAACGATGATTTCTTGATTCTTTCAGCCGATTATTCACAAATTGAATTGCGTATCATGGCGGCTGTTGCCAAAGATGAATCTATGATTGAAGCCTTCAATCAAGGAAGAGATATTCACGCTACTACTGCCGCAAAAGTATTTAATGTGAGTTTGGACGAAGTAACTTCTGATATGCGTAGAAAAGCCAAAACAGTTAATTTTGGGATTATTTATGGCGTTTCGGCTTTTGGTTTGGCACAGCAAATTGCTATTTCAAGAACGGAAGCCAAAGAAATTATTGACAGTTATTGGCGAGAATTTCCAGCCATCAAACGCTACATGGATACTGCCGTGATTGAAGCCCGTGACAAAGGTTATGTAGAAACCATTTTGGGAAGAAGACGTTACTTGCGTGACATCAATTCAAACAATATGGTAGAACGTGGTTTTGCCGAACGCAACGCTGTAAACGCACCGATTCAAGGTTCGGCGGCGGATATGATTAAGGTGGCGATGATTAAAGTAAATGATTTTATCAAACAAGAAAAACTACAATCTCGCATGATTCTGACTGTGCATGACGAATTAGTTTTTGATGTACATAAATCAGAGTTAGAATTGATGAAAACCAAAGTAAACGAATTGATGGTAAATGCCATTCCTTTCCCCGTTAAAATGGAAACAGGTATGGGCGTTGGTTTGAATTGGTTAGAAGCACATTGATTTTGTGTGATGAGTTTGAAAGGCGAAGTATAGTTTTGACAACTTTTTTGAAAGTTGTCAAAACTAATTAGCTGAAAGCGCTATAAACACATTTCAAACATTGCTATAATTCTTCATTAGCGAATATTATCTTGTAATATGCAGAGCGTAAACTCTTTTGAGTAGGTCAAGGAGTTCTTCATTTCTCAAAGGTTTTGAAATATAATCATCCATGCCTTTTTGAAGACAAATATCACGATCTTCCGACATGGCGTTTGCAGTCATTGCCGCAATAATTGGAGATTTTAGCTGTTTTTTAATTATTTCAGTTGCTTCAAATCCATCCATTTCAGGCATTTGAACATCCATTAAAATTAAATCATACTTTTGTGATTTTAATTTTTCAAGCACTTCTAAACCATTCACGGCTATTTCATTATTATAACCAAGTTTTGTTAATAAACGAGAAATCAACTTTTGGTTTACTAAATTATCCTCAGCAATAAGAATATTTAATGGATACATTTCAGCAAATTCTGTGCTAATAATACTTGAGGTTTTCACTGAAGTAATCACATTATTGGCATTCCCATTTAATGAAATATAGACTCCTTTTAGGAATTGCTGTAGTTTTATTGGTTTAATTAAAATAAATGAAAAAAGATTGGGGTACTTCTTTTTCGTTTCATCACCAATAGAACTCAGCATGATGATGGGAATATTTGCATCTATTTCTTTGATACTTCTCGCTAAATCAACGCCATTCATTTCTGGCATTTCCATATCAGTAATGACCAATTTTATATTATCTTCTTTTTTGAAAATTTCAATCCCTTCCTTCGCTGATAGTGCTAATAAAGGTTCCATTTTCCAATTCTTGAGCTGTTTTTGTATTATTTTTAAGTTAGTTTGGTTATCATCTACAACAAGTACCTTTGTATTGTTGAACAAATTGAAATCATAAATAACTTTTGTTGAAGTAGCTACATTACTTGCTTGAGTAATGATATTAAAGATAAATTCTGAACCTTCACCCAGAACACTCTTAACAGAAATTTCTCCACCCATTAAATTAACAAGTCTGGTACAAATAGCTAAACCTAAGCCTGTTCCGCCGTATTTACGAGTAGTTGATGAATCTACCTGTGAGAATGCTTTAAATAATTTATCTATCTTTTCTGCTGGAATACCAATACCTGTATCTCTTATGCTAAAGCCAACAGAAATATCTTCATTACTTTTAGATTTACTAAGAAGATAAATTTTTAAAAATATTTCTCCTTTATTGGTAAACTTAATAGCATTGTTAATCAGGTTTATTAATATTTGTTTCAGCCTTAAAGAATCTCCAAAAATATTGGCTGGAACATCATCGTCAAGTTCATAAATCAAATCCAGATTAGCTAATGCAATTTTGTGTGAAAACATTTCTAATACATCTTCAATAGTATCACGAAGATTAAACATTTCATGCTCAATGTCCATTTTCCCAGATTCAATTTTTGAAAAGTCTAAAATGTCATTAATAACACTTAATAGACTTTCTCCACAATTGATAATAGTATCTGTGTATTCTTGCTGTTCATTATCCAATTTAGTTTCTGAAAGGAGTGTTGCCATACCGATTACACCATTTAACGGTGTACGTATCTCATGGCTCATGGTTGCTAAGAATATACTTTTAGCTTGATTAGCCTTTTCAGCTTCTTCTCTTGCTTGTTGTTCTTGGCTCTTTTGAAGGGAGAGTTCAGTGTTAAGCACTTGTAAATGATTAGCTTGTACTTCTAACTCTTCCGACTTTGTATAAAGCTCATCATTAAGTTCGCTTAACTTGAGTGTTCTTTCCTGTACTAGTTGCTCTAATATTAACTTTTGTTTATTTATTTTATTGATTCTGAAATTATAAAAAATATAAACTAACACAAGAAAACACAAGGCTCCCAAAACTTTAAACCAAATTGTTTCCCAAAATGGAAGAGTGATGGTTATATTAATAGAAGTACCAACCCTATTCCAAATACCTCTATTATTTGAAGCGATTACCCTAAACACATAACTGCCTGGTCGTATATTCGCATACTTTGCTAGGTTATGGTTACTTGGTGGAGACCATTGATCTTCAAGTCCTTCCATTTTATACGAATATTGATTGTATGTACTCGACTTATAATTTAACGCCGCAAACTGGAAAATAATTGACGACTGTTTATAACTAAGCGTAAGCTCAGGACTAAAACTAATATCTTTATTGAACCCAATTAAAGAAGAATCGGAAGGTAAAACTGTTTGATTATTGATTTGAAAATTGGTTAAATAAACAGGAGGGGCAAAAGTATTAGTTTTGATGTTTTTCGGGAAAAAAGTATTCATCCCCTTAATTCCACCAAAAAACATTTGACCATCATTTGCCTTTAGGTAAGCATTCGCTTCAAATTCCATGTCTTGTAATCCATCAGAAGTATTAAACATGGTATATGCTTTCGTTTTAGGGTTTAGTCTTACTAAGCCATTGGAAGACGAAATCCATAAAAGGTGTTTTTCGTCTTCAGTAATACCCTTAATAAAGCTATTATCTAAATCGCTATTTGTATAATAAGGTTTAAATTTATTTGTAGCTTTATCGTAGCGATAAAGCCCTTTTGTTCCAATCCAAACAACTCCTTCACTATCCACAAAAATTACTCTTGAATCTATTTTCTTTATCTTATCATCTAAATAATGAGTGAAAATTCCAGTCTTCGAGTCATATCTATTTAATCCTCCATCATCAGTACCAAACCAAAGATTACCTTGTTTATCTTCTGCAATTGAAACTACATTATTACCAGACATTGCAGTTCCATTATTTCCTTTGGTAATCCTTCTAAAGGTTTTTGTTGCTGAATCCCATAAATTTATGCCACCATAATAAGTAGCAATCCATAAATTACCTTTGCTATCCAGAAGGAAATCTTGTAAGAAATCTGAACTTAGTGAGTTACTCTTTTCAGGGTTATTTTTGTAATGTATAAACTTTCCAGTTTTAGCATCAAGTACATCAATGCCACTTCCCCATGTTCCAATCCATAAATTACCACTGGCATCATTTGCAATCGTTTGGATAGCGTTAGAGGAGAGGCTGTTAGGGTTATTTTTAATATACTTGTAATGCTTGAATGAATCATTGTCAGGATTAAATTTATCAAGACCTCCTCCATCTGTACCTATCCAAATATTATTGTTACTATCCTGAAAAAATGCTTTTACATCATTATAGTTTAATGAGTTAGAATTACTTTTTTTTCGATAAAGCTTAAACTTATCGACACCAATTGTATATAAATCTACTCCGCCTCTGTGCATTCCAATCCAATAATTCCCTTGAACGTCCTCAAGAATAGCTGATACTGTGCTATTAGATAAGCTTCCAGCATTTTCAGGAATTGGAAAATAATTATAGATTTTTTTCTTTTGAGTATCAAATTGTATCAATCCATTATTAATCGTTCCAATCCAAATGTTTCCGTTGGAGTCAGCCATTAAACTCAAAACCATGTACTTTGAAGGTACATCTTCTGGGTAATCAAGCGATAAGTAAGTTTGAAATACATTTAAACGGCTTTGATAGCTTATCAAACCATCACTATCAGTCCCAATCCATAAAGTGCCACTTTTATCTTGAGCTAGAACATTAATGGAATATTTTTCACTTTGAGGAATGACTGTATATTGATGGGTCTTTAAATCAAAACTGCACAAACCCATTTTGGTACCTATCCAAAGTTTCCCCTTTTTATCATCAAGAAGGCAGTTTTGGTTATTGTATTCTTTACTTTTACTATTGATGATAGGGAAAGGATAATGTTGTATTTTACCCGTTGTTGTATTTAATAGTTTTAATCCACCTCCCAAAGTCGATACCCATAAATTATTGGGATTCACATCGGAACAAATTCCTGTGATGATTTCAGATGAATGACTTTTATGGGTTGCTCTCTCATTTATGTACTGAGTAAACTGATTTGATACTGGATCAAAACGGTTCAATCCATACGATGTTCCTATCCAAAGTTTATGCTGGGCATCTTCATAGATACAACGAATAAAATTATCACTAATACTATGGGGGTTATTTTCTTGGCTTGTATAAACAGTAACATTTTTACCATCGTATCTATTTAAACCAGAACGAGTACCAAACCATAAGAAACCTCTGCTATCTTGAAAAATACTGTTTACAGTAGTATTGCTAAGACCTTGCTCATTTGTAATATGTTTGAAATGAGAATGAGAGATTTGAGCATTTGAAGTGAACCTTAATAAGAGCAATATAAGAGTGAATACTCGTCTTTGAGAATTGGTAATAATGTATGATTTGACATACGTGATTAAACGTAATTTTATCATAGATAAAAAGTAAGGTTTATTGAGAATATGAAAGTAATAGCGGTACTTTAAACAAAGATATGTACAAACTCTTCTAAATTTAAAAATCTACACATAATTTCATAAGATTTACTCCATTGATTATCATAAGTTTTAGAAAAACCTTACTCAGCCCAAAATTTAAATTTCCTTTCACCATCAGATGTTGGGAGTGTTCATTAAACTGTGTCATTTGATTTATTGAGTTAGGGGGCTAGCCCCCTAACTCAATAAATCAACTTGTGAAATTCTGTCTTCAAATG
>NZ_JBEUMS010000028.1:0-41329 GCF_040543805.1 Arcicella rosea
TTCAACATAGGAGCAAAAATACCATTCTCCCCAGTAAGAGGTTTGCCAGAATAAAGACCTTTTATCGCTTCTTGCTTAAAAGTCTCAAAATCAAATGTGTCAGGACTGTCCATAAAATTGTGTCTAAGTAAAAGTAAACCTTTTTAAGTTCTAAATCAGATTGACACAGTTTAATGAACACTCCCTCTTAAAACCATCTTTTTTAATCAAAAACAAGCTTGAGCCTATCTAAAAGAATGAACAAGCTATCTTTTAGATAGGTCGTTGGGTCTTTTTCATAGCTTGTTCCATCATTTTGATAGGTGAAGCTATCTAAATGATAGGTTGACGCATCTTTTTTGCGGTTTTTTGCGTGAAAAAGATAGGACAACCTATCTCGGAAATAGGACTTTCCATCTTTTTCACGCAATTTTCCGTATAAAACTGAATAAAACCGCAGAAATACAAATCACCTAAAGTTTCTTAGATACAGTCTTAATTCCTTCATCGAGTGCTTATTAACAATTTTTAATCCTGCAAATGATGACTTCAAACCTGAGAGTTTTTTTTTATTCGTAGCTTTGTAAAATATTATGATTTGAATAGCTGCGGTTGGCGCTATTGTGACTTACAGAAAAATGAAAATTCTTGATTTATACATCATTAAAAAATTCCTTACAACGTATTTTTTTGCCGTGTTAATCATCGTCTCTATTATTATGGTGATTGATTATACTGAAAAAATCGACAATTTCATCGATAATAAAGCTTCTCTTCACGCTGTTCTAGTTGATTATTATCTCAATTTTATTCCTTATTGGGCTAATTATATTAGTCCGTTAATGGTGTTTATTGCTACGGTTTTCTTTACCGCCAATTTGGCTGCTCGCACCGAAATTATTGCGATTCTGAGTACTGGAGTAAGTTTTACTCGTTTTATCCGTCCTTATATTATTGCTTCTTCCATCGTTGGGATTCTTACTTTTTTTATGGTTGGTTGGGTAATTCCTAATGCCAATAAAACCAGAATTGCCTTTGAAAGAAAGTACGTAGTAGGTTCATATTATTATAGTGGCAGAGATGTGCATATCAAAATTGGTCCACACGATTACGCCTATATGGAAAGCTACGATACAGGTTCGCAAACGGGTTATAAATTTTCTTTAGATAAAATTGAAGGACATGAATTAAAGACCAAATTACTTGCCGACCATATCACTTGGGATTCTACCAGAAGAAAATGGTCGATTTTTGATTACCGAGTAAGAACTTTCTTACCTGATGGCAAACAAAAATTAACCTACGGAACAAAAATTGACACAACTCTCAATTTACTTCCTAAAGATTTTGAAAGTACTTATCAAATTCATGAAACCTTAACTAATTCTGAACTAGAAAGAACCATTAGTCAAATCAGAAGTCGTGGAGCAGATGGCATTGAGATTTTCTTGATTGAGAAATACTTACGTTTTGCCAATCCATTTGCCGTAATTATTCTGAGTGTTATTGGTGTAATTGTTTCTGCTCGTAAATCAAGAGGCGGAGTAGGTTTTCAAATTGCTTTGGGCTTTATGTTAGCCTTTTTGTATATTTTATTCTTTATGATGAGTAAAGGAATTGCACAATCTGGCGGAATGCCTCCGCTCCTAGCCGTCTGGTTGCCGAATTTAGTTTTTACAGGTATTGGCGTCATTCTATATTATACCGTGCCAAGGTAGTGCTGAATTTTAAAAGATTTTTTTTCAATAGGGTCGGAATTAAGTCCGCCCCTATTGAAAAAGGAACATCAATACATTTTTTAACTTGATTTGCTATTAAACACTTCATGAAAACAAACAGTATAAAAGATTATTTCCAACTCCATTTAGTCGTACTTATCGCAGGATTTACGGCAATTTTGGGTGCATTAATTTCTGCACATTCTTTAAGTGTTGTCTTTTTCAGAACACTGCTGGCATCGGGAGGTTTGTTTATTTATTTATACTTGAAAAACGTTTCCATCAAAGTTTCAACCAAAGCTACTTGGCAATTATTAGCAACGGGCGGTATCATTGCTTTGCATTGGTTTACGTTTTTTTATGCTGCCAAAATATCAACCGTAGCTATTTGTTTAGCAGGTTTTTCAACAGGCTCATTGTGGACAAGTTTGCTAGAACCGATTTGGGATAAAAGAAAAATCAGGGTTATAGAAGTTGGTTTGGGCTTGATGGTAATTGTAGGTTTGTACTTGATATTTTTGTTTGAAGTAAATCATATTCTGGGGCTTTTTGTAGGTGTTTTCTCAGCATTTCTGAGTGCTCTTTTTTCTGTAATCAATTCCAGATTTGCCAAACATCATAGTCCACAAATCATTACTTTTTATGAAATGTTGGGTGCTACCATTTTTACTTTTCTGCCAGTTGTATATTTGTTTTTTGAAGGAAGTGTAGATTTCAAAATCATTCCACAAGGTTTAGATTGGCTTTGGATATTGATTTTAGCATTGGTTTGCACAGTATATGCTTTTGCAGAAGGAGTAGAATTGATTCGGAAGTTTTCAGCCTTTACTTTCAATCTTACTTTAAACCTTGAACCCGTTTATGGTATCATTTTAGCCTATTTAATTTTCGGAGAAAAAGAACAAATGACTACCGGTTTTTATGCAGGTACATTCATCATTTTGGCTTCTGTTTTAGTTTATCCATTGCTCAAAAAGAGTAAATTCTCTAAAAACTGAGTCCGCTGGCAAGGAAAATCAAATCAGGTTTTGGAATACCAAAAGGCTTAATCTAAACTTTTTACGCTATATTTGAGGCTAATTATAATTAAGGTTTATCGTGTACAGAACGATTTGATTCATTTCTCTATAACAGAATCTATTCAACAACACATTCTTTACTTGTTTATACCGATAAACCAATCCTAAATTTTCTTACTCAATGAAACTTTCTATTGTCATTCCTTCTTATAATGAAGCCAAAACCATCCATTTAATTCTTGATAAAGTCAGGGCATTACAATTGGTAAATGACATCGAAAAAGAAGTAATTGTGGTTAATGACTGTTCTACAGATGATACAAATACTGAAATAGAAAAGTACATCAATCAACATAATTTCCCGATTAGTTATCATAGCCATGCTGTTAATCAAGGTAAAGGAGCAGCCATTAGAACTGGTATTCAAAAAGCAACTGGCGATTTAATCATCATCCAAGATGCCGATTTAGAATATGACCCTAACGAATATAATATCTTGTTGATGCCAATTGTCAATGGACATGCTGATGTTGTTTATGGCTCAAGATTTGCCAGTGGACGTGCCCACAGAATTCTATTTTTCTGGCATACAATTGGGAACAAATTCCTTACTTTTTTAAGCAATATGCTTAATAACTTGAACCTTACCGACATGGAAACTTGCTACAAACTGTTTCGTGCCGATATTATCAAAGGGATTCGTTTAGAAGAAAATCGTTTTGGTTTTGAACCAGAAGTAACTGCTAAAATTGCACGAATTAAGAATATTCGTATTTATGAAGTAGGGATTTCGTACTATGGAAGAACTTATGCAGAAGGTAAAAAAATAAACTGGAAAGATGGTTTCAGAGCGATTTATTGTATTCTTAAATACGGACTTTTCAAATAACAATTTATATTGACAAGTAGCATTTGTAAAATAAACGACTAATTTGGATGAAATTCACAATTCATCACACATAATTCTTAACGCTGACTTGCCTTCACCCACAAACATTTTAATTCCTTGAAAACCCCTCAAATTTCAATTATCGCCCCGCTCTATAACGAAAGTGAGACTTTTCCATTTTTAATAGAAAGGTTAAATAACTTAATGGATTCGGTTCAAGAAAGCATTGAAATTGTTTTGATAGATGATGGAAGTCGTGACAACACAGCAGAGCTGATGCAGGCTTTGGCTTTGGCAGACGAAAGATATCATTGCTTATTTTTAGCCAGAAATCACGGACACCAATTAGCCCTTACTGCTGGTTTGGCAGTATCAAAAGGTAGCGAAGCCGTCATGGTAATTGATGGCGATTTACAAGATCCACCAGAATTATTAACCGAATTTTATCCTTATTTAAAACAAGGTTATGATGTTGTATATGCAGTACGCAAACAACGAAAAGAGAATTTTGTAAAAAGAAGCGCTTATTATCTTTTCTATCGCTTACTGAAAAGTATCGCTTATGTGGATATTCCATTAGATAGTGGTGATTTTGCTTTAATGAGTCGCAGAGTAGTCAATATCATGAATAAAATGCCAGAGGAAAGTCGCTACTTAAGAGGAATGCGTACTTGGGTTGGCTTTAAACAAATTGGTGTTGAATATGCACGAGAGGAACGCCATGCAGGAGAATCAAAGTATTCTTTCAAACAACTTTTCAATTTAGCCTACAGTGGCATTTTTAATTTTAGTGAATTCCCAATCAAATTTGTGTCACGCTTAGGAGTATTTTCAATTATTGTTTCATTGATTTACTTTATCAGCGTATTGATTAAGAAGTATTATTTCCAAGAAGTTATCGAAGGTTTTCCTGCTTTGCTCTTCATGATTATACTGTTTAGTGGTGTACAATTATTTGCATTAGGAGTACTTGGCGAATATATTCTTCGGGTATTTTTCCAGTCTAAAAACAGACCATTATTCATTATCAAAAGCGAAATTCACAACAAGGAATTTGTAGAATAAATCATTTAGTGATGAATATTTACTTGGCAAAAATAAGGGGAATGATTTTGAAATCATTCCCCTTATTTTTATCTACCGATAGCTACTCTTCTCAGAATGGTATCAATTACTTGCATTGTTGTAATACCATCTGCTTCGGCTTCATAATTGAGCATAATCCGATGGTTCAGTACATCTGGTGCAATTTCTTTAATATCTTCTGGCAATACATAATCTCTCCCATCCAAATATGCCAATACTTTTGCAGCCAAATTCAAATTGATACTTGCACGAGGCGATGCCCCAAATTGTACATAACGAGCTTCCTCTCTGAGTCCATAATCACCCGGTTTACGAGTGGCAAAAATCAGTTCGATAATATATTTTTCAAGCGTTTCAGAAATCGTAATATCGTTAATCTCTTTTCGTATTTTAAAAATGTCTTCTTTATCAAGAATTGCCTGAGGCTGATAATTAAAATCCATGTTCGACATCTTCCTCATTACTTCTAACTCTTGCTCTTTATTCAAATAATCCACAAAAACCTTTAGCATAAATCTATCCACTTGTGCTTCTGGCAAAGGGAAAGTACCTTCTTGCTCAACAGGGTTTTGGGTAGCTAATACCAAAAAAGGTTTATCAAGCGGATAAGTAAAATCACCAATGGTTACTTGTTTTTCCTGCATCGCTTCCAACAGCGCAGATTGAACTTTGGCAGGCGCACGGTTTACTTCATCAGCCAAAATAATATTGGCAAAAACAGGACCTTTTTTCACTTCGAAATCATCTGACTTACGGCTGTAAATCATCGTTCCAATCAAATCGGCAGGAAGTAAATCAGGCGTAAACTGAATTCTATGAAAATCTAGTTTAAGAATTTTTGATAAAGTGTTTACAGATAATGTTTTAGCCAAACCCGGCACACCTTCCAATAAAACGTGTCCGCCAGTAAACAAGCCAATGAGTAATCGATTCGTCAATTTTTCATGACCAACCACTACCTTACCCATTTCTTCAAATACTTGATTTATTTTTTCTCTTGAAGTCATATATTATATCAAGGTAAGTTTTATACTGTCTTTATTAAATCAAAAAACACAGCATTTACCTTATCAAAGCCTTTAAAATTGTTCATTGTAAAGCAATTTTACGAAAAAAAATTGTAATAGCCTCTCATTTATTTTTCCAAAGAGCATAACTAAGCGCAAGCGAAACCTTTTGGATATTACCAGCAACATAATAATTAATATTAAGTCCAGGTCCTGTTCTGTTATAAGATAATTCTACATTTATTCTATTAAATTTTGCACCTAATCCCAATTTATAACCTAACTTATCTCCTAAACCTTCATAAAAAAAATCTGCTTTATTAGCATTTAGTCTTTTTTCAAACGAAAACCCTGAACTAAGATAAATATCAGTTTTTTTAGGTTCATTTTTATAGAATGAATATTGAGGACCGATACTTACTCCTAAAAAAGATACATCACTTGGTGTTAAAGTACTTTTATAAAATTGTATATCTTCTTCAAAATAATTGTAAGACAAATCTATTTTCACTCCTAATTTATGTCTCTTTGAAGGTAAATCAAACAAACCGCCAATCCCAAACGAAGCTGATTTTAAATCTGCTTTTTTGTAGTCATTTGTATAATAAAAAACTGCTCCTTCAATGTTGTAATTATAAGTTCCTAGTGCTGCACTAAGGAAAAAAGTAGATTTAAATTTCTCTTTACGTGATACCTGAATAGGTTTATTATCCCCAAAAAAGATATTGTATCTCATTACCAAAGGAATTAAATCTGTTTCTTGATATAAATACTTGAACATTGTTCCCGAATAGTTTGAACAATCTTCACATAAATCATATAATTGCTGATTATAAGTATCAAGATGTACTTCATAGGTTTTAAAATTTATCGTTCTTAAAAAACGATGATCTATAAGTTCTTGAATTGGATTGTTGAGCTTCTCAATAAAATAGTGTATTTTGTCTTTTCCATCCTTCAAATAATATAAACTTAATCTTCCTTTTACCAACTGTTTAAGTAACAAAGTTGTATCCACTAAAACTCTATCAAATTTCTGCAACAACTCTGTTGAAGTATTCGGTGTAATATCCAAGGAGATTTTCTTGCGTACATAAGTTACTTCATTACTAATCACAAAGCTTTGAACATCACTTAACCTGTAACTTACTTCTTGGTCGTCTTTTTTAAATGTGATTCTCAAAGGAGAAGTAGCCCATTTTTTGTTGTCGATTTGTCCTTTGATGGTATCGTTAGTATTATTAACAACATAACCCGCCATAAACTCTTTTTGAGCTTTAATGGAGTAAAGTGATAGAACAGTAATCAGTACAGTTAATAAGATTCTTTTCATGGAGAGATTTTGATAAAAGTGCGATTATTAAATTGTGTATAAAAGTATTTTACCAAAACTAGACGATAAAATTCGTAAAAACAATTGTATTTAAACCGCTTTACCGACCTATCCATTAAATTCCCATAGCCTAAATATTAAACTATTCTTCAAACTTCTTGCAATATCATTGCATTGGTTATCTTTGTAAAAACATCAACAGCATGATAGCCACCCAAAACTTAACCTTCTCTTATTCCTCTGAAAAGAGCTTTACTTTTCCAGATTTTTCCTGTTCAGACCGTGAAACAATGCTTATTTTGGGTAAATCAGGAAGAGGTAAAACTACTTTTTTACATTTAATGGCTCTTTTATTGAAACCTTCGGGCGGTAAAATTCAGATTAATAACCAAGAAATTAGTGATTTTTCAGTCAGTTCAGCAGCAGATTTCAGAGCAAAAAATGTAGGAATTATTTATCAAAAACCACATTTTGTTCATTCACTTTCGGTATTAGAGAATTTACTCTTGGCGAATTATTTAGCAGGAAAATCACAAGCAAAAGACCTCGCCAAACATTTGGCGGAAAGCTTGGGCTTTGCCGAACATTTGCATAAAAAAACCACACAATTATCACAAGGTGAACAGCAAAGAGTAAGTATCGCCAGAGCTTTGATGAATAAACCTTCAGTGATTTTGGCAGACGAACCTACTTCAAGTTTGGACGATGACAATTGCTTGAAAGTAGTGGATTTATTGAAAAAGCAAATTGAAGAAATTGGAGCAAGTTTGGTTGTAGTTACACACGACCAACGCCTAAAAGATGTGGTGGAAAAACGTATAAATTTATAGCAGATGAACTTACTAAAAATATCTTGGAGTAACCTTAAAGACAAGCCACTTACCAGTTTTTTAAGTATTTTATTAATGGCTTTGGGTATTGCCATTATTTCGTTGTTGCTCTTGGCTGGTAAACAATTAGAGGAAAAATTTACCAGAAATGTAGCAGGAATTGACATGGTTGTTGGGGCAAAAGGGAGTCCGCTACAATTAATTTTAGCCAGTATTTACCAAATTGACGCTCCGACAGGGAATATTTCTTTGGACGAAGCCAACCGTCTTACTCGTAATCCTTTAGTAAAATCTGCCATTCCATTATCTATGGGCGATAGCTATCAAGGTTATAGAATTGTAGGGACAAACGAAAAGTACCTACAACATTTTGAAGCTGAATATGAAGCTGGAAAAGTATTTTCGGGAGCAATGGAAATGGTTGTAGGTTCAAAAGTAGCCAAGAATTTGGAATTAAAAGTAGGCGATAGTTTTGCTTCACAACATGGCTACGATCAAGAAGGAGACGTTCACGAAGAGAAGAAATTTAAAGTAGTTGGTATCTTGAAAAATACCAATTCGGTACTCGACCAATTGATGGTAACGCCACTTGAAAGTGTTTGGGCAGTACATGATTCCCACCACGAAGAAGAAGCTGGCAAAGGAGCGAATGCTTTGAAGCTTTTAGAAGAAGAAACAAGTATGGACGAAGAACATCATCATGAAGAAGAAGCTAAAGAAATTACTTCAATGTTGATAAAATTCAGAAATCCAGCGATGGGTATGATGATGGCAAGGAGTATCAATCAAAATACTACTATGCAAACGGCTTCGCCTGCTATCGAAATCAATCGTTTGTTTGCTTTGATGGGTTTTGGAATTGATACTTTAAAAATTATTGCTTTGGTCATCATCATTGTTTCGGGTTTGAGCGTATTTGTTTCACTGTACAATTCCCTCAAAGAGCGAAAATATGAGATGGCGCTGATGCTTTCGATGGGGGCAAGTAGAACCAAATTATTCTTTCTTTTACTCTTGGAAGGATTGATTATCAGCATCATTGGATTTGGGTTTGGAGTAGCATTAAGTAGGCTTGGGCTTTGGTTGATGTCGAAAAATGTAGAACAAAATTTTCATTACGACTTCAACGTTTTATCTTTGTTAACAGAAGAGTTCTGGTTACTCCTCGGAGCCTTATTTATTGGGCTTTTAGCAGCAGCCATTCCATCTTTAGGTATTTACAAAATTGATATTTCAAGAACTTTAGCGGATGAATAGCTTTTTAGCTGTGAGCTATGAGCCTTGAGCTATGAGCTTTAAGTCTTCATTTTTTTAGCTCAAAGCTCACAAAAAAATCAGTAAAACTAAATAAACCCTAAGCTTTGAGTAATCAAAATTTTAGTTCATAGCTCACAGCTTATGGCTCATTGCTCAAGGCTAACAACAAATCAACAAAAAACTAAAAATGAAAATAAAATCATTACTCGTATTCGGTGTTTTATTCTTGGCTTTATCGGCCGCAACACCTATGAAAAAGCCTTTTGCTTTACCCGCAGAAAAACTTACTTGGGATGTTTTAAAAGACGTAGTTTTCAAGAAAAAATGGTATCCACAAGAATCTATCTTCATGCTTTATCCAACTTTTGGTCCAGCCGTAAAGAAGTTAGAAAATAAAGAAGTAATCATCAAAGGCTATGTAATTCCTGTTGATGCCGCCACCAATATGTATGTACTTTCGGCATTTCCATACAGTCAATGTTTTTTCTGTGGTGGTGCAGGGCCAGAATCTGTAATGTCGTTAAAACCTAAAAAGGGAGCAACTCATAAGTACAAAACGGATGAAATGCACACATTCAAAGGCAAGTTAAAATTGAATGCTGATGATATTTATGAGATGAATTATATTTTAGAAGAAGCTGATTTAATCGAATAATAAACCATATTTTTATCGAAGCCAGAGGAATCAATTCTTCTGGCTTTTTTTATGTCTTAATATTTAGAAAAAGTTTTTTAGTTTTTATTCAACCAAATAATATTTTGATTATAAAGCGAAAACAAATTCTTAGTACATCAAAATACAAATCCTCCAACATCATAAAATACTTTATCCAACTTATATCCAAATATTCTACTGAAAATCTGTTTTTATAAACAAATTACACTATCAAAAAATAATTGTAAATTATCCACCAATAATACCATTTACAATTCATCAATAATCTCAAATCGTCCTAAATTATGTCTATATCAAATAAAGTATTTCATGAACAATTGCTTTCGGAAATGAAGCAACGTTTAGTAAAAATAAAAGAAGGTGGTGGTCTTAAAAATATTCAAAAGCAACACGAACGTGGCAAATTAATCGCTCGTGAACGCATTGATTATTTAATAGATGAAGGAAGCGAATTTCAAGAAATTGGCGCTTTTGTAGGATATGAAATGTACGAAGAATATGGCGGTTGTCCAGCGGGCGGAACAGTTGGCGGTTTAGGTTATGTTTCGGGACAATTGTGTGTTATCGTTGCCAACGACCAAACTGTAAAGGCAGGTGCATATTTTCCGATTACGGGAAAAAAGAACCTTCGTTTTCAGGAAATTGCCATGCAAAATCAATTACCAATCATTTACTTGGTAGATAGCGCAGGCGTTTTTTTACCGATGCAAGACGAAATTTTTCCAGACAAAGAACATTTCGGTAAAGTATTCTACAATAATTCTATCATGAGTGCGATGGGAATCACCCAAATCTCTGCTGTGTTGGGAAGTTGTGTGGCAGGTGGTGCTTACTTGCCAATCATGTCGGACGAAACGCTAATGGTAAAAGGACAAAGTTCTATCTTTTTGGCGGGACCTTATTTAGTAAAAGCTGCCATTGGTGAAGAAATTGATGCAGAAACTTTAGGCGGAGCCAATACGCATAATGCTATTTCGGGCAATGCCGATTATCAGTTTGATACCGAACAAGAATGTCTCGACCAAATCAAAAGAACAATCGGTAAATTAGGACAATTTGAAAAAGCTGGCTTTAATAGAAGTACTCCAAAGAGTCCGACGAAAAATTTGGAAGAAATATTGGATATACTTCCAGAACTCAGAACCAAACCATACAATATGCGTGAGATTATTGAACGTTTGGTAGATGATTCTGAATTTGATGAATTTAAAAAAGAGTATGGAAAAACAATTATTTGTGGCTATGCTCGCATTGATGGCTGGGCAGTTGGTATTGTGGCGAATCAGCGATTAGTTATCAAAAACACTAAAGGTGAAGTACAAATTGGTGGAGTAATTTATAATGATTCAGCCGACAAAGCCGCTCGTTTTATCATGAATTGCAATCAAAAGAAAATCCCTTTGATTTTCTTGCAAGATGTTACAGGCTTTATGGTCGGTAGCCGTTCAGAACATTCAGGAATTATTAAAGATGGTGCTAAAATGGTGAATGCAGTGTCTAATTCTATTGTTCCAAAAATCACGATTATCATTGGAAATTCTTACGGAGCGGGCAATTATGCCATGTGTGGCAAAGCCTTCGACCCACGTTTTATTTATGCTTGGCCAAGTGCAAAAATTGCCGTAATGGGCGGTGAACAAGCTGCGCAAACTTTATTACAAACCCAAGTAGCGTCGATGAAAGCGAAAGGAAAAGTAATCAGCAAAGAAGACGAAGATAATATTTTGAAGGAAATCAAAGACAAATACTACACACAAACTACACCTTATTATGCTGCTGCAAGATTATGGGTAGATGAAATTATAGAGCCATTAGCTACGAGAAGTATCATTTCAACAAGTATTGCAGCGGCGAATCATTCACCAATTACAAAAGAATTTAAAACAGGTATTTTACAAGTTTGATTATCAAAATCTTGAAATAATACAGATTTTAAGAAGCGAAGAAGCGTTGAAGAGGCGAACAAATATTCTCGAAAAATGAAAGATTCAAAGATAAATTGGGTTAAAAAGGGCTAAAATTGACTATTTTTCACTTTATACAAATATTTATTAAAAACTTTTGAAAACATATTTGTCTAAAACTCAAACATTTACTACCTTTGCAGTCCTGTTTCAAAGACACATCTTCGTTTTTCAGTTTGATTGGGTTGTAATTTACTGATAATCAATAGAAAACGATTTTTTATAACCAATTAAGCAAACAAAGCAATGGCTAAGAAAGGCAATAGAATCCAAGTGATTTTGGAATGTACTGAGCAAAAAACTTCAGGCGTTCCAGGGATGTCTCGTTACATCACTAAGAAAAACCGTAAAAACACTACAGCTCGTTTAGAGTTGAAGAAATACAATCCTTTCATGAAGAAAGTGACTGTTCATAAAGAAATTAAGTAATTCATTTAGTTGTCAATTACAAGTTATCAAGTCTGTGTTATCGTAATTGCTGAGTTTGCTCATCAATTAGGTTGTAATCAGTCGATAACTCAAAACGGATAACAATAACTTATACAAAGAAATGGCAAAGAAAGTAGTTGCAACCCTTAAGAAAGAAGGTGGCGTAAAATACGCAAAAATCGTTAAAGCAGTGAAAAATCCTGCTACTGGTGCTTACACATTCAAAGAAGAAATCGTTCTTCAAGACGAAGTAGCAGCAGCGTTGAAAGGTTAGTCTTTTCGACTTTAAAGAAAGTCCCCTATCTAAATAAAGTTAGGGGACTTTTTTTGTTTTATATTTGGAAAATTTGTAGCTTATTTAATATTAGTTTAAAGAGAAAAAATTGGGTAATTTCAGCTAATGATATTGAATCTCCAATAGTTGACTGCTACAAACCAAAACGATAACTGAAAACTGATAACCAAAACATGGGCTTATTTGATTTTTTTAAGAAAAAAGAAACCTTAAATACCGAAGAAAAAGAAACGCTTGATAAAGGATTAGAAAAAACCAAAGAAGGGCTTTTTTCTAAATTGAGTAGAGCGGTGGTCGGCAAATCTAAAGTCGATGAAGAGGTATTAGATGAATTAGAAGAAATTTTAATCTCTTCGGATGTTGGCGTTGATACAACCCTTAAAATTATCCGTAGAATTGAAGAACGTGTAGCCAGAGATAAATTTGTAACAACAGCCGAATTAGACGGATTACTCAGAGAAGAAATTGCTGAATTATTGGCACAAAATAAATCTGACGATGTTTCAAATGCCTTCAAAGCAAATGTGAAGCCTTATGTGATTATGGTTGTGGGCGTCAACGGCGTTGGTAAAACAACTACCATTGGAAAACTGGCTTCGCAATTTCATAAAGCAGGAAACAAAGTAATATTAGGTGCAGGCGATACTTTTAGAGCCGCTGCTGTTGACCAATTGAAACTTTGGGGACAAAGAGTAGGCGTAACGGTAATCGACCACGGAATGAACAGCGATCCTGCTTCTGTGGCTTATGATACCGTAAAACAAGCAGTTGAACAAGAAGCTGACGTTGTAATTATTGATACGGCTGGGCGTTTGCACAATAAAGTAAACTTGATGAATGAGCTTTCTAAAATCAAGCGTGTGATGCAGAAGTTTTTACCTGATGCTCCTCATGAGATTTTATTAGTGTTGGATGGTTCTACAGGACAAAATGCTTTTATCCAAGCACAAGAGTTTACAAAAACTACCGACGTTACTGCTTTGGCTATCACTAAATTAGATGGGACTGCCAAAGGTGGTGTAGTAATCGGAATTTCAGACCAATTTAAAATTCCTGTGAAATACATTGGTGTGGGTGAAAAAATAGAAGATTTACAGGTTTTCAATAAAAAAGAATTTGTTGATTCATTGTTCAAGAGAAAATAATCTTTGATATGATCAAAGTAAAAATCTTCATACTCATTCTAGGGTGCCTTTCGATGATTGGTACTTTTGGACAGAAGACCAAGAAAAAATTAAAAAGGAAAATTACACTGCCTTCTTCTGTACAAAAGATAATTTCAAACAACGAAACATCCACTGGTGCTAAAGCAGACTCCAGTAGTTCGGCTTTGGTACAGCAGGGAATTTGTGGAACTATTTTCTGGAAGGCTGGAAATATGATGCCTTCACCTGATAAACCAACACCGAAAGCCAAACCAGCACAAAGAGAATTAGTTGTTTACGACCTTACCAATACCGCAGAAACAACCCGTGAAAACGGTTTTTATCAAACCATTGCTACCAAATTTATTAAAAGTGTAAAGTCTGATGAAGATGGTAAATTTTGTGTAAGCCTAGAAGAAGGACGATATTCTTTATTTGTTCGTGAAGGCGATAAAGGATTATACGCAAACTCATTCGATGGCAATGGTAATATTTTCCCCATTAAAGTAAGTAAAGACAAAATATCAATTACTGTTTTTACGATTGATTATCAAGCTTCTTACTAAAAGAGAAAGGTTGCTAATATTTGTACAAGAACAAATATTAGCAACCTTTTTTATAGCAAAGAATCCTTATTACTTACTTTTCTCTTTTACCCAAGTATCTTTCAAGCCTACGGTTCTATTGAAGACCAAGTGTTCTTCTGTAGCATCTAAATCTAAACAGAAATAGCCTTTACGCATAAATTGGTAATTGGTTCCTACTTTCGCTTCTTTCAAACTAGGTTCTACAAATACTTCAGGAAGAACTGTCAAAGAATCTGGATTGATAAATTTCTTGAAGTCATCTCCTACTTGCGAAGCATCTTCCAAAATCAATAATCTATCATAGATTCTTACTTCTGCTTTTACGGCATGTTGAATTGACACCCAGTGAATCGTGCCTTTTACATTGATACCAGAAGTATCAGAACCCGAACGGCTTTCTGGAATATAACTACAGTGAAGTTCGGTAATATTGCCAAATTCGTCTTTGATGAAATCATCACATTTGATGATATAAGCACCTTTTAAACGAACCATTAAACCAGGGCCTAAACGGAAAAATTTCTTCATTGGTACTTCCATAAAGTCGTCTCGTTCAATATAAATCTCACGACTAAATGGTACAGCACGACTTCCTGAATTTACGTCTTCTGGGTTGTTCTCTACTTGTAATTCTTCTACTTCGCCTTTAGGGTAATTGGTAATAACTACTTTTAATGGGTCTAAAACCGCCATTACTCTCGTAGCCAATTTATTCAAATCCTCTCTAACGCAGTAATCTAATACTCCTACGTCGATTAAATTATCTCTTTTGGCAACACCGATTTTCTCGCAAAAATTACGAATTGACGCTGGCGTAAAACCACGACGACGCAATGCCGAAATCGTTGGCATACGTGGGTCGTCCCAACCATCTACCACTCCTTCGTTCACTAATTGAAGTAATTTGCGTTTGCTCATTACTGTATGAGTAAGATTCAAACGGGCAAATTCGTATTGATGCGAAGGATAAATGCCTAATTTTTCGATAAACCATTCGTATAATGGACGATGAACATCAAACTCCAAAGTACAAACTGAATGAGTGATTTCTTCGATAGAATCCGACTGACCATGGGCAAAATCATACATCGGATAAATACACCAAGTATCACCAGTACGATGATGCGGAGCGTGTTTAATACGATACATCAAAGGGTCACGCATGTGCATGTTCGGATGCGCCATATCAATTTTAGCTCTCAATACTTTGGCTCCATCTCCAAACTCACCAGCTCGCATTCTACTGAACAAATCTAAATTTTCATCCACAGTACGATAACGGTAAGGGCTATCTTCACCAGGGAAATTAGGATTACCTTTTTGAGAAGCGATTTGCTCAGACGTTTGGTCATCTACATAAGCCAAACCTTTTTTGATAAGTGTTACAGCAAACTGATAAAGGCTTTCAAAATAATTAGAAGCATACAATTCTTCGCCAGCCCATTCAAATCCAAGCCAACGTACATCGGCTTTGATAGAATCTACATATTCTGTCTCTTCTTTTTCTGGATTAGTATCATCAAAACGAAGATTCGTTTGTCCGCCATATTTTGCAGCCAAGCCAAAGTTCAAGCAAATTGATTTAGCATGCCCAATGTGTAAATATCCATTAGGTTCAGGTGGAAAACGAGTCAAAACACGTCCACCGTGTTTACCCGATTGTAAATCTTCTTCTACAATTTGTTCAAGGAAATTAAGTGATTTTTTTTCTTCTTCTGCCATAAGCTGAATCGTTATCAATTTGTTGGTTATCGCATATTAGCATTTGTTTTGCTAATTAACAAAATCGTGACAAGACTATCTTACGAAATTACGGATTTTTTAGGGAATGAATCAGCGTTTTCTAGCAAATCAGATTTAAAAAACATTTTTTAGCTACGAAGGTTATAAGCAATGGGCTTTAGAATGTCAGTGGAACGAGTTTCCAACTCATAACTTATACATAGTTTAAAAATATCAACTATCAGAATGACCATTGTTGAAACGATTTCCGCAATCACAACTCACTAATTTATAAACATAACATTGAAAGATTTATTACTTAACGAACAAGATATTGATAGAATAATTGAAATGGCATGGGAAGACCGCACTCCATTCGACGCCATTCTGGTACAATTCGGACTGAAAGAACAAGAAGTAATAGAATTGATGCGAAGAGAAATGAAAGCCTCGTCGTGGCGAATGTGGCGTGAACGTGTACAAGGCAGAGCAACGAAACATCAAGCTAAAAGTCTTGCTGAAGACTTTCGTTTTAAATGTACTTTGCAAAGAAAAATTTCTTTCAACAAAATTTCTAAGCGAAAGTAGGCATTTATACAAAATAAGATTCTGTTTTGAATTTTCCTATTTTCATTTATAAATTCTGTTTTCACAGAATTTTATTAATAGATAGGTATATAATTACCGAATAATAAAAATATTATTCTAAAAAACTGCTTTTTTGTAGAATTTCTTATAAAAATCACAAAAAAGCTATTAGATTTGCAATAGATTTCCTATCGCACTAAAAATAACCCATTACTAACAATCATGTAATTCTGAAAACCATTGAAATTATCAATGGTGTTTTTGGCTTTCATCAATTCTAAACTCCGAAGAAATGAGTATTAAACTAGATCAAATAGACCATAAAGTATTAGAAATTTTACAACAAAATGCTAAAATTACTAATGCACAATTATCAAAAGAAATAGGACTATCACCTGCACCAACACTTGAACGTGTTAAAAAATTAGAAACTGCGGGGATTATTGAAAGTTATCACGCACAATTAAATCGTGAAAAAGTAGGCTTAGGAGTTACCACATTCGTTACTGTTACTTTAATTGGACATAAAAAACAAGTAACAGAATCGTTCGTTGCGCAAATCAACCAAATTCCAGAAGTCATTGAATGTCACCACGTTACTGGTTCTGGAGATTTCTTATTGAAGATAATTGCTAAAGATATTGCTTCATACCAAAAATTGATGCTTGAAAAAATCAATGAAATTGAAGAAGTTGCAGGTACACAAACGATGGTCATTTTATCAACTTTCAAAGAAAGTAAAGTATTGCCAATTCCTTGAATATCATCCAAAAAGGCATAAAAAAAGAGGAAAGTATCACAAGGATACTTTCCTCTTTTTTTATGAACAAATGTTTTTATTCTTCTATAATTACATAAAATTTAAAATTCAGCGGGTCGAAAACTTCCGAAACTTGATTTAAAAATTCAGGATTATTCAAATAGAAATTCAAGAAGTTTTCGCTTCGTTCCTGTGGCGTTCCATTCGGGAAAAGCTTTTGTTTTACGCCCAAAAGCTGATTTACTTCTGTTTCATGATTTCTTTCCTCAGCCTTTTTCAAACGCTTTTCTAAGTTTTCAAGGGCATTCAATACTTTTTGTTGTTCGCCTTTTACTGCACCTTCCAGTGTTTTATCAATTTTAACAGCTTTCGCCAAAATTTCATCAAAAACCTGCACAAAAGCATTACTCTCGTTTGATAAGCTTAAACTGTTTTCAGTATGTTTTTCAATGAAATTCTTTTTCAAACTAATTTCATCTAAGAATAAATCTTCGCTCGTTAAATCCAATTTTTCCATTTTCTTGGCTGTTGCTTTGTTAACAACCAAACAAAAATTCCGTGGCATTAAAATTGGAAATTCAACTTGATGAAAATCAAAAATACTCTTCAATTGCAACCAGTAAGGCACTTCAGACGGTCCGCCTATATAAGCCAAATTCGGAAGAATTACTTCTTCGTAAACAGGTCTTAATACCACATTCGGACTAAACTTTTCTGGTTCATTCTCAAGTATCGTCATTATTTCTGTTTCAGAAAAAGATAAATCAGTATTGAGAACTTTATAAGTATTTTCTTCTTTTACGATGCGTTCACGCAGACCATTATCCAAATAAAAGAAGTTGATTTCACGTGGGGAAATTTGGGTTTTATAACCCAAAGATTCGAGATTTTCAGAAGTTTTTGAGACAACATCAAAAGCGGTGTGATGCAGTAAATCGTTTTTAATAATGGGTGCAAAAAGTTTTTTCAGGTTTCTATCATCAGCATCAATACAAACTAAACCTTGGTTTCCGAACAATTCGTTAGCGTAACATCGGGCAGCATTTGCAAGTGTTTCGCTATTCAGATAAGCATCTTTGAAAACAGCAGGACATTCAGCCATTTCTGTTATCAAACTTTCCAATTCCTTAGGATTCATTCTTCCAACTGCCCCTTTTTGAGCCGTTTCCCAAGCTAGTTTTTTTCCGAATAAAGAAAAATGATTGATTTCTGCAAAATCATGGTCTTCGGTTGCCATCCAATAAACTGGCACAAAATTGTACTCAGGAAAGGCTTTTTTTAGCGATTTTGCCAAGTTAATCACCGTAACCAATTTATAAATCACATAAAGTGGTCCAGTAAAAATATTAAGTTGGTGTCCAGTTGTAACCGTGAAAGTATTTTCTGATAAAAGAATATCAAAATCTGGGTAATTACCTATACCTGAATACTGCTGTTTTAACGTTTCTACTAAAACTTTGCGTTTAGTAACATCAAACTGTTTGAGTGCAATTTGTTTTTCAAAACCTTGAATGGATGGATAATTCTCGTAAAAATCTTTCGTTTTTGTGTTTTGATTGATGAAGTCTAAGAAAAGAGACGAAAATTGATTTACGGTCTCTAAAGGTAGTTGATGTATTTGCATTATTGCCTTATGCGTTTGATATGTAAAATCCAGACAGTCTTGTTTGAATTACAAGTTTAACGTAGAACTTTTAGACTTTGTTCTTTTCCTATAAAAAATTCAACAAAAAAGCCTTTAGAAATTTCCTAAAGGCTTTCGATATTCTCCATAAGCTATTTAATTATCTTTAATTTTCATGAAATGTATTTAGAATATACTTCATGAAAAATCTAATCGTCGTTCATTTTCATTTACGTGATAAAAAGGAATAAGGTTTCAAAACAATCAAATTATTTTACTTATATCTTTGATTATTAATTATTTAACTCAACGACAATAAACTAAGCTCTTTCCCCTATTCTATTTCCAATCAGCCTTCTGCTTAAGCCAATTTACCCCATAAATTATCTACAAGTACTCTAAGAGACATCAAATCCTTTAAAAAGGTTGGACTGTTATTAGAATATTACCAAAAAAACTTCTTTAATTCTTATCTTTATTTTAAAATGTGAACTTCATCGCTCTTATGCAAAAAATTATACTTGTCTTTTTGATGATTACTGCTCATTTTTGGGCAGTTGCACAAACCAAACCACAGTATAGTCAATACATGATGAACAGTTATTTAATCAACCCAGCCGTTTCGGGGATTGAAGACTATACAGATATTAAAACAGGTTACAGAAATCAATGGACAGACTTTGAAGGCGCTCCACTTACTTATTATGTTTCGGCACATTTAGCAATTGGCAAAACAGATATTACAAGTACTGGAGCAAGACCCAACTTTAGTAAATCTATTCGACGCCCAATGGCACTTTCAAATAATTTCAACGGTTCTGCCAAAGTACCAGCTCATCATGGCATTGGCTTTATCTTGGTTGCTGATAAAACAGGAGCAAATACTCAGAATAGTTTGAATCTGAGTTACGCTTTACATGTTCCAGTAACCAATAAAATTAAATTATCTGTTGGGTTTTCGGGTGGAATCTCACAGTATGGTGTTGATTTTAGTAAAGTACAAGTAAAAGACAACCCAGATCAAGTAATTGTTGCAGGCTCTAAACTGACAGCCATTCAGCCCAATCTGAATGTAGGCACTTGGTTATACTCCAAAACTTTTTTTGTTGGAATTTCGGCGAATCAATTTATTTTCAACAGCTTTAATTATAAAAATAAAGACAACAATACTCAAAGTTGGATTGGAAACGCCGTTCCGCATTACTTTTTAACAGCAGGTTTCAGACAAGAAATTAGTAACGATTGGACGATTATCCCTTCTACGCTCATCAAAAGAGTCGCACAAGCTCCTTTAAGTTTTGATGTAAATGTGAAAGCTGTTTTCCGAGATAGATTTTGGTTCGGAACTTCTTACAGACATAAAGATGCTTTTGTAGGGTTGTTAGGCGTAAATATCAGCTCCTTAATTAATTTAGGTTACTCTTACGACTTTACTTTATCGGGCTTGAAAGAACGTTCGAGAGGCTCACATGAAGTTGTAATTGGCGTAATGTTGAACAATCGCCGACGAGTACTTTGTCCGCAAAATTTATGGTAATCTTATCTATACTTTACAAAACTCCATTTTTTACGACTGGTTAAATATTGTAGATTTTCGTCATTTTCATAAGCTTCCTTTTCAAAAATAATATTTTGGTAAGCTTGATGATGATTTTGTCCTTTAAATCTGTTCCAACAATACGCCAAAAAATACCAACAATAAAAAGGCAAAATGAATAATTCCATTTGTTGAGCAAGATGAATACGCTCATGATTCAGCAATACTTCAGGAGGATTTTTTGATTTGACCAATACAAACGGAAAAATCGCCATGCCATCAACATTTAGAAAAGGACAATAAATGGTAAAAAAGAAGGCTTTTCTACGATTCTCCAAGATGTTAATGATTTTACTAGCTATACTTTTGATTGATTTTATCGTAAAGTGATGTTGGAATCTTTGATTCGTATTCGGTAGTTTTTACTTCAGGGCGCACCCAATCTAAATGTCCTTTTATCCAAGCATAAGCCAAACCAATGAGTAATACGCCTACAAACACAAACATTTCGACCAGCGAAAACCAACCCCACAAACCATCTGTTTCAGCAATTAGTCGCTTATTTCCGAAAACAGTTGCCCAAGGAAATAAAAAGATAAGTTCTACATCAAAAAGGATAAAAATCAAGGCGATTACATAAAAACGAATGTTAAAACGGACATTGGCGTTTCCGTCTGGTTCTTCACCAGATTCATAAGTAGTGAGTTTTTCTTCATTCGGACGATTAGGACGAATGAGTTTTGCGAGAAACAAAATTACAGCAACAAAAACTATCGCTGAAATGATAAAAAGTAAGATATAACCAAAATCTGTAAGCATTGTCATTGAGAATCTCGTTCTGAGATTTTATTTATTCCGAAAATTCAGATACCCTTTTACCACTGTAAAAGTAGTAATTGCTAAAAAGAAAAATATGACGTAATGAACGTAATTGATAATCCAAGGGAATTCTACGCCAAAATAATAACCGCCACCTACTAAAGAACCCACCCAAACGGCTCCGCCAACGACATTATAAAAAAGGTATTTGGGATAATTCATTCGACTAATTCCTGCCAAAATTGGCGCAAAAGTACGAATGTATGGTAAAAATCGACAAATTATTAAGGCTTGGCTACCGTACTTTTCAAAAAAATCACGAGTAGAATCCAAATGCTTTTGCTTGAAATACCAAGTATCTGGTTTATTTTCGAGATTACTCCCAAAAAACCGCCCAAACAGAAAGCCAGTCAATGAGCCCAAAACAGCCGCCACAAAAAGGTACAATAAAACTGTTCCGATAGCATATTTCAAGAAGCCTGTTCCTACAAAAACACCCGTTAAAAAAAGCAGATAATCCCCCGGAAGGAAAAAAGCAAAAAACAATCCGTTTTCGGCATATACTACAAAGGTAATCGCAAAAAGACCCGCACCAATGATTTCTTTAGAATCAGATAAGTATTTAATGATTTCGGATATGTCCATTTTAAAGTAGATGAAATGCCTTTTGGGCTGAAGTATAAAAATACTTTTGTCTATAAAGAGGCTTTTTTCAACGTTAGTTAAAGTATAAACAGTTTTAATGTTAAAATTAGTCTGCCAATCTGTTTAATTGTATTGTTAAAATAGAATTTTTATGCCTTTAAAATAAAATGATTGGGCAAGCGTTTTCGTTGAAATTGGATATATAACAAGTAAAATTACTTAAATTTCAATCAAATTTTCTAATCCTAAAATCATTAATTAATCTAATATTACTCAACAACATACTTTCCAGAATTATATACGATGAAAAAAGCAATTATTATCTTTTTAGTACTTGTACTACTTTTGGGTGGTTTCTTCTCTTCAAGCTTAATTAGCTATTTCAATACGCCTTCTACCGAAACTGAAACAGCAATTACCAGTCCAAATACAGATATTGCTGAACCAGTTTTTACTAAAGAAGGAGAATTGGAATTTGTGAGAATTAAAGAAAAGTTAACAATAGAAATTGCAGATAATGACAAAGAAACTGAGCAAGGATTAATGTTTCGTCGTTCGATGCCTGATTCTTGTGGCATGTTATTCGTCATGCCCAACAATGAACCACAAAGTTTTTGGATGAAAAATACTTTTATTCCGCTAGACATCATGTTTTTAGATGAACAAAAGAAAATCGTAACGATACAAGCCAACAGAATTCCATTTTCAGAAGAAGCGATTCCATCCTACGAAAATGCAAAATATGTATTAGAAGTAAATGCAGGATACTGCAAAAGGAAAGGAATTGAAAAAGGAGATTTGTTGAAATTTTAAGGAGGTTTTGTCAAGTCAGAGACAAGAAGCAAGAGACAAGAAATAAGACTAAAGTATAATAGCTCTCTTTTATCTTGTCTCTTGCTTCTTGCTTCTTGCTTTTAAAATCTACTTAACCTCCACGTCAAACGTTCCATCAAAATCTGTGCTACCAACTGTAAATGAACCATTTTTAACTGGAGTACCATTTACTGGTGGTTGGTGATGAAGTACAACTTGTAACTTCCCTGTGCCAGCGGCTGACGTTTTAACTGTTGCAGTCAAACCCACATCATAACCTCTTGAATCTTTATCTTTCCCAGAAAATGTCAATAATGAAGTAGGATTAGAAATGTACTCAAACAAATGTTCATCTTTTTGTTCGTCAATTTCTTCTGTAATATTTTCAACTGGCGATTTTGTTTCATCTAAAATCGCTACTGCTAAAGTGTAAGTCTTATTTGCTTCTAAAGAAATCTTATCAATCGTTGGCGCATTTCCTCCAGTTCCATCAAGGTCTTTGAACGAAAATGTTTTCGTAACGCCATTCTCTGTAAATTTCAAACTTACCGTTGTTAAGTTTTCATTGTCTTCTTGTGGGATAGGTTCATCTTTTTTGCAAGCCGAAAGCAAAACCATTGCTATCATTGGCGTCAAGAGTAATCTTTTTGTCAATTTCATATCTGTTGATTTTCATATAATTGCAATACTGTTGCAAAGATAATATTTGTTCTGAATATTTTTGCACTATTGTTGCGAAAATAAAAATCTTCCTTCTATATTTGCAACATTGTTGCAAATATGAAAAATTCAATCTCAAAATATCTTTACGATTACTTAGGCATAGCAGGTTCAGGAATCTGCCTTGTGCATTGTTTAGCCACACCGATTGTGATGTTCGTTAAAACATTTTATGAAACCAAAATGGATATTTCATCTCATGAAGGAATCCATTATTGGGATTACTTATTCCTAACAATTTGTTTCATCGCTGTTTATTTCACGACTAAAGAAGCTACTTCTTCCAAAATAACTATTGCCTTTTGGAGCTTCTTCGTACTTTTTGCCTGCTCCATTTTGTTCGAAGAAGATTTCAAGTACTTGAATCTAGTAGGCTATTTTTCGTCAATTGCTTTAATTATCACTCATTTAGTCAACCTTAGAAATTGCAAGAAATGTCACATAAAAAACTCCCAGTTACAGTCCTAAGCGGTTTTTTAGGCGCAGGAAAAACATCTTTACTCAACCATATCTTACACAATAAAGAAAACCTGAAGGTTGCCGTCATTGTAAATGATATGAGTGAAATCAATGTAGATGCCCAATTGGTAAAACAAGAAAATACTTTATCAAGAACCGAAGAAAAGTTGGTCGAAATGTCTAACGGCTGCATTTGCTGCACACTTCGTGAAGATTTGATGCAAGAGGTAGAACGTTTAGCCAAAGAAAATCGCTTTGATTATCTTTTGATTGAATCGACAGGTATTTCCGAACCTCTGCCAATTGCGCAAACATTTAGTTATGTAGATGAAGCAAATGGTATTGATTTATCTAAATTCTCAAGACTTGACACAATGGTAACCGTAGTTGATTGTTTCAATTTTGCGAAAGACTTTGGTTCAATTGATACCGTTTGGACACGTGGAATGAATGATGAAGACCCAAGTGATGCTAGAGCAATCGTGAATCTTCTGACAGACCAAATTGAATTTGCCAACGTAATCGTGCTGAACAAAACCGATTTACTTGACCAGCAGAAACTTGGGGAATTAAAAGCAATTATTCAAAAATTGAACCCAAATGCGAAAGTACTCCAATCGTCATTTGGAAAAATAAACCCAATTGAAATTCTGAATACTGGCATGTTTGACTTTGAAGAAGCTTCTACTTCAAGCGGATGGATAGAAGAATTAAATAAAGCAAAGCATACACCCGAAAGCGAAGAGTATGGCATTAGCTCGTTTGTTTTCAGAGATGCCCGTCCTTTTCATCCAGAAAGATTCTGGAATTATATTAATAATTATTGGCATGGAGGAATTATCCGTTCAAAAGGTTTATTCTGGATTGCTTCACGACCAAAAGATGCACTCAATTGGGGACAAGCTGGTGGTTCTGTACGAGCAGATTCAGCAGGTACTTGGTGGGCAGGAGTACCATCTTGGGAAAGAATATGGTATCCTGCTTGGAAAGAAAATCAAGAAATCATCATGCAACGTTGGGATGAGCGATTTGGCGATAGAGTAAACGAATTGGTAATTATCGGTCAGGATTTAGATAAAGAAACCATCATTGAAGAATTAGAAACGTGTATTTGTACAGAAGATGAAATCATGTTGATGGAAAAGAGAGGGAAATTCACAGATCCATTTCCAACATTTCAATAAAAACTTAGTAAAATAAAGGTAGTGTGATACACAAACCCACAGACTTCTAGTTTGTGGGTTTTGTTCTATCTATATAAATTTCAAAAAGCTGCTACACATCTATTGCAGAAATCTGTACAAAAAAATCCCCAATTTGACTCAAAATTCACACTATCGAATAAAAACTGTGGATTTTCTCAGAAAAAGTATTGTGAAAAATTTTCATGAATGCTTGAAAATAAAAGCAATCAGCCTCATTTTCCGAAAAACAAATAAAAGCATATAACTATTTTATGATATTATTTATATTTTTCGAGAGCCCCTCAAAATTATTTGGTTTCTATGAATTATCAATCGTATTATAAATTATGATAATTTATGTACTTTTGTCTATCAATCGAATGGAATTCCTGAACTTAGTAGATATAATATTAGCTTTTCACTAAAAAGTGCAGGCATAAAATGTTTCATTACAAGTATTTTATGGACGAAGCAAAAAATTAAAACTTCATCATTATGATTTCTAAAAAAGCTAAATATGCTTTGAAAGCCTTAAAAGTACTAGCTCGTGAGTATGAAAAAGGGCCATTACTTATTTCAAATATTGCTGAATCAGAAAATATTCCTAAGAAATTTTTAGAAGCAATCCTCCTTGAATTACGCAATCATGGGCTTTTACAAAGCCAAAAAGGAAAAGGCGGAGGCTATTATTTGAGAATTCCACCAGACCAAGTAAGTTTTGCTAAAATCATTCGTATCATCGATGGTCCAATTTCACCAACTTTATGTGTTTCATTGCATTTCTACGGAAAATGTGATGACTGTGGAGATGAGGAAAGTTGTTCATTAAGAAATGTTATGGAAAAATGGAGAGATGCCAATCTAGCCGTTTTAGAAGCCAACACATTGATGGATTTAGTGAAATAAAAATAGCCCTAGTTTTAGCTAGGGCTATTTTTATTGATAAAGTTAACAACTTACTTTTCAAAAGTTTAAAGACAAAAGGCTCATGATTTTGAATAATCATGAGCCTTTTTGATATATTGACAGAAAAAATATTATTTTATTGTAATATTTTCAAAGTAAAAAATGTTGATATATTAAGAATAATTAATATTTTTACAACACAATTAGCAATAACCAACCACTATCAATAATATAAATAATACAATGAAAAAATTTAATCAATTCATGATTTTACAATGGCTTATATTTTTGCCATTAATTCTTCCTCTTAGCATTGTATCGGGGATACTTCAAGGTGTTAAGCATTCAATGAGCGACCTCTTCGAACAAATTTCAAATGATGTTTCTCATCATCCACTTATTCATGAAGAAAATCCAGATTCTTTTGTTTGAAATCATCTGGATCAAGTTCTAAGAACTCTTCCCAGAAAGCATTTGCTGGAACTGCAGCCTTACAAATAATAGGCTCTTTCTTAATTGGATGAATAAAATAGACTCTTCTTGCATGTAAATTAATACTTGCATCAGCATTAGGGCGGTCAAAACCATATTTTAAGTCTCCACGAATTGGACAACCCATTGAAGCAAGTTGAACTCGAATCTGGTGAGGTCTGCCAGTAATGGGTTCAACTTCAATCAAAAAATGTTTATTGATTTCCCCTAAAACTTTATAGTTAAGTTCCGCCTTTTGCGAGCCCTTTACTTCTACTTCATGAGCTGTTACTACGTTTTTAGCCTCATCTTTCACAATCCAATGCACTAATTTTCCTTTAGCATCTTTAGGTTTGCGTCTTACAATTGCCCAATAGGTTTTTTGAATATCCCTTTTTCTGAACAATTCCATCATTCTCTCCAAGCCTTTAGAGGTTCTAGCAAAAATTACTAAACCACTTACAGGTCTGTCAAGACGATGAACTGGATGTAAAAATACATCTCCCGGTTTGTTGTATTCTTTTTTGATATATTCTTTAACCGCATCTGTTAATGTTCTATCACCAGTAGAATCCCCCTGCACTAAAATTCCAGCCCTTTTATTGACAATTATAATATGATTGTCTTCATAAACTACGTGAAAGTCTTTCATTTTTATGTTTATTTTACGAGCCAATACTGTTACAACTCGATTTTTATTAATTAATAACTTTCTTTTTCATTCGGGAAATCAAGTGATTTCACATCTTGAATATATTGAGAAATTGCCTCATTCATAATACCGTCTAAATCAGCATATCTTCTCAAAAATCTCGGTTTAAACTCCTTATTAATACCTAGCATATCATGAATAACCAAAATTTGTCCATCAGCATCAGGCCCGGCACCAATCCCAACCGTTGGAATCGAAATACTTTCAGATACTTTTTTAGTCAGACTAGAAGGTATTTTTTCAAGTACAACACCAAAAGCACCAATTTCATCCAACATTTGTGCATCTTCAATTAATTTATTTGCTTCAACATCTTCTTTTGCTCTTACACTATAAGTGCCAAATTTATATATTGATTGGGGAGTTAAGCCTAAATGACCCATCACTGGAATTCCTGCACTTAACACTCTGATTATTGACTCTTTAATTTCAGAACCACCTTCCATTTTCACAGCATGACCACCCGATTCTTTCATAATTCTGATGGCAGATCGAAGTGCTTCTGTAGAATTCCCTTGATAAGAACCAAAAGGAATATCAACTACAACGAGGGCTCTTTTCACTGCTTTCACTACCGAATTAGCATGATAAATCATTTGGTCGAGTGTAATAGGCAAAGTAGTTTCATGACCAGCCATTACATTAGAAGCCGAATCACCCACGAGGATTAAATCAACCCCTGCAGCATCTACAATACGAGCCATCGAATAGTCGTAAGCAGTTAAGCAAGAGATTTTTTCACCCCTATTTTTCATTTCTTGTAAGATATGTGTAGTAATTCTTTTGATTTCGTTATTTACTGGCATGGTTTTTTAAGCTTTTTTTTTAGTTACAAAAGGATATAAACAAACACCATTTCCACACTTTTAAAACTCATTTAATTACAAAAAAAATAATGTGATTTTTTAGCTTTAGAGAGAAAATAGTGATGACGTATAACCCGAGTAAATTTAAATAATGTACAAATTTAAGATTTATTAGTATCTAAAACAGTTAAAATAAAATTCGGTATGCTTTTTTTCAAAATAAGTGCTTTTTTCAGAGAATATCACTAATTATTTGCTTAAAAAGAGGTACTTTTACTTATAAATTTTATATTGATTATTTCTAATAAATCTATTTCAGTACCCCATCATTTATACTTAAATCAAACAAGTTATGAAACAGATTTTTTCAAAGAGAAGTCTTTTGCAAAACAAGTCAACTCAAATCGGTTTGGGTTTACTTACTTGTCTAGCATTGAGCAGTCCATCATTTGCTCAAGACTCTAAAACCTCAAGTACTAAACCAACGATTGTAAGTACAATCACAGACAATGGAATTACAACAACGACTTATTCAAATGGTCAAGTTGTAAAAACGGTTGCAGATGGATATTATCTTGATTCTGCTTTTTACAAAAACAGCAATGTTTTAAAAGCAGTACAAGGTAAGCGCTATTGGAAAATTACAGATAGAGTAGGTATTACGATTCCTGTAGGGAATACTGTAAATGGAAAAGATATAACGATGTTCTTGAAACCGGGTGCGTTTAACTCGCTTTCTGTTACTCGTCAATGGGGTATAATTGGTATCGGTATCACTGGAGGTTATCAATTCTTTCAGGTAGGTGATGACTATAGTGGACCTGATGGAAGAATTTACAAAAATATTGAAGCATTAAAATTATCAGGTAAACTTCCTGACAACTTGCCAGCATCTGCGGTATTATATGACAAAGTATCAAGCCTTGAAGACTTTTATTTATTGATTGGTCCATCTTTAGATATTCCTATCGGTAAAAAATTCAATGTCAACGTTGATGCTCGTGGTGGTTTATTCAATACTTCGGCTCCACGTTTTGGCGCTTATTTACAAGATGGAAATTTTGGTGCACAATCATTAATTTTCAGAATGAACTCTTCTGCTTCAAAAAATAAGCTTGGAGCAAGTATTGCTCTTGATGTAACCTACAAAATTGCCAAAACTTGGGCGTTAGGTCTTAATGCACAAGGCTTCATTACAGAAACACCATTTACTACTGTAGGTGAAGACGTTTCTCAAGGATCTACCAAAACTTTAACGAAGGAAGATGTAAGTACTCATGGTGGTTATAACTTTGGGCTTGCTTTATCTCATACTTTCGGAGAAGACAATGGCAAAACTGTTTATACTTTATTACCTCCTCCTCCAGCTCCAATTGTTGCTTATGCACCAACCTTATTGGGTGAAAATGGTAAAATGTACGACTATAAATCTTCAGAAAAACCTGTATTCAAATGGAAAAGTAATTCTCCGAATCCAGACCAAGAAGAATACTTATTCAAACTTTACAAAGCTGATGGCTCTGATACTCCAATCTATCAGCAAACTACTAAAAATACTAGCTTAACATTACCTGATAATGTTGCATTAGTAAACGGAGATGAGTGTAATTTCTATTACTATTCAGTACAGTCGGTAGTTCAAAATAAAGTTTTCTCAGAAGCTGATGCAGCTAGTTTTGGTTACAAAGCTAAACCAGTGGCAATGATAGCTTCTAGTAAACCTACTACTGACCAGTATATGTTTAAAGTATTTGGTGGAACAACTGCACCAAACACAATGAAAGCAAAACCTCGTCGTAAAGTAGTAAAACCTGCTGTAGCTACTGTACCTAAGAAATTGGTACCTCGTAAGAAATCTACTAAGCCTGCAAGCAACTATGTTAACTACGAAAACGTAACAGAGAATCCTAAAGTGAAATGGCCAGATGATCTTCCATTACCGAAGAATCCATCAATCTATGAATACGAAGTTCAACGCTTGAATCCTGGAGATTGTAAGCCTGTAGGACCAGTAGCTAAATATAGATTCTATATTGATCCTAAAAACCCTGATGATATCCGTATTCTTCCTGACAAACCGAAGAAAAAATAATATCGGTTGGGTTCGATAAAACAAAAACGGCAGTCTGAATTAAATTCAGCTGCCGTTTTTTATTGACCTATTATTAATATTAACTACTACACTTGTTTATTTATTTCAAAATAAAGGAATAGCTCTTTCTTCACTGTCTAGTGATAAAAGAATAGTATCTTATTAGAATAGCTAATTCTATTCCACAATTGAAATCAATACCAGAAAAGCTTAATAACAAGAAGTGAATGGGAGAATATATAACAAAATGAAATAAAGAAATGAAGACTCAGTAGTGTTGCAGATGCTATTTTAAGAAAAATAAAAGTTTTTTTCATTTACCAAACAACCTTTATTAAAAGTACCATGTCTATATAAGTACAAATAATAAAGCAATTAGTGGTAACATAAACAACCCCTCCGACTTGAATCAGAGGGGTTTTGTTTTTTGTACTAGTCAGCTTTTTGTTCCATACGTTTACGCATACTTGGATCCAAGTAAATTTTACGCATACGAATCGACTTTGGAGTAACCTCTAGGTATTCATCTTTTTGGATGTATTCCATAGATTCTTCTAAAGAGAATTGGATTTTCGGAGCAATTTTAACGTTTGTGTCTGTACCAGAAGCACGCATGTTAGTCAATTGTTTCGCATTTTGAAGGTTCACTTCAATATCATTTTGACGGTTGTGCTCTCCAACTACCATACCTGCATAAACTTCTTCAGTTGGGTCGATAAAGAAAACACCTCTGTCTTGTAATTTATCTACTGCATAAGGAGTAACAACACCTGAGTTCATAGAAATCAATGAACCGTTGATACGACCAGGGATAGTTCCTTTATAAGGCTCATAAGCTTTGAAACGGTGTGCCATGATAGCTTCACCATAAGTAGCTGTCAATACTTTAGAACGCATACCAATCAATCCACGTGAAGGAATGTTGAATTCTAAGTGTTGTAAGTCACCTTTAGGTTCCATAATCAACAACTCACCTTTACCTTGCGTTGCTAATTCAATTACTTTACCTGCTGATTCGTCTGGAACGTCAACTACTAAAGTTTCAACTGGTTCTAAACGTTCGCCGTTTTCACCTTCTTTGAAAATTACTTGTGGCTGACCTACTTGTAATTCATAACCTTCACGACGCATCGTTTCGATTAATACAGATAAGTGAAGAATACCACGACCAAATACTAAGAATTTATCTTCAGAATCAGTAGTAACAACTTTCAAGGCTAAGTTTTTCTCAGTTTCTTTGAAAAGACGATCACGTAAGTGACGAGACGTTACAAATTTACCTTCTTTACCAAAGAATGGTGAGTTATTGATGGTAAACAACATGTTCATTGTTGGTTCATCAATCGAGATTCTTGGTAATGCTTCTGGTGTTTCGTAGTCAGTAACAGTATCACCAATTTCAAAATCTTCGATACCCATCATTGCACAAATTTCACCAGCACTTACTTCCGATACTTTTACTCTTCCAAGTCCTTCAAATACTTGAAGTTCTTTGATTTTCATTCTTTTTACAGAACCATCTGCTTTCATTAAAGCTACTTGCATACCTTCTTTGAAAGTTCCACGGTGAACACGACCGATAGCGATACGACCAACGAATGAAGAATAATCTAAAGATGTAATCTGCATTTGAGGAATACCTTCGTTTTCTGGTGCTGGAGGAATAGTATTGATGATTACATCTAGTAATTCTGTAATATCTTCAGTTTTACGTTTCCAGTCAGTACTCATCCAACCTTGTTTAGACGAACCGTATAATGTAGGGAAGTCTAATTGGTCTTCAGTAGCTTCTAAGTTGAACATTAAATCGAAAACTTGTTCGTGTACTTCGTCAGGACGACAGTTTTCTTTATCAACTTTATTAATAATTACGATTGGTTTCAATCCTAATTGAATCGCTTTTGACAATACGAAACGAGTTTGAGGCATTGGACCTTCAAAAGCATCCACCAAAAGGCAAACACCATCAGCCAATTTCAATACTCTTTCTACTTCACCTCCAAAGTCAGAGTGACCAGGAGTATCAATGATATTAATTTTTACGCCTTTATAGCGAACAGATACGTTTTTAGAAACGATAGTGATACCACGTTCACGCTCCAAGTCGTTGTTGTCAAGAATTAATTCTCCGAACTCTTGGTTATCACGAAATAACTTTGAAGCATGGATAATTTTATCAACGAGGGTAGTTTTACCGTGGTCAACGTGAGCAATGATGGCAATGTTACGAATACTTTGCATGATTTCAATTTGAAAATTTGAAACGGGCTCGCCCGTGCGATGAATTAATTTGAAAACGAAATTGTAAGAATTATAATCTTCAAACTATCTGATTTTCAAATTTACATTTTAGGGTGCAAAGGTAAGGATATTATCTTAGAAAAATGCTATTCACATGAAAAAATAACAAAGAAATAAATTGAAGGGCTAGATTAGCCATAAAAAAGATAAATGATTGTAAATCAATGAATAGAAGTATATTTAGAAAGATAAAAACGAAGCAATTAATATGATATTAAAAAGAAAAAATAGCAATAATACAATTTATCAAAAAAGAAACGCTCATTAAATCCTATTTTGAATTGAGCGGCACTTTTAGTTCAATCAAAGTCCCTTTCTGTGGTTTTGTCAGAATTTGGATCTTCCCATTCATAGCCAATGCTCTTTCTTGCATATTATTTAAGCCATTTCCTTGCTTAACATTGCCCTCATCAAACCCAATTCCATTATCTTTCACGATAATTGTAAAGTATTCTTCGGTGAAAAAAATAGCAATTTCAACATTACTTGCTTGCGCATATTTAACACTATTATTCACTGCTTCTTTGAAAATGAGATAGATATTATACTGTTTCAAAGGTGAAAATTGGATACAACTTATGTCTGAAACACTGAAAGTATAATCAATATTTTTAGGTTCTAGCATTTCGGCAGTGAACTCTTTCATTTTGACAATTACACTATCCAAGCTTTCTTCAGTCTGTTTGGTCGTCCAAACTATATCACTTAATGAGCGTTGTACATTTTGTGAACTTTCACTGATTCTCCCTACAAGTTTTTTCAAAGAAGAATCTTTTTTATCAATCTGTGTTTCAACAACTTGACTCAAAATACCAATACTACTTAATGTTGAACCAATATCATCATGTAAATCACGAGCAATACGATTACGCATTTGGTCATTGGCTTGCAATTGATGAATTACTTCTGCTTGATATTTTTCTTTTTCTTTTCTGTCTTTATTAATTCTATGTGCCAAAGCAAAAGAGAGCATAACAACTTCCAAAGCTGAACCAACTTGTAGTGCATTTCTGGTGAAATAATCACTCGGTAAAATATTAGAAAGTTGCATGATAAAAATCAAGGCACTGACTAACATAATCGACCAAGCACCTAAAAAGAATAAAGCTTCTTCAGAACCTTTCATCCAGATATAAGTAGCAATGACCAATACATAAACCACAATGACAAAAGCAACAGCATTCAGTAAAATAATACTTGTTCTACCCAAACCAAACCAATATGTCGTCACTAAAATGAATACCAATATGATTAATACCTTCGCAATTTTGTCAGAAATAGGTAGATACCTTTCTACATTCAAAAAACTATTGGCAAACAATAAACCAAAAGATATACCCAGCGAAATAGAAATAGGACCAAACCGATTAAACCAAACAGCATTTGGCCAAATAAACTCATTGATAAAACCTTTATTGTAAGCAAAAAAACTAGCGAACGACAATACGTAAATCACATAATATAAGTACACTTTTGTGCGGACAGTAAAAAAAATAAAGAAATTAAAAATCGCCATCACAAGCATAATACCGATATAAATACCCTGCATAATGTCTTTAGGATGATTATCTTCAAAATATACTTTTAAAGGAGCAACTCTGAGTGGAAACAACAAAGGCAATGAGCTTTGAAAACGAATATAATAAGTACTGGCTTCTTGAGGTGCTAAATTGAGGTCTAATAAATAAAAATTTGTTTCAACATCTCTTTGTCGAATTGGCACATAAGTTCCTGACTTCAAATAAGATACTTTTTTTTCTGCATCAATTTTATAAAAAGCAATACTATCAATGGTAGCCTCGGCAATTTCAAGGTATAAATTCTGAGAGGTTCTATTTTGCAAGGTTATTCTTGCCCAAATCACCGAAGAAGTAACACCAAAATTAGGGTTTATCTGTAAACTTCTTCTAAAATATGCACCAATATCAGGACGTTTACTTACTTCATCAAACGTTAATGAAGCAGTTTTATCCTCAAAGATTTCTATTTCTCTTCCAATCGCCAAGGCTTTATTGGGCATATCAAAAATTACTTGGCGTTGTGCAAACGCTTCAAGGAAAATTAGATTTGTCAATAAGAAGACTAAACAAAAACCTTTTATTTTTTTCATAAGAGTGCTAATAGATAAACTACAGAATAGCTTTTACTATTAATGATTTCAAATTTACAAATATTATAAGATTAACAAACAAAAATTAATGTTACAAAAAAGCCACTCATCCTTAACGAACAAGTGGCGTAGTTATTAGTAATATCTACTAGTTAAAGCGTGTTGAGCCTTACTTGGAAATAAGTACTGGCTAATAATAATATCTTCTGGAAATCGGGTACCCTGATTCTTTCGTTCTGAATTTTGGAAGCTGGACAAATTTTTATTTTATCGAAAAGTCTCAAATAATATCTATAAGCCAAATATACTCCTGCTTTAGCACCTTGCGGCAAGGCGATGATTCCACGAAGGGCAGCATCAAAATCTGCCTGAATGTCATCTTCAATACTCTTTTTATCTTCTAAAGTAAAGTTTTGAAAATCAACATTGGGGAAATAAGTACGACCTCTTTCTTGAAAATCAGATTTAATATCTCTCAAGAAATTTACTTTCTGAAAGGCAGAACCTAAACGTCGTGCATCGTCTTTCAATCTATCGTACATTTCAGCATCGCCTTCGCAGAAAATTCTTAGGCACATTAATCCTACTACTTCTGCCGAACCGTAAATGTATTGTTCGTAACCGTCTTGATTATAATCTGCAAAATATAAATCCATTTCCATCGAATGCAAGAAGGCTTCAATCAATTCATGATCAATTTTATATTGATTCACCATTAATTGAAAGGCATGCAAAACTGGATTTAAACTAATTCCTTCTTCAATGGCTAAATAAGTTTCTGCCTTAAAACGACTTAATAAGGTCTTTTTATCAAAGCCATGAAAGGTATCTACAATTTCATCAGCGTAACGAACAAAACCATAAATGGCATAAATCGGCAGATGAAAACGTTTATCTAGCGTTTTAATCCCTAAAGTAAAAGACGTACTATAATTTTCAGTAATCAGCTTACTGCATTCTAGTGTTGTCTTTGTAAATAAATCCATGTGGTTCATTACTATCAATTATAATTGCGGTTTAAATACTAAAGGCTTTGTTTACTTCTTCGGCAACGACCAATCCTGAAATTAATGATGGCGGTACGCCAGGACCAGGAACTGTTAATTGACCTGTATAAAATAGGTTTTTCACTTTTTTACTTTTCAAACTTGGTTTCAAAAGAGCGGTTTGCATCAAGGTATTGGCTAAACCATAAGCATTTCCTCTGAAAGCATTATAGTCAGCTTTGAAATCACTGTGAGCATAACTTCTTTTAAAAACTACTGCATCACGAATAGAAACGCCACAGTATTTTTCTAAACGTTCCATGATGATATGATAATATTTCTCACGAGTTTCTTCCGAATCCTCCAAATCTGGAGCGACTGGAATTAGTAAAAACACATTCTCACAACCTTCTGGCGCAATGCTTTCATCCGTTTTTGTGGGTGCTGAAGCATAAAACAATGGTTTTGAAGGCCATTGTGGGGCTGTATAAATTTCATGCGCATGTACTTTGAAATCTTCATCAAAGAACAAATTATGATGTAATAATTTAGGAATTCGTTTATTGATTCCTAAATAGAATAACAAGGAAGAAGGCGCCATTACTCTTTTCTTCCAATACTCTTCATCATAATTGCGGTACTCTTCTCCCAATAATTTATCTTCAACATGATGATAATCTGCACTTGCTACAATTACATCAGCCATAAATTCACCTTGATTCGTAATTACTTTTTTTGCTGAACCATCTATTACTTCTATCTTTTGTACATTTTGATTCAAGAGTATTTTTACGCCTTTTTCCTCCGCCAATTTCACCATGCCTTCCACAATTTTAAACATGCCACCCATCGGATACCAAGTACCTAACTTCATTTCTGCATAATTCATTAAACTATACATGGCTGGAGTATTCTCTGGCGTAGCTCCTAAAAACAAAATCGGGAACTCCATCATTTTTAGGATTTTTTCATCTTTGAAAAACTTCCTGATATGTGAAGCAAAGGATTGAAAAACATCTAAACGAACCACATCATAAAGCAATTTCAAACTTAAAAATTCTGTAATACTCGTTGATGGCTTCCAAACAAATTGATTAATTCCAACATCATATTTGTATTCAGCCTGACGCAAGAATTCCTGAAACTTTGCCTTACTTCCAGCTTCCATACTTTCAAATAAATCTCCTAATTTATCAATACTTGCTGGTAAATTAATGGTTTCGTTGCCTTCAAGGATGACTGAATATGAAGGATCAAGGCGCACTAAATCATAATAATCGGAAGTCTTTTTATTAAACTTGGCAAAGTAATTATCAAAAACATCTGGCATCCAGTACCAACTTGGTCCCATATCAAAAGTAAATCCCTCTGCTTGAAAAACCCTTGCTCTACCTCCTGCTACACTATTTTTCTCTAAAATAGTTACTTCGTATCCTTTGTCTGCTAAGCTTGTTGCTACTGATAATCCCGAAAAGCCTGAACCTATTACTATTACTTTCATTGAAAAATTTCCCCGAAGGATATTTATACGTTTCCTTATTTAGAACATGTTAAAACAATTATACAGAAAGGCTACTTCTCCTTGTCTTAGACCTTACTTTTCTTTCCTTGATGAAAGAAAAGTAACCGCAGCGGCGGACCGCAAAAGAAAATCAAGAAATTCCAAACTCGCTCCGCTCAAACAGTGGAATTTCATTAAATGCTTACGCCACAATATTATTAAGTATTATAAAAACTCAAATACTATCTTAACTTCTAACTCTAACAAAGATAATCCTGATTTGTTTGATTGGTTTTGATTTGTGCTTTTTTTAAAAGGAAATGAGCCTAACAAAAAAGTCGAACAATTGCTCGACCTTTTGTGACATTCTTCTGTTAACCAAAAAACTAATCAATTGCGTCTTCATAATCTATCGAAAACACAATATTGATTTAGTTGATTAGAGTTCTTTTTTGCAATGATGAAGCGTAACTCAAGCAATCAACTAAAAACTAATTCGCATACATGTGTAATTTGTCTTTCAACTCTTTACGAGCAATGTGAATTCTATTCTTCACAGTACCAATTGGAATATCTAGTTTATCTGCAATTTCATGATATTTAAACCCTCTGAAGTACATCATAAAAGGTGTTTTGTAAGCATCTTCTAAAGCCGAAACTGCACGGTTAATATCATTCATGGCAAATGCACTGATGGCTAAATTATCCGTGCTACTTTCCATTGAATTGATATAATGCAAGTTATCTGAAGTATCAATGAAAGTATTTTTTCTCACCATTCTCTGATAATTGGTGATGAAAGTATTTTTCATGATAGTATATAACCATGCTTTCAGGTTAGTACCTTCTGTATATTTATCTCTGTTTGTAAATGCTTTCAACAAAGTATCTTGGAGTAAATCATTCGCTTCTTCATAGTCTCTAGTGAGCTTCATGGCAAATGGCTTTAACGATTTAGATACTTTTCCGATATGATATGTGAATTCGAGGGCTGTCATAGTTTCTATTTGTTGATTTTGTTTAACAAATATATTATATAGTTAAACAAAAAAGCAAATGTTTTATCAATTAAATTTATTTATTTTCAATATTTATTGATAAAAACATTAACAAAAAGGTTTAAATAATATTAAAAATTGCTTTATAGGCTATTTAAAGAGGTTTTTAGCAACTCAAATATTTTGTTTAACTTATTATAAAATAATATAAACAAAATAAGCCTTTTGTTGAATGTTTAACAAGATGTTATTTAACATTCATTTTCCTATTATTAAAAACACTCTTCATTTTTAATGCAATAATGTTGCAATTATTGAAATCCATTTACAAATTATCAGTAAATTGCGTCCTCAATCTTCATCATCATTCATGAAAAGCATTTATCACATATTTACGTTATTGGTATTTACTTGGTTTTCAGCCAATGCACAATCTTCAAATTGCAATTGTTCTCTTAAAGGTGTTGTTCACGAAAAGGATATTCATCAAGTAGTGCCAGGTGCAGTTATTTATATTAAAGGCACAAACATTTCAACCTTTGCAGATGCCAAAGGGAAATACGCTTTCAAAAACCTTTGTCAAGGAAAATACATATTGATTTGTCAAGCTGTTGGTTTCCAAAAGGTTGAAATCCCTGTGAACCTGAGTAATGAACATGAAGAAGATTTTTCTTTGGAAGACAAAGACGAACATTTGCAAGAAGTAGTGGTTAGTGGCAAGAAAATGGAGAATGTTACCCAAGCAAAAGGGACTTTAGAAGGTGAAGCACTCGACCAAACTCGTGGACAAAATCTTGGCGAATCCTTAAAAGGCATTACGGGCGTAACAACTTTGCAAACGGGAAGTTCTATTTCAAAACCTATCATTCATGGAATGCACTCTAACCGTGTTTTGATTCTTAATAATGGTATTCGTCAGGAAGGACAACAATGGGGAAGCGAACACGCTCCTGAGATTGACCCATTTGTGGCTAAAAAGCTGACTGTTATCAAAGGTGCAGCAGGTGTACGTTATGGTTCTGATGCTATTGCAGGAGTAATCATGGTTGAGCCCGCTCCTCTCCCCGATTCTGTGAATATTCATGGAGAAATCAATACTGCTGGATTCCTTAATGGAAGAATGGGCGTGGTTTCTGGTATTGCAGAAGGTGGTTTGTCTGCCATCAAAGGTTTTTCTTGGCGAGTACAAGGTACTTATAAGCGTGGTGGAGACTTAAAGACCGCTAATTATTACATGGCGAACACTGGCGTACAAGAAAGAAACTTTTCGGTAGCGCTTGGTTACAATAAAATACATTATGGTACAGAAATGTTCTTTAGTTATTTCGATACACAACTGGGTATTTTCGCTGGTTCGCATATTGGTAACACAACAGACTTACAAAACGCTATCAATAACCCCCAACCTAACGAAGCTTATACGCCTGCCGAACTTAGTTATACTATTAATCGCCCTAATCAAGACCTTGCCCACCATTTATTAAAGCTTAAAAGTTTTGCAATTGTGGATAACTTGGGGAAATTTACACTTACGCTGGCTCGTCAATATGATTGGCGTTTAGAGTATGACGTTCCTAGAGGAAATCGTAACCTTAATACCCTTAATTTTAAGTTAACTACTTATACAGGCGAGTTAATGTTGGAACATAAACCGCTTTTCAACAAAATTGCAGGCTCTATTGGTATCAGTGGGATGTATCAAGAAAACCTTTCCTCCTCTTACGAACTCAAAAAGCCTTTAGTCAACACCGTACTGATTCCTAATTACCAAGTAAGTACGGGTGGTTTGTTTATCATTGAGCGTTATTTGAAAAACCGTTGGGAATTTGAAACGGGATTACGCTATGATTTCAGAAATGCACAGGCTTACGGACTTACTTTTAATAATCAAGCTTATAACAATTCGTTTGACTTCAATAATTTCTCGGCTACTGCGGGAACGACTTATACTTTAAACGAACATTTCGACTTTAAATTCAATGCAGCTTTGGCTTGGCGTGCGCCCAATATGAATGAATTGTTTTCAGATGGGATTCACCACGGAGCGGCAGCTTATGAGAAAGGAAATATCAACCTACAACCAGAAGTAGCCCATAATCTAAACTTTACGGCAAACTATACTAGCGATAAATTCAATCTTGAAGTAAGTCCTTATCTGAATTTTATTGATGATTTTATCTATCTGAAACCTCGTTCAGAGAATGGTGTTTTGCAAACCGTGCTTACTGTACGTGGAGCATTCCCTGCTTTTGATTATACTCAGGTTAATGCCCGATTTGCTGGGCTTGACCTCTCTGCAAGCTATCAAATTACCGAAAAAATAGCGATTACTGAGAAATACTCGATGGTTAGGGCGAAAGATGTGCTGAATAATCAATACATGGTGAACATTCCTAGCGACCGACTAGAAAGTACTTTAAAATACGACTTCAAAAAGCATGGTGCATTTATCAGTATCAGCAATTCATTAGTGGCAAAACAAACTCGTGTAGAGGCAAATAGCGATTTCCTAGCACCTCCGCCCGCATATAGTCTTTGGAAAGCAGATGCAGGTATCAGCATTAAAAAAGTAAACGTCGGACTCAGCGTTAGCAACATCTTTAATGTAGCCTACCGAGAATATCTTAACAGATTTAGATACTTTACAGACGATTTAGGCAGAAATATCTCCCTCCGCCTTAAATATAGTTTCTAAACAAAGCACAAAATTACCAATGCGATAAGCTATCTCAACAATGCGATAGCTTATCCCGTTCTTGCGATTGCTTATTCCGTCCGTGCGATGGCTTGTCCCGTCCGTGCGATGGCCTATTCCGTCCGTGCGATAGCTTATTCCGTCCGTGCGATGGCTTATCCCGTCCGTGCGATGGCTTATCCCGTCAGTGCAGGAGCTAATAGTATCAATGCAGTTGCTTATCCCGCCAGTGCAGGAGCTAATAGTATCAATGCAGTTGCTCATCCCGTCAGTGCAGGAGGCAATAGTATAAATGCAGTTGCTTATCCCGTCAGTGCAGGAGCTAATATTATAAATGCAGTTGCTTATCCCATCAGTGCAGGAGCTAATATTATAAATGCAGTTGCTTATCCCATCAGTGCAGGAGGCAATAGTATCAATGCAGTTGCTTATCCCGTCAGTGCAGGAGTTAATAGTAGCAATGCAGTTGCTCGTACCTTAAGCGCAGGAGCTAATAGTAGCAATGCAGTTAGACACAGTAACGTTTAATAAAAAAGCACAAAGATTTTAAGAATGAATTTTGATTGTTTGATGGGAGTGTTCATTAAACTGTGTCATTTGATTTATTGAGTTAGGGGGCTAGCCCCCTAACTCAATAAATCAACTTGTGAAATTCTGTCTTCAAAT
>NZ_JBEUMS010000029.1:0-25094 GCF_040543805.1 Arcicella rosea
GACGAATCTTGTAGTTTGTACTTTTACCAGTTTTTAAATTTAATTTTGCCATAAAATGTTACCGTTGGAGGGCAACCTATTTTAGGCAATGACATCATTTAATTCATAATTATTAATTCATAACTCATAATTAAAATGTGGCATTACTTCCCTAATCAATATATGCCTTCTTACCAAGTGAACCGTGCGTTGACGCAGGCTCATTATGGGGGAGGAGAATTTGCAGAAATATTAGAAGTAGCAAGTGAAATTGACCCTGCTAACCGTGAAAGTTTCAATAAAGCTTGGGTTAAAATGGGTGATAAAGTCTATGAATTAGCCGAAAATTATGCAAAAGAAGGGCATAGTGTTTCTGCTCGTAGAACTTACTTGAGGGCTTTCAATTATTTACGTACAAGTGAGTTTTTTATGACTTTACATGATGAACGTAAAATTCCTTATTACTTAAAATGCCGTGATGCTTTCATTAAAGCGATTCATTTGTTTGATGAGAAACCATTGCAATTAGAAATCCCTTTTGAAGGATCTTTCTTACCTGCTTATTTATTTAAACCAAGTGGTGTTGTAAATCCTCCAGTAATGGTGATGTTTGGTGGGCTGGATAGTTTGGCAGAAGAGTTATATTTCGGTATTGCACAGCACCTCAATGAACGTGGTATTGCCATGATGGCGGTGGATGGTCCTGGACAAGGAGCTGCACTTAGATTGAACCATTTACATACTCGTTATGACTACAATGCCCCCGGAACAGCTGTTTTAGATTATATCATTGAAAATCTTGGCGAACACGTTGATACTTCTCGTGTAGGTATTGGAGCAGTTTCAATGGGTGGATATATGGCTGCTCGTTGTGCAGCATTTGAGCCACGTTTTAAGGTCTGTATGATTTTTGGGGCGGTTTGGTCGTATTATGATATTTGGAAAAATCGTCCTGACAACCACCCTTTAGCTGAAATTGTACAGCACATTGTGGGTGCAGATAATATGACAGAGGCTCGTGAAAAATTGAAAAACTTTACATTGGAGGGCGTTGCTGAGAAAATTCAATGTCCTACCTATATTTTGCATGGAGAAGACGACCGTCAGAATTTCGTAGAAAATGCTTACAAAGTAAATGAGGCACTTACTTGCGAACACGTCTTGGAAATTGTGCCAAAAGATGAAAGTGGTTCGGCTCACTGCTCTGTAGATGATTTTACAAAATCATTTAATATGTATGACTGGATAGCTAAGAAAATTAAGGCATAGTTAAGTATTGAGTAACCTTGTAGACTTAGTTTTCGGGCATCAGCTTTCAGATAAAATAAAGGTATTTAAGGAGTTTTAGTCATCTTAATCAGATTACTGAACCTATTCTATTCTTGTAAAATCTGATGGCTAAGCGTTTTAAAATTAAACTGCCCACTTAATGTTTGTTGTACGGTTTCATACCTGATACATGTCCAAAAACAATCTTAATAAATATCAAAAAGATGGTAAAGAAAATTTTAGTAGTAGGGGCTGGCATTGGTGGGCAGTCTGTTGCTATAGGTTTAAAAAAAGCTGGTTTTGAGGTAGATTTAATAGAGCTACATAAAGAATTTAATGTTTATGGAGTAGGTATCATACAACAAGCTAATGCTTTAAGAGCTTTAGATGCCATCGGTGTGGCGGATGAAGCAATGCGAAGGGGTTCTCCTTATGGAAAAGTAAAATTGTGTTTGCCGCACGGGGTTCAAATTGGTGAAGCTGGTACTCCACCAATCGGTAAATTTCCGAGCCATAATGGAATATCTCGTAAAATTTTACACGATGTATTATTTGAAGAAGCTCAGAAAGTTGGTTTAAAATACCGCATGGGAGTAACGGTGGAATCCATTGATAACCAGCCAAATGTTGCTCATGTTACGTTCACAGATGGTACAAAGGATAGCTATGATGTTGTGATTGCGGCCGATGGGGTAAACTCAAAAGTACGTAAGCTTATTTTTGGTGAGTTTAAATTGAGCTATGTTGGTTTGTCTGTGTGGCGATATGCCTTTAAGCGTCCTGCTAATTTAGATACGGGTTATATCTTCTTTAATAAAAAACATAAAATGGGTGTCATTCCTATGACAGCCGATACTTGTTACATATTCTTAAATTCTGCTGAGGGTGATAATCCTTTGATTCCTGAAAATCAATTGGTTGAAAAGCTAAAAACGTATATGTCGGCTTATCCAGTTCCGCTTGTTCAGGAATTAATACCACAAGTTACCGACGCTAAATTGGTTAATTATCGAGTATTAGAAACGCTCAAAATGCCAGCACCTTGGTATAAAAACAGCGTGGTTGTTTTGGGAGATGCAGCTCATACAACTATTCCTCAGTTGGGTTCAGGGGCAGCGTTGGCGATTGAAGATGCCGTTGTATTAGTTGAGGAATTACAAAAAGAAGGAGAGCTTACTGATGTCTTTGAACGCTATATGAAACGTCGTTATGAACGTTGCAAAATGGTAGTTGATGTATCTGAAACATTAGGTGCTTGGGAATTACTTGAATACAACGACCAAGCTCTTCCTGAGGGAGCAAATATGGGAATGTTGATGGGTAAAACAGGAATGGCATTAACTGAGCCGATTTAAGATTTAGCTGAAAGCTATCAGCTTTGAGCTTTTTTAATAATTTGAAATAGTAGAGATTGAACATCATTCATAGATTCATTTAAAAGCTGTTAGCTCATTGCTCACAGCTCCAAGCTATTATGAAATTAGTAACTTTCAAAAATACAAATGGCGAAAGCCGTACAGGTTGGCTTCAAGGCGATGGTGTGGTGGATATGAATTTGGCAAGTACAAAATTGCCAACAGATATGCTTACGTTTATCGATCATCACGAAGAGTACTTCGACGTAATTAAGTCTTTGGGCGAAGTACAGCCACATTATCAATTATCAGAAGTACAGCTTTTAGCTCCACTTCCTAATCCGAGAAGTTTCAGAGATTATATCGGTTTTGAAATGCACATGTTGAATGCTTCAAAATCATTCGGACATACTATCGGACAAGAATGGTACGAAATGCCGATTTTCTATTTTACCAATCATCATGGTATTTATGGTCCAGATGATGAAATCAAACGTCCTGCTGGTGAAACAAAATTGGACATTGAATTAGAAATCGCTTGTATTATCGGTAAAAAAGGCAAAGACATCAAAGCCGAAGATGCTCAAGACCATATTTTTGGCTATACCGTTTTCAACGACTGGACGGCAAGAGCCATTCAGCGTCGTGAAATGATGATTCCACTTGGTCCACACAAAGGCAAAGATTTTGCCAATGCCATTGGACCATGTATTGTCACCAAAGATGAAATGGATCAGTACATGGGTGAAAATGGTCGTTTCAATTTACGAATGACGTCCAAAATCAATGGCGTTCAGATTTGTGATGGTAATTACAATACTGTTTATTACACTTTCGGACAAATGATTGAACGTGCTTCTGAAAACAATGTAACCATGATGCCAGGTGATATTTTAGGTTCTGGAACAGTAGGTTGGGGTAGTTTGATAGAAAATAATTTCACCGTTCACCGTCCGCTTGAACCGGGTGATGTAGTGGAATTAGAAATAGAAGGAATTGGTGTTTTGCGAAATAAGGTGATTTAGTATTTAAAATACACAATGATTTAATAGTGCTTAGACACAGATTTTTTAAAGTCTGTGTCTTTTATTGAGTTAAATTTTGATTGTACAGTTCATTCTTCATTAAGTATTCATGTTTTAAAATAGCTTATTCAAATGAAAATAATAGACCTTTCAGTAACCATTTCTGAAGAAATTAAAGAACCACTTCCTACCAAAATTGTGTATGAAGACCATAAAGAAGGAGCCAAAAAAATGGGAGGAAAACTCTTTGAAGGAATTCAAGGAGATGTTTTTATCAATGGAAATGGACCAGCGGGTGAGTTTTTAACCGTAACAAGTCACTGCGGAACTCATGTGGATGCTCCTTATCATTATTACCCAACTTGCGAAGGAAAACCGTCGAGAACGATTGATGAAATGCCTTTAGATTGGTTTTATCGTGATGGTGTTGTTTTGGATTTTACCGATAAACCAGATGGCTATATGTTTGAGCCCGAAGATTTGATAGAAAAATTGGCTGCCATTAACTATACTTTAAAACCTTTTGATATTGTCTTGATTCGTTGCGATGCCGATAAGCGTTTGCATCATCCAGATTTTGTGAAAATCCACGTAGGAGCTTCCGCCAAAGCGACACACTGGCTTATCGACCAAGGTATTAAAGTAATGGGAACTGACGGTTGGGGCTGGGATATTCCTTTGCATATTCAAGCGGCAGATTATAAAGCCAATCCAAGAGACGGTGTAATTTGGCAAGCACATTATGTAGGCATTGAAAAAGAGTATTGTCAGATTGAGAAATTAGCTAATCTTGATCAATTACCTCCATTTGGGTTTAAAGTAGCTTGTTTTCCTGCTAAAATAAAAGCTGCTAGTGCTGGCTGGACAAGAGCCGTAGCGATATTTGAATAGAGTTTATGTATAGAATAATAACAGTCGTTTGTATTTTACGAACGACTGTTTGCTTTTTGACCGAAATATTAAACACCGAACGATAACCGCAAGGATTGTCGCTACATTATTTTCATTTCCTTTTACTTCATAAAATCAAAGACTTAGCGGTATCAAAGAGGGCGTTCATCAAACTAAATTCTCTAAACCGAATTCAGCCAATTTATCCACAACGGGTAAAGTTTTCAATCCTAATTCAGTCAGACTATACTCAACTTTTGGTGGAATTTCAGGATAGACTTTTTTGCTGACTAATTTATTTTCTACAAGCATATTCAGTTCTTGTATCAACATTTTTTCGCTAATGCCTGGAATAGCCCTTTTTAGCTCGCCATATCGTATCACATTTTCGTTGATTTGAAACAATATTAACAAAGTCCACTTACCACTTAGCAGAGTTAATGAAGCTCTCACAGGACATTTTTCATCACAAGGCGAAATTATTTTAGTTTTTTTATTCATTGATATTCAATTATTCTAACCATTTGGTGGGTACTTTACTTTTAGGTAAGTACTTGTACAAAAGTAAGTAGATAGATACTTTTGTACAAATAATTTTTGAATTAAATAAGAAATATATCACAACCAGAAAAAAAGGGGAAATAGCTATCAAAGTGTAAATAACAATTCAGTGTTCTGAAAAATCAATTCAATAACATTTAAAAACGGAATAAAAATGAAAATTTTAGTATTCGGAGCCACAGGTTCACAACAATTCAATGTAATATCTGAAGGTAAAAAAAAAGGAGCAGAAGTAATTGCTGCAACAAGTTCTGCAACAAGTTTTGAAAAATTAAAACAAGCAGGGGCAATGCCTATTTTGGCAAATATGAGTGATGCAAATACAATGCAGGAAATCACCAAAGGTATAGATGCGATAGCTTTTATGGTTCCTGTTTCTTTACCCAATCCTTTTGATGGCTTACAATATGCCAAAAATGTGATTGATGCAGCTAAGACAAATGGTGTCAAAAAAATCGTATGGAACACAAGTGGCTGGCTAGCACCCCAAAAAATAGGAATACCCGGTGAAGATGTGAAATTGGACATTAGTGATTATTTAAAAAATAGTGGATTGAATTATGTAATCATACAACCCACTATTTATATGGAAAATATGCTTGGACCATTTTGTGCACCTTTTGTGAAAAACGAAAAGAAGTTGGCTTACCCTACTCCAGAAGCAATGCCTATTGGTTGGATAGCTTCCAGAGATGTAAGTGCTTTTGTTGTTGAAGCAATTTACAATGACAAACTTAAAGCAGATTCTTTCCAGATTAGTGGATTAGAAAATCTAAAAGGAAATGATTTAGCGGAACAGTTTTCTAAAGGTTTAGGTGAAAAAATAGTGTATTATACACAACCTGCTAAAGAATTTGGTGATATACTTAAACCATTTGTAGGTGAGGCAGGTGCAACAGGTGTTGCTTCTTATTATGAAGGTCTTCAAAACGCAACAGAATTTCCACCAAAATTCAATCCTAATATGAGTGAAGTATTAGAAAAACTTCCTGTTCAAATGACTTCATTAGCACAATGGACGAAGAATAATAAGGCATATTTTTTAAACTAATAACTTAAAGTTTGTAAAGTCAAAGTCACTTAGGGTTTCAAGCCTTTGGCTTTGACTTTATAAATATTTCAGTTTCAAAAGCTATATTTTATACAAGTATAAATATAGTTTTCTAGCTACTGCCTTTCTTGCATTTAATTAAATAGAATGGAAAATTCTCGCTAACCTCCGTGATTTCAAATAATCCAGCTTTACTAAATTCGTCGTTGATTGAGGCAATATCATAAAAATACATTTGTACTCCTTCAAATATTTCGTAGCGGTCTTTACTGATGAATTTGCCTTTGCGATAAGTAGGCGCTTCTTTTGAAATAACTGTAAAAACCATGTAGCCATTATCTGTTAGTTGATTATAGCAGTCACGGATTAGCTTTTCTCGCTCGTTATCATCCAATAGATGAATTAAAGCATAGCAAAATATGCCATCATATTGACAATTATCAAATGGCATATCAGTTACAGAACCATGATAAATAGTCATATCTGAGCCATAATGTTTTCTTGCCATTTCAATAGCTGTTTTAGATATTTCTATTCCTGTTACGGCGATTCCGTTATCTTTAAAAATTTGAGCATTCCGACCGTATCCAATGCCGGGGATAAGTATGTTTTTTACTGAATTTTGAACAAAGAAATCCTTTACCAATATAGCAGAATTAGAAGGCTCAAAGCCCCACATTTCATGCTTTTCAATAAAATTGACTTCCCAAAATTCTAGTTTTTCTTTTTCATTTATCATGATATTTTTCTAAAAGGGCTATCATTTTTTTTAAATAAGGCTAATCTCACAGATTTTAATCACCTAAAATGCCTCATTAATTAATTCATGATTAATCAAAGCACCAGCCTTACTTCCTGCTCCGATGGCATTGCTTACCGACCTAAACATCGTGGTATTATCACCAGCGGCAAAGATTCCTACAATACTTGTTTTTTGAAAATCATCTATTTGTATATGACCTTGTTCTGTCAAAGTACAACCCATTGTTTCTGGAATTTTACAATGTTGCTCAAACGGGATTCTAGCATAAAGTACAGCTATACTTTGTTTCGTGCCATTTTTGAAAACAATCTGTTTAATTACCCCATTTTCATGTTCAAAACTATTGATTTCATCTTCCACAATATTAATGCGATGTACCGAAAGTTTTTTATTTTGCTCTTCAGTTAAAGTCGCTTTGCCATTTGTGAAAAGAGTAAGTTGTTTTGTCCAATTACTGATGAGTTTACTGAATTCAAAACTTATTTCACCATTGCCCAAAATGCCGGTATTTTGTTCTTTTACTTCATAACCATGACAGTACGGACAATGTAAAATCGAAATGCCCCAGCATTCCGAAAAGCCTTTTATATCAGGCATGATGTCCGAAACACCTGTAGTAAACAAAAGCTTTTTAGCGATAAAAGTCTCTCCTTCAGCTGTTAATAATTCAAATGTTCCATCATTCGTTCTGCTTGCTTTTGTTACCAATCCTTGTAAAAAAGTAACGGTTTTGTAGGCTAATACTTGGTTTTTAGCTTTTTCAGTAATAACACTTGGACTTTCTCCATCCAGTGTAATGACATTATGAGAATGTGGTGTTTGGATATTACAAGGCTTTCCGCCATCTATGATTAAAACTTTTCTAAGCGCACGTCCCAAAGCCATACCTGCTGAAAGCCCTGCATAACCCCCTCCAATAATAATTACGTCAAATTGATTTTCCTTTGTCATTTAAGTGTGTTTTATCTTTTTATGGAACAAAAGTAGGATATTTATGCAACAATGTTGCATAATAAAACAAGTATATGATTGTTTTTTGGAAAAAAGAGCATAAAAAATCCTGTAAAGTTTTTTAAAACCTTACAGGATTAAGCGTTATTAACATGATTATACCAACTTAAAAATCCTATCCATCAAAAGCCATTTTTCACCCTCTTTGGCGATGGGTAATGCTGATTGATATTTCCACATCAGGGTTTCCCATTCTTGTACTTTTGGATTACTGGCATCCATTTCTCCTTTTTTAGTGAATGAAAAATCGTCTTCAGTTTCCATAATCATAAATAGTCGGTTCATGATTCTATAGATTTCCATATCAATAATTCCAGCACCTAAAATACTCGCTCTGATTTCTTCCCAAATATTTTGATGATAGGCTTCATATTCAGCGATAAGGCTTGGGTCATCTACTAAGTCAAGCGCAAGGCAAAATCTCTTCATTGCTTATTTTATATTTTTTAAATGATATACCCAAAAGTAAAAAAAGTAAAGGAATACTCTTTTGTTGGCTAAATCTTACTCATTCCAAGCATTGCCTACTTGGCTCAAAGGCATACAAGCAATAAATTCTCCGGGAATTGGATCATAAGAAAGAATTTCTTTCCCTACTTTTTCTGAAGTATAATAACCCAAAAGTGTCAGACTTTTTACTCTTCTAAAAAATGCCACGGAGTCGGGTTTGGCTACCAAAGTAATGCCCCAAGCCGAAGGGGGAAGCTTACCTGCTTCTTTGTCGGCTTTCAGTAAAAAGGCTTCTCGTTCTTGTTGATTACATTCAATAAAAGACTTTTTATTGGCTTCTTCACAAGTTTCGTCAAATTTTTCCAAGTCTTCTACGAAGGCTTTTTGGTCTGCTTCCGAAAGCATTTCTTTCAACATTTTATCGATAAACTGAGGTACACCCAATTCTTTTGCCCCAGGCGTTTCGGTTTTTGGCAAAATCGTTTCGGCGATTTCGGCAATCAAATTAGCTTGATTGTTGGTAAGAAAAACGGGTTGCCAATTCAATTGGGCTTCTTTTTGACAAGCAATAAAAAACTCTGACAAGGCGCCAGCCGACAGGCTGTAGCCCAAAAATAAAGTAGTATTTTTAAGGACTTCTCTGCGGTTCATAAGGCTACAAATTTTTACGGTTTAACTCACCTACGGCAAAATCAACAGCTCGTGCTGTGAGTGCCATATAAGTAATAGACGGGTTTACACAAGAAGAAGAAGTCATACAAGCTCCATCCGTTACAAAAACATTGGGAACTCCATGAATTTGATTATTGCCATTCAATACTGAAGTTTTTGGGTCACGACCCATGCGGGCAGTTCCCATTTCATGAACACCAACGCCCAAACCACCTGCATTATCAAAGGTTTTTACATTTTTGAATCCTGCTTTTTCCAACATTTCAGCGGCATCTATCCTGATTTGTTCACGCATTTTCATTTCGTTTTCCTTCAAACCTGCATCAAAAACTAATTGTGGAATGCCCCATTTATCGGTTTTTTCTGGGTCTAGTGTTACTTTGTTTTCGTGATATGGCAGTACTTCCCCAAAGCCCATCAAAGCCATTCCCCATCCGCCCGGTTTGAAAAGCGATTCTTTAAAACTTGCCCCAACGCCTTCTTCGTTTACGCCTCTTCCCCAGCTTCCTCTACCAGCACCTGCTCCTTGATAGTCGTAGCCACGCACAAAATTTGGATTTTTAGAAGCCTCATCTAAATTCACAAATCTTGGAATAAACAAGCCCGTTGGTTTTCGTCCTTTATAATATTGGTCTTCAAAACCTTCATGTGAACCCATTGCGCCAGTTCTGTAATGATGATCCATCAAATTATGTCCTAATTCTCCGCTATCATTTCCCATTCCATTGGGGAAACGATTGGATGTTGAATTCATCAAAATTTGTGTCGTCGCCAAGGTTGAAGCACAGCTAAAAATGATTTTTGCTTTGAAGATGATTTCTTCTTTTGATTCGCTGTCGATTACTCTTACGCCTGTGGCTCTTTGTGTTTTTTCATCATAAATGATAGAATGAACGATAGAATTTGGACGAATAGCGAAGTTTCCTGTATTGTTTGCTGCTGGTAAAGTAGCCGAATTACTGCTAAAGTATGCTCCAAATGGACAGCCTCTTGAACAACGATTACGATTTTGGCATTTCCCACGACCTAATGCTAAATGTTGTGGCTGTGGGTCTGTGAGGTGAGCAACTCGTCCAGTCGTTACTGGGCGACCGTTGAATTTTTGTGCTACTTCTTTTCGAAAGTGTTTTTCCAGACAATTCAGTTCGATAGGAGGAAGGAATTCGCCGTCGGGCAAATGGTCTAAACCTAATTTTTCACCACTTACGCCTACAAATTTTTCTACATACGAGTACCAAGGCGCTAAATCTTTGTAGCGAATGGGCCAATCTATTCCGATGCCTTCTTTGGCATTGGCTTCAAAATCTAAATCACTCCAACGATACACGTGTTTTCCCCAAGTAAGCGAGCGACCGCCAACATGATTTCCTCGAATCCAGTCGAAACGTTGTTTTTCTTGGTAAGGGTTATCAATATCGTTGGTGAAAAAATGTTTTACCGATTCACCCACAAAACCACTTCTAATTTGAATATGCTGTTTTTGTTGGTCTTCATAACTAAGTCCGCCACGATGGGCAAATTCCCAATGGTCTAACATCATGGTTGGATAATCTTCCACATGATTCACCATTCTTCCTTTTTCAAGGACTAAGGTTTTCAAACTTTTTTCAGAAAGTTCTTTGGCAGCCCAACCGCCACTCATGCCAGAGCCAATCACGATGGCATCATAGCTATAATCTTTATTGATTTTTGTGTTAAGATTTGGCATAAATTAATTATTAAATTGCATTCCTCTAAGGTCGAATTTATTTTTTAGAAATGCAATTTGCCTTATCAAGAATGTGTCAAAAACAAACTTGACTCTCGTACAATCAGCTCAGAACGTAAAGTAATGGTATTGGTTGCATCCAAATTAAAATTACCTTTCAGGTGGTTAATCATACTTTTTACCGCCATTTCTCCCATTTCTTTAGCAGGATAATGAATTGTAGTGAGTTTCGGAGAAATTACTTGGGATACTGGGTCATTATTAAAGCCAACCACCGCAATATCATCTGGCACTGTAATATTCAATTCTTTTAAAGTAGCGATACAGCTTACGGCACACAAATCACTGGAAACGAAAAGTGCATCAGGTTTAGTAGGAAGGGCTTTTATGCGATGAGCTACTTCTCTGCCAGCTTCAAGACTCAAAGCCGTAACCCAAACATTATCAGATTTGAAAGGTATTTCAAATTCAGAAAGGGCTTGTTGATAGCCTTTCAAACGGTCGGAATACACGTTTCTTTTTAAATTACCCGTAATGTGTATGATATTTTTAAAACCCTGTTCAATCAGGTGTTTTGTAGCTTCATAACCGCCTTTGGCATTATCAATGACGATATTGGGACAATCGCTGTTTTCAAAAATACGGTCGAAGAAAATTAAGGGAATCTTCTTTTTCAAGAAAGGCTGAAAGTGTTCAAAAGAATCGGTATCAAAAGCTACTGAAACCAACAAGCCATCCACACGACTATTAAACATGGTTTTAGTATTGGCGATTTCTTTTCTTTGAGATTCTAACGATTGACTAATGATTAAATTAAAGCCTTCATCATTGGCAACTTTTTCCATGCCCGCAATGACGGTTGACATGATATAACTGTTCAATCTCGGTACAATTACACCAATAGTATTGGTTTTTTGCTTACGCAAATTACTGGCAAATTTATTTGAACGATAACCCAATTCTTCTGCTTTTGCATTAATCAAAACCTTTGTTTTTTCATTAATGGCTGGATGATTATTTAAAGCTCTACTAACAGTTGCGGGAGATAATTGTAGCTGACTAGCAATGTCATAAATGGTTATTTCTTTGCCCATGATATAAGTTTTATAATCAGCATCATATTCTGGAAATTAGAAAATATGTTTATCTGAGTTTTAGATTGAATAATTATGTTACAAGTATAAAACAATTTTATGCAACAATTAGAATAATTGCATTTATAAATGTTTGTTAAGCTTTACCCTTACTTAACCTGTTTGTTAAAATAAATGGCTAAAGCGTTTATTATAGGCAATTTAAGTTAATTTTATCAGTTGTAATAATAATATATTTCAAATAATAATTGTAAAAAAATCAATGCAACCGATTGCATAATAAAAATTAATTTTCATCTTTACATCGTCATTTCAAAATTATTTACGATTCAGATAAGTAGAACTCTGTCATGAAGATACTTTTTGAAAAGAAGACTATGAAAATCATTTTAAATTTTGATAAATGCTATGTCACAAGAAGAGAAAAACATCATATCAAGAAGACAATTTCTTGATTTAGGTATCAAAGGAACCTTGGCAAGTACCGTGATTGCAGGTTTTCCAACGATTGTTCCTGCTTCAGTATTTGGGAAAAATGCTCCAAGTAATCGAATCAATATTGGAGCGATTGGAACTGGAAGAATTTCCAGAGGACATGATATGCCAGGTGTTTGGAAACACGATAATGCCCAAATTATGGCAGTTTGCGATGTGGACGGCAATCGTGCTGATTTAGCAAAAAAATTAGTGAATGAGTATTATACCAAAAAATCAGGAAAAGACTTTGACGGCGTAAAAACTTATACAGATTACCGAGAATTATTATTGAATAAAGATATTGATGCCGTTTTGGTTAGTACTCCAGACCACTGGCACGCTCCCATTGTGATTCATGCAGTTGGTGCGAAGAAAGATGTTTATATGCAAAAACCAGCTTCTTTGACGATTTCAGAAGGTAGAATGATGGCAGATGCTGTAAAAAAATCAGGAAGAATAGTACAAGTTGGTTCGCAACAGCGTTCGTCTAATCAATTTAGATATGCTGCTGAATTGGTGAGAAATGGCAGAATCGGTACTTTGAAAACGGTTTATGTAGGCTTGCCGGGCGACCCATCTGGCGAGGAAGAAGCTGAAATGCCAATTCCGAAAAACTTAAATTATGATATGTGGCTCGGCACAACGCCAGAAGTATTTTATACCGAAAAAAGAGTACATCCACAAGTAGGCTTCGACCGTCCGGGTTGGTTGCGTTGCGAACAATTTGGAGCGGGTATGATTACAGGTTGGGGTTCACATCATATCGACTGTGCGCACTGGGCAATGAATACGGAACATACAGGGCCAATCGAAATTTGGGGAAAAGCGGATTTCCCTAAAAAAGGACTTTGGAATGTTCACGGTATTTTCACGACGGAAGCCATGTATGAAAATGGTGTAAGAATGGTAGTAAGTAACGAATTGCCAAACGGAATAAAATTTGAAGGAACAGAAGGCTGGATTTTTGTTTCAAGAGGCGATTCTTCTGTTACAGCAAGCGACCCAATTGCTAAACAAATGGCTGCCAAAGCCCTTGATGCCAGCGACCCAAAAATTATTACTTCGGTGATTGGTGAAAACGAAATTCACTTGCCAGTCAGTAAAGACCATCATGGAAACTGGTTGGAAAGTGTTGTTTCCAGAAAAGAGCCGATTGCACCTGCCGAAGTTGGGCATCGTTCATGTTCGGCTTGTTTGTTGCATCACGCAGCGATGAAACTGAATCGTAAATTATACTGGAATCCGAAAAAAGAACGCTTCGTCAATGACCCAGAAGCGAATTTATTATTAGCCAGAGAACAAAGAAAACCTTTTGCGATAAAGGGATAACGGATTTCGGGTGTCGGATTTCAGATTTCGGAATAAGACACAGAGTATCACAGAGATTAGCGAAAATACTCTGTGATACTCATTAAAAACTCTGTGTATAATTGACCCAAAATCAATTAATAAAGCAAATAAAAAAAGCTCAAAGCTCACGGCTCATAGCTCACAGCTAAAAAAAACACCATGAAATTTATTCATATCAATAAAACACTGTTAAGTATTGGATTAGGTTTGTCTTCTACTGTTTTTGCACAAAGTCAGAAGCAGACAGTAAACCTCATCACACTTGACCCTGGGCATTTTCATGCAGCATTGGTACAGAAAAATATGTACCCTGAAGTAAGTTCAACGGTGCATGTTTATGCGCCAGTAGGCAACGACCTTCATTATCATTTAGATAGAATTAATTCCTACAATTCAAGAGCTGATAAGCCGACGGATTGGCATGAAAAAATCTATGCAGGGAATGATTATCTGGAAAAAATGCTGGCTGAAAAGAAGGGAAATGTGGTTGTAATTGCTGGAAATAACAGAATTAAGGCAGATTATTTGGCTAAATCAGTTGGAGCGGGTTTCAATGTACTTTCTGATAAACCGATGATTATTGCTTCAAAAGATTTTGCCAAGTTACAAGCGACGTTTAAAAAAGCATCTGAAAAGAAAGTATTGCTTTATGATATTATGACGGAGCGTTATGAAATCAGTACGATGTTGCAAAGAGCTTTTTCATTGATTCCTTCGGTTTTTGGAAAACTTGAAAAAGGAACACCAGATAATCCTGCCGTAACCAAAGAAAGTGTACATCATTTCTATAAATACGTTTCAGGAAGTGTACTCACAAGACCTACTTGGTTTATGGACGTAGCCCAACAAGGCGAAGGAATTGTGGATGTTACGACGCATTTGGTCGATTTGATTCAATGGGAATGTTTTCCTGAACAAGTAATTGATTACAGAAAAGACATCAAAATCACGAATGCCAAGCGATGGACGACTGATATGACTTTAAATCAGTTTAAAACCATTACCAAAACGGATGGTTTTCCAACTTTTTTAAAGAAAGATTTAGCCAATGATACTACTTTGAAAATCTATGCCAATGGCGAAATCAATTATCAGCTAAAAGGTGTTCATGCCAAAGCTTCTGTGATTTGGGCTTATAAAGCTCCCGAAGGTGGTGGCGATACGCATTACTCAATTATGCGTGGTACGAAAGCAAATCTTATCATTCGTCAAGGAGCAGAACAAGCTTATAAACCTACTTTATACATTGAGCCTGTGAATGTTTCTGGCAATTATGAAGCAGAAATTCAAAAAGCTATAGCAGAATTACAAAAAGATTTTGCGGGTGTTTCGGTGAAAAAAAATACAAAGGGCTGGGAAGTAATCATCCCAGAAAAGTACAAAGAAGGACATGAAGCACATTTTGGAAGAGTAACTGAAAAATACTTGGAATTTTTGAAAGTAGGTAAATTACCAGCTTGGGAAGTACCGAACATGATTTCAAAATATTATACCACGACTAAAGCATTGGAAATTGCTAAAAAAAGTAAATCAACTAAATAAAACCGCATTTTAACGATGAAAAACGAACAAAATAAACGTAGAGATTTTCTTAAAAATACAATTACTTCAGCTACTGGTTTGGTATTATTACCAAGTATTTCACAAGAAATTATCGCAGGAACGACAAAAAATCAAACGATTGTTGCTCCATATATTCATCAAAATATTGCTCCAAAAATCAAATTTTCTGTGATTGGGATGAATCATGCTCACATTTATGGACAAGTAGAAGCTGTTATTCGTGGTGGTGGAGAATTGGTTTCTTACTTTGCGAAAGAGGCAGATTTGTTAAGCAATTTTGCTAAAAGATACCCCAATGCAAAACAGGCATCTGGCGAAGCAGAAATTCTGGAAGATTCATCTATTCAATTAGTTTTAAGTTCTGCGATTGCCAGCGAAAGAGCTCCTTTGGGCATTAGAGTAATGAAACACGGAAAAGACTTTATGTCGGACAAGCCGGGTATTACGACACTTGAGCAATTAGCAGAAGTAAGAAAAGTACAAAAAGAGACCAAGCGAATTTATTCAATTATGTACAGCGAACGCTTTGAAAACAGAGCAACCGTAAAAGCTGGAGAATTGGTAAAAGCAGGAGCGATCGGAAAAGTAGTACAAACGATTGGTATGGGTCCACATAGAATCAATCTTGCGTCGAGACCAGCTTGGTTTTTTGATAAAAAACAATTTGGAGGCATCCTTTGCGACATTGGTTCGCATCAATGTGATCAGTTTTTATTTTTTACGGGTTCAACCAAAGCCGAAATCGTAAGTTCGCAAGTAGCGAATTATACCCACAAACAATATCCACAGTTTGAAGATTTTGGCGATATGGTTTTGCGAGGAAACGAAGGTACAGGCTATGTAAGAGTAGATTGGTTTTCACCAGACGGTTTAAAAACTTGGGGCGATGGTCGCTTGACGATTCTTGGAACAGAAGGTTATATTGAAATCCGTAAAAATATTGATATTGCCAGTCGTGATCATGGCAATAATTTATACTTGGTGAATAACAAAGAAACCAAATACATCGACTGTAGCAATGAAGTATTGCCTTATGGTGAACAATTAGTAAACGATATTGTGAACCGTACAGAAACTGCAATGACCCAAGAACACTGCTTTTTAGCAACAGAATTATCAATAAAAGCACAAAAGTTTGCTCATACTTTGGTTTAGCTGTGAGCTAACAGCTTCGAGCGACGAGCTTTGAGTAGCAAGCTTTTTGGTTATTAAATTAAAAAATAAATAGATTTATCGAGATTAAGGTATTGTATATCAATATTTTAATTCATCATTCAAAACTCACAATTCAGAACTCCTATGATGCACACAATGCGTTGGTTTGGTCCCAACGACCCAGTTTCTTTGATGCACATTCGCCAAGCAGGTTGTACGGGCATAGTTTCGGCTTTGCACCAAATTCCTGTTGGGGAAATATGGACGATTGAAAAAATCAAAGAACGGATTCAAATCATTGAAGCGGATAATGATAAATATACTCCTCTTACTTGGGCGGTTGTAGAAAGTTTGCCTGTTCATGAAGACATCAAAAAAGGTTTGCCTTCAAGAGAAATCTACATTGAAAATTACAAGATTTCACTCCAAAATTTGGCGACTTGTGGCATCAAAACGGTATGTTATAATTTCATGCCCGTACTTGATTGGTCACGAACAAACCTAAATTATGAAATGCCCGATGGCTCAAAAGCCTTGCGTTTTGTTTGGGAAGATTTTGCTCTTTTTGATTTATATATTCTGAAGAGACCCAAAGCTCCTTTAGATTATTCGGAAGAAGTACAAGCCTCTGCTTTACAGAAGTTTGAACGTATGACTGCCGAAGAAATCGCTTTGCTGACGAATACTGTTTTATTAGGTTTGCCTGGTTCGGAAGAAGCTTTTGAACTCAGTAATTTTCAAGCTTTATTGGATAATTACAAGTATATTGGAGATGCAGAACTGCGAGCCAACTTATACTATTTCGTACAACAAATTGCTCCATTGGCTCAGGAATTAGGTGTGAATTTATGTATTCATCCCGACGACCCACCAAAATCTTTACTAGGTTTACCCAGAGTAGTAAGTACCGAAAATGACTTAGCCCAATTGATGAACGCTTGCGATGTATTAGCAAATGGTATTACTTTCTGTACGGGTTCTTTGGGCGTGCGTGAAGACAATGATTTACCAAAAATGATTCAACGCTTTGGCGAACGCATTCATTTTATTCATTTACGCACCACCAAAAGAGAAGAAAATCCACTCAATTTTCATGAAGCTGCACATTTGGCAGGCGATGTAGATATGTACGAAGTGGTGAAAGCAATTGTGTTGGAACAAAAGCGAAGAAAAGCAAGTAATGAAGGCGTAATTTCAATTCCGATGCGACCAGACCACGGACATTTAATGTTGGATGATTTGGACAAAACAGGGAAAAGTAAATCATATCCGGGTTATTCAGCCATCGGTCGCTTGAAAGGTTTAGCAGAATTAAGAGGTTTACAATTGGGGATTGAGCGAAGTTTGGAGTAAGGTTTTATGTCATCAGTATTTGTTTCAAGAAAATTTATCTAAAATGTTCAAAAAAATAATTTGCCTTTTGTTGCTTTTTCTAAGCATAAAAACCTTTGCAGATGATGGCTATCGTTTGTGGCTGAAATATGATTTAATTAAGAATCAGAAAGAACGAGAAAGCTATGCTCGTATAACGAAATTCATCGCTGTAAATTCTCAACTTGAAATCGTAAAAACGGCTTCCATTGAATTGCAATCGGGTTTAAAAGGCTTATTAGGAAAAACTGTTCCTGTAATTGCTTCTTCAAAAAGTACTGGCGGAATTGTCTTCCAATTGTCTCTCAACAAAGATTTGAATGAAGAAGGCTATTCGATTACAAGTCAAAATGGTAATATCGTCATCAATGCTAATACTGAAAAAGGGATTTTATACGGTACATTTGAATTACTAAGAAGTATTCAAACGGGAAAATCTTTATCGAATATTTCGATAGTAAGTAATCCTAAAATTCAATACAGAATGTTGAATCATTGGGATAATCCGCTTGGAACAATCGAAAGAGGTTATGCAGGTTCTTCCTTATGGAAATGGTATGAATTGCCTGAAAATATCGACCCACGTTATAAAGATTATGCTCGAGCGAATGCTTCAATTGGTATCAACGCCACTGTGGTAAATAACGTAAATGCCAGTGCAAGATTTATGACGAAAGAGTATTTGTTGAAAGTGAAAGCTTTGGCAGATGTTTTTCGTCCTTATGGTATCAAAGTATTTTTATCTATCAATTTTGCTGCTCCGAAAATTCTCAAAGGAACAAAAACTTCCGACCCACTCGACCCACAAGTACGTGCTTGGTGGCAAGCTAAAACCAATGAAATTTATAGCATCATTCCAGATTTTGGAGGATACTTAGTAAAAGCCAATTCGGAAGGTGAACCTGGTCCTCAAGATTTTGGTAGAACTCATGCCGACGGAGCGAATATGTTGGCGGAAGCTTTAAAACCATACACTGGCGTAGTGATTTGGAGAGCATTTGTTTATAAACCAAGTTCAAAAGATGACCCGAAAGGCGACCGTTATAAAGAAGCTTATAACGATTTCAAACCTTTGGATGGACAGTTTGATAAAAAAGTAATCGTTCAAGTAAAAAATGGTCCGATTGATTTTCAGCCTCGTGAGCCTTTTCATCCGCTTTTTGGAGCAATGCCCAAAACGCCTTTGGCAATGGAATTTCAGATCACGCAAGAGTACTTGGGTTTTACTACCAACTTGGTGTATTTAGCTCCATTGTTTAAAGAGTGTTTAGAATCAGATACTTATGTGAATGGAAAAGGTTCGACGGTAGCAAAAGTGGTAGATGGCTCTTTACACGATTATCATTTAACGGCAATCGCTGGTGTTGCTAATACGGGTTCGGATAGAAATTGGACAGGACATTTTATGTCGCAAGCCAATTGGTATGCTTTTGGTCGTTTGGCTTGGAATCATGAATTATCATCTGAACAAATTGCCGATGAATGGGTGAAAATGACATTGAGTCACGAACCAAAAACAGTTAAAACGATTACAAAAATTTTGACAGAATCTCGTGAAAATTATGTGAATTTCACTACTCCTTTGGGTTTACATCACATCATGGGGCAAGGCATTCACTTTGGCCCTGAGCCTTGGTTGATGAAAAGCGACCGTCCCGATTGGGCTTCGGCATATTACCACCGTGCAGATACTTTAGGGATTGGTTGCGATAGAACAAAAAAAGGCTCTGAAGCACTTTTACTTTATACGCAAGAAGTACAAAATCAATGGAATGACCCAGCCAAAACACCATTACCGTATTTATTGTGGTTTCATCACGTAGGCTGGAAAACAAAATTATCAACAGGAAATACACTTTGGGATGAACTCTGTACTCGCTATTATACAGGTTTACAATCAGTAAAAGACATGCGCAAAGAATGGAATTCCGTGAAACCCAATATTGATAAAGAGATTTTTGAAGACGTTGCAGGTCGTTTGGCAGTACAAGAGAGAGAAGCGATTTGGTGGAGAGATGCCTGTGTTTTGTACTTCCGGCAATATTCAAAAATGCCAATTCCTGCCCAATTCCCGAAACCAGAAAGGAGTTTGGAAGAAGTAACAAAATTAGTAGAGATTTATCAGTTGAGGTAGCTTTTTAGCTGTGTGCGATGAGCTTTGAGTCGAGAGCTTGACACAGAGTAACACAGAGAATATAAAGAGTTTCACAGAGAAATATTACCATACAACACTCTGTGGAACTCTTACAAAGACAAAGCTCTGCTAAACTCTGTGTCAAAAATATGTCCTTAAATACTTTAGATTTACAATAACATTAAAAAGCTGATGGCTCACAACTCATAGCTCACAGCTTACATAAAATTATGTTTTCATTACAAGGAAAAATTGCCCTAATTACTGGGGGCGGAAGTGGAATTGGTTTTGCCATTGCTCAGTGCATGATTAAAGCAGGAGCGAAAGTGGTCATGACTGGCAGACGTGAACAAATGTTGAAAGATGCCGTGGCAGAATTGGGCGAAAATGCTTTTTACTTCGTCAACGACGTGACAGCTTTAGAGCATTTGGAAGACTTAGTTGAGCAAATTGAATCACAAATTGGAGCGATTGATATTTTGGTCAATAATGCTGGAATCAATATGAAAAAATTTGCGGTAGAAGTAACAGACGAAGAATTTAGCAGAGTTGTCAATACCAATTTGAATGCCGTTTTTGCCCTGACTCGTGCTTGTGCTAAACGAATGCTTCCACGAAAAAGCGGTTCAATTTTGATGATTTCCTCAATGGCTGCCTATTATGGCATCGACAGAGTAGTCGCTTATACGGCTTCAAAATGTGGCGTTGAAGGCATGGTGAAGGCTTTGGCGATGGAATTTTCTACGGAAAATGTTCGTGTAAATGCGATTGCACCAGGGTTTATCGAAACGGCAATGTCAAAAACCGCTATGAATTCCGACCCTGCTCGAAAACACAAAGCTCTCGACAGAACGCCAATGGGCTATTTTGGCCAGCCCGAGGATATTGGTATGGCAGCAGTATTTTTATCGTCTGATGAAGCAAAGTATATTACTGGTGCTTCTCTTCCTGTAGATGGTGGAAATTCAATTGGGTTTTAGGCTATAAACTTTAGATAAGTACAACTTTAAGTAAATGAGTAAAAGTTTTCAGGTATAAAAACGATGGCTCAAATCTTACTTTCATTAGGGTGTGACTTTAGTCGCATCCTAGTGAAAGCCTAAGTCAATCAGGTGTTCCGATGTGTTCTATGATTTTATTGTAATAATCTTGAAAAAGATGGATATTATTATAAATTTGTCTTAAATAATTTGAATCTATCTGGAAAATTCGTAGCTGAATAGCTTTGAATTTTCAACACTCCTAATGTTAATTTCCATGAAAAAACAATTTTTAACTGCTTTATTTCTTGCCACTTCATTGGCTGTGTTTGCACAAAGTAAAAAGCCTATTTCTAAACCTTTGGTTTCGCATATTTACACTGCCGATCCTTCTGCACATGTATTCAATGGCAAAATTTATATTTATCCATCACATGATATTGAATCGGGTGTGCCACAAGATGATGAAGGTGGTCATTTTGATATGAAAGATTATCATATTTTATCAATGGATAAAATTGGAGGAAAAGTAACAGATCATGGTGTAGCTTTAGATATTAAAAATATTCCTTGGGCTGGTCGCCAATTATGGGCGCCAGATGCAGCATTCAAAAATGGTACTTATTATTTGTACTTTCCAGTGAAAGACAAAAAAGATGTTTTCAGAATGGGTGTAGCCACAAGCAAAAGTCCTGTAGGTCCATTTAAAGCAGAGAAAGAGCCTATCAAAGGAAGCTTTAGTATCGACCCAAGTGTGTTTAAAGATACAGATGGGAATTTTTACATGTACTTTGGTGGAATTTGGGGTGGACAATTACAGCGTTGGAAAACAGGAACTTATGACCCAAAAGGGAAATTGCAAAATGATAATCAGCCAGCTTTAGCACCCAAAATTGCGAAATTAAGTAAAGACATGTTGAGCTTTGCCGAAGAAGCAAAAGATGTAAAAATCCTTGATAAAAATGGGAAAGTATTGTTAGCAGGCGATAATTCCAAACGTTTTTTTGAAGCTTCTTGGGTTCATAAATATAAAGGAAAATATTATTTTTCTTATTCAACGGGCGATACGCATCTTATCAATTATGCTACGGGAAATAATCCTTATGGCCCTTTTACTTATCAAGGGGTAGTCTTGAATCCTGTTGAGGGCTGGACAAATCACCATTCAATTGTTGAAGTAGAAGGAAAATGGTACTTGTTCTATCATGATGTTCAACTTTCTGGAAAAACACATTTAAGAAATGTAAAAGTGACGGAATTGAAGCACAATTCAGATGGAAGTATCCAGACAATCACCGCTTATAAATGATTCTTTAACAATTAACTATGAAAAATTCAGGTACTTACCGTTGGACGATTGTCGCCTTATTATTCTTTGCCACAACCATCAATTATCTTGACCGACAAGTAATTGGCTTGTTGAAACCAACACTCGAAAAAGAATTATCTTGGACAGAAAGTGATTATTCTAAAGTAGTAATGGCATTTACGGCAGCTTATGCCATTGGACTATTGATTTTCGGGAGAATTATTGATAAAATCGGCACGAAATTAGGCTATACAATTTCCATTATTATTTGGAGTATCGCTGCTATTTTTCATGCTGCGGCTAAAACTACTTTAGGCTTTAGTATTGCCAGAGCATCTTTGGGTTTTGGGGAGGCAGGAAATTTCCCTGCTGCCATTAAATCAGTAGCGGAATGGTTTCCTAAAAAAGAAAGAGCTTTAGCCACAGGGATTTTTAATTCTGGAGCAAACATTGGGGCGGTAGTCGCACCGATTATGGTACCTTGGATTTTGGGTGCTTATGGTTGGGAAGAAGCATTTATCATTACTGGTGCAATAGGTTTTGTTTGGTTGATATTTTGGTGGTTTATTTATGAATTGCCTGCTCGTAAGAAAAATCTTTCAGCAGCAGAATTTCAACATATTCATAGCGATAACGAAGAAGAAATTACTGGTGCTTCAGTTCCTTGGCTTCAATTGTTTCAATACAAACAAACTTGGGCTTTTGTAGTTGGGAAATTCTTGACGGATCCAATCTGGTGGTTTTTTCTATTCTGGTTGCCTTCTTATTTTTCTTCAACTTTTTCTTTAGATTTAAAAAAGCCAAGCTTGCATCTTGCCGTTTTATATACTTGTACAACCATTGGAAGTATCGGAGGCGGTTATTTGTCGGGTTATTTTATCAAAAAAGGCTGGACGGTTTTCAAAGCTAGAAAAACTGCCATGTTGATTTTTGCGATTGCTGTAACACCAATTATGTTGGCTCGTTACGCTTCTGACATTTGGGTAGCAGTATTTTTGATAAGCTTGGCAGCTTCGGCACATCAGGCTTGGAGTGCCAATATTTTCACCATTGTTTCAGATATGTTTCCGAAAAAAGCCATTAGTTCCGTCGTAGGTATTGGTGGAATGGCAGGTTCGTTGGGAGGGGTTTTGTTTCCTTACTTTATTGGGATTATTTTAGATAAATATAAATTATTGGGCGACCTTAACGGCGGCTATAATATCATATTCTTAGTTTGTGGTTTTGCGTATTTGTTAGCTTGGGGAATAATTCATTTACTTACTCCGAAAATGCAGAAGGTGGATTTGTAAGTAAGAGTTAATGTTAAAAATAAAAGCTATCAATCGACGATTGATAGCTTTTATTTTTGGGTAGTTTCCTGGGGTAGCAGACCATCTGGTCGTTGGAACGCTTCGCTTAACCAACGATCAGACCGAGAAACTGATTACTGGAACGAATGAATTGGGTATTTAATTGAAAATAAGTAGTTTAAAAACAGTTTAGCTCTTTATTTGTAACAAATATTTAATTTTAGAAAAAACCGCAAACATTCGTATATTTAGTAGTTGGCGGTAAGCATAAAAACAATAACAATCAAAACAGAGAAAAAAATGGCAATAAAAATAGCAAAGGAAAAATTTAGTGATTTATCGGCTGAGGACTTAATCAAAAAGGAAAAAGCTACAACAATGGTAACAGGCGTATTAGCGGGTTTACTTACTGTGTTACTAATTATGGCTACCTTATTGGCAATTACACAAGGATTCATAGGAATAAGCCTTATTGCTGTTGCACTTTCACTTTCGCCTATCTTGTTTATAAATTATAGCAGCATCAAGATAATCAATGAAGAATTGAAAAGTAGGAATCTAAGTTGATAATTAGACATTTCAAGCAATTTTTTAGATTGAGTTTTATCGCTTCTTGGACAGTTTTTTGGATATTTCGGGCGACTTTTTTAAACACAACTTTGGCTTTATCTGGTTGTAGGAACGCTTTGCTTAACCAACGATTAGACGATTATTAATTATTGATGAAGAGATAGAAAGCACAAAAGCCCAATTTAGGGCTTTTATTCAATGTATTACAAAGTTCAATAAATTTGTACATTAAGTTAGTTTCAAGAAAGTTTTTGTTGGACAGATATAACAAAATCAATTGAAACGTCAGCTAAGTCTGCGGTAGTTTCAATATCAAACCCTTTTAATAATGCTTTCTTTACCATTCCTGTTTTTATTCTCTGTTCTGCATCTTTAATTTTTCTACTCTCAGCTTTCACTGATTCAGCATTTCGGGCAATCAGAATTTCCAATGAAGCCTTTTCGTCAGGGGTCATTTTACGACTATCTAACTCGTCAATAGCTACTTTAAGCCATTCTTCATCCCAAAACTTAGGGAATTGAGTTGGTTGAGTTACTGTATGTATCGTTCTCATCGTATAAATCAGTTTTTGTAAATCTGTTTGACAATCAAGCTCTTTTAACATAAATTTATCTAATTCTACCGTAACAAACGTCATTTGGTCGTCAATTAGTTCACCTTGTTCGTTTCTGAGATTTGAAACATTGTGATAACATGTGTAATTTTGATATTATTCGCTAAAATCGCTACACAGTAGATTTTTGTCAGTGTTCCATAGTCAAATTTACCCCCAACTAGCGCAAGTATTAAGCAAAGCGTCACTTGTGCTAAACTTTCATTCAGTTTGAAACTGAATGAAAAAAAACGTCCAAGACACAGTCTTGAACGAGATGAGGTTCAGTGAACACTCTCGGGAGCAATTATGGTCGTAAGAACGCTTCGCTAACCTAACGACCAGACCGAGCGTGAGGCTTTTTTTTACTTTTGGGGTGTCTCATCCTAAAAAAGCTTGACAGTATTAGCTAACCTTTAGCACAATGTCTTTATCGAGCGAATCTTCTTTTAATACAACTTTAGTTTCTTC
>NZ_JBEUMS010000030.1:0-23988 GCF_040543805.1 Arcicella rosea
TCAAAATTGTCAGGAGTCTCCATAATAAAGTGTGTCTGAGTAAAAGTAAAAAAATAAACTTAAATTTAAACTGACACAGTTCGGTGAACAGACTCTGTTTGATTGGATTGGGGAAATTGGGAGTTGCAAGTTTTAGTCATTCACTATCTATATTTCTTATGTTTCTTAAAAGCATAAATACTTACACGATGATGGTGTGGGAAAAAATTAAACATTTACTCTCTTCAAAGATTCCAAACAATAAAAAATTATGAATAAGAATAATCATATTATAGACTATTTAGATTATTATTTAGATTTGGCGAAACCTCCCAAATATGCTGTATTATTAAGAGGCAATTGGGGTTCTGGAAAATCATGGTTTATTCATGAATATATTAAAAGTAAAGCTGAAAATAGCTTTTTATATGTTAGCCTATACGGAGTTACTTCATATACTGAGATAGAAGAGATTTTATTTGAACAAATTCACCCTTTTCTTGCATCAAAAGGGATGAAAATTGCAAGTAAAGTATTAAAAGGATTAATTAAAACGACTATTAAAGTAGATTTTGATGGAGATAAGAAAGATGATGGAAGTATTTCTTCTGGAATTCCTGATATTAATATCCCTGACTATATTAAAAATATTGATAAAAAGACCTTAATTTTTGATGACCTTGAAAGGTGTTCAATAGAGATATATAATATCTTAGGTTATATAAACCAATTCGTTGAAAACAATGAATTAAAAGTTATTATTATAGCAAACGAAGAAGAAATCATCAAGCATGATAAACATAAAGACGATGCAAAGGCATATTTGAAGATTAAAGAGAAGCTTATTGGTAGAAGTTTTGATATAACGTCAGATTTTGATTCTGCACTTAGTTTTTTCATAGAGCAACTTCCTAATTCAGATGCAAAAATATTATTAGAGGATAAAACTCCTTTAATCAAAGATATTTTCATTACAGCTAACTATAACAATTTAAGACATCTCCGATTAGCAATACTTGATTTTGAAAGGTTTTATGCCTTTTTGCCAAAAATTCCCAGTAAAAAAGTAGATTTAGTCAACAAAATTATCAGTTTGTTTTTTTCGCTTTCATTTGAAATAAAAAAGGGAGATTTAATTGAAGAAAATATAAAAGAAGTTTTTAGACCTTTTTTTCTAAGTAAAGAACAACAAAGTGAAGAAGAAAAAAGAATAGATGCAATAAGAAATAAATACAAACCTTTATTTGATAGGTTTGCAACACCAATAGAATACAATCTTTGGATAGATTTCTTTAAAAATGGGACAACTGATAAAAATCACTTGAAGGAATCTATCTATAATAGCTATTACTTTACAGAAGAGAATAGTCCAGACTGGATGAGGCTTTGGAGGTATGTTGAAATGAGTGATGTAGATTTTGAGGAAACATTTAAAAGAATGTATGAAAAATTTGAACACTTTCAAATTGTAGACCAATATGAACTCATTCACGTTACTGGATTATTTATAAATTTTTCCAGTATGAAGCTTATAGCTTACGACGTACAAACTATTTTAGAAATAGCTAAACACAATGTAGAAATACTTAAAAAGTCCAACTACTTAAGAAAAGATAAGAATGAAGATTTCCCTTCGACAGGATATAAAAATTTAGGCTACCAAGGCACAAAAATTCAAGAAATGCAACAATTTTTGGATTATATTTCTGAGCAAGTAATTATTTCAGAACAAGAAAGCTATCCTGAAATTGCCACTCAGTTATTAGAAATTTTACAACGTTCTGTTGATGATTTTGTTGAAACTTTAATCATTTCAAACAGTAAAGAGAATTTATATTTTAATACACCCATATTAAAATTCATGGATACTAATAAATTCATGAAAGTCTTTCTGGAAATACACAATAAAGAAAAAGATAAACTAAGCCGCCTATTTGAGAAAAGGTATAGATTTGAAGACTACAACAAAGAGCTTAAGGAAGAAATTGTTTGGCTAAAAGATATTGTAAAACTAATGAACATAGAGAAAGATAAACGCAAGGGAAAAATAAGTGGAAATATTATAGAGTTTCAGATTATAAAATCTATTGAAAATGCTATTAAAACACTAGATGATAGTATCAAATAAAATTAAAGGTTTGTACCATTTTTCACTGTTACCCCAACTGGTGCAAGTATTAAGCGAAGCGTTAATGTGCCTAAAACATTTCAGTTTGAAACTGAAATAGTAAAAGTCCAAGCCACAGGCTTGAACTAGTCGGGGAATAAATCAATTGAGAATATAAACCTATAAGGATTTGAGGTTAAAATTTTCATTATTAGATAATTATGTAAATCCTTATAGGTTTAACTAAATGAAATAATGTCTAAATCGCTACAAATACGAAAACAAAAATTAATTTTAAGCGACAAACTATTTGACATGAAATAAACATGAATCCTAAAGTTGATTTTTATTTTACAAAAGCCGAAAAATGGCAAGAAGAACTGGAACAATTAAGAAAAATTGTTCTCGAATGTGAACTAACTGAAGAGTTGAAATGGGGTGTTCCTTGTTATACTTTTCAGAAAAGTAACATCGTTTTAATCCATGATTTTAAAGAATATTGTGCCTTATTGTTTATGAAAGGGGCTTTATTGGATAATGCCAACGGATTATTGATTCAACAAACTGAAAATGTGCAGGCTGCCAGACAAATTCGCTTTACCAATCTTCGGGAAATTGTGGATAATAAAGCTATTTTGAAAGCTTATATTTATGAAGCCATCGAAGTAGAAAAAGCAGGGCTGAAAGTAGAGCTAAAAAAGACAACCGAATACAATATTCCAGAAGAGTTCCAACAGAAATTGGATGAATCTTCAAACTTAAAAACTGCTTTTGAAGCCCTCACTCCTGGGCGACAAAGAGCTTACTTATTACATTTTTCTCAACCCAAACAAGCCAAAACACGGGAAGTAAGAGTAGAAAAATGTATTCCACAAATTCTGGATGGAAAAGGGTTGAATGATTGAAAACAGCTTCCTAAAAATCATTTCTTTAACCAATAAGCAATCGCATGAATCCTGAGGTTGATGTATATTTTACGGCGGGTTGTGGGCGTTGTCCACTGGGAAATACCCCCGAATGTAAAGTCAATAAGTGGCAAGCTGAATTGGAGCAATTAAGAAAAATTGTTCTTGAATGTGGTTTGACAGAAGAATTAAAGTGGGGAATTCCGTGTTACACATTTCAGAAAACCAACACCGTTTTAATTGCTGCATTTAATGAATATTGTGCCATTAGTTTTTTCAAAGGAGCTTTATTGCATGATAGCGATGGCATTTTAATGAAACCTGGGGAAAATACACAATCAGCACGTTTGATTCGCTTTACGAATGTCCGAGAAATAATTGAAAACAAAGCCATTTTGAAAGCCTATATTTATGAGGCCATTGAAGTAGAAAAAGCAGGATTGAAAGTAACGTTTAAAAAGCCAGCAGAATTTATCATTCCAGAAGAGTTCCAAGAAAAATTAAATGAATCTACAGTCTTAAAAACTGCCTTCGAAGCCTTAACTCCCGGGCGACAAAGAGCTTACTTATTACATTTTTCTCAACCCAAACAAGCCAAAACACGAGAAGCAAGAATAGAAAAATGTGTTCCACAAATTATGGATGGGAAGGGGTTGAATGAATGAAATAATTACTGTACGAGGGTTTAACATTTTAAAGAATAGTGAAATCCTTCATACACTACTAACAATGAATTTAGATTATAAACATTTTACCACAACAACCTTACAATGAAAATACTTGCATTCGCAGGAAGTAACAGTAGCGCTTCCATCAATAAAAAATTAGTTACACACGTTGCTTCTTTTTTCAATGAACACGACATTGAAATTTTGGATTTGAATGATTATGAAATGCCTTTATTTAGTGTGGACAAATTGGCAAAAGATGGTATTCCACAATTGACTTTAGATTTCGCTCAAAAAATAGATAGCAGTGATTTTCTATTGATTTCATTTGCAGAAAACAATGGAGCATATACTACTGCTTTCAAAAATATCTTCGATTGGGTTTCTATGATTCAAGGTCGCCCAGTGTTTGGCAATAAACCGATGTTTTTATTATCTACTTCGCCTGGTCCAAGAGGAGGCGCAAGTGTCATGGAGATTGCTAAAAACAGAATGCCTTTTAGTGGTGGAAAAGTACTTGATACTTTTTCTTTACCAAGTTATAACAAGAATTTTGTAGAAGGCGAAGGAATTACTAACAGTGAATACGCAGCAGAAGTTGCTTCAAAAATTGAAAAAATAAAGGCTGAGTTCTTAGGTTAAACACATAGATTATTAAAGCTTTTATTTCTCTAAAATTATTTTTTCTAAAAATCAATAAAGGAAGTTTATATTAGCGGTATTGATAAACACATTTTATTGATGAATAAAAAGTTGGAAATATTAAATGACGAACTACTTACTGAATACTGTAAGTTAGTAGATAACAACACACTAAATACTTACAAATTACTGAAAGAAAGCGAGTTGACTATTGACAATTTTAGTTTTTACACTTCAGTATCAGCTGTATTTTCTTCAAAAATAGAAGGAGAGTCAATTGAATTAGATTCTTATATAAAACACAAACGATTTGGCATTGAGTTTTTACCTGATTATACCCAAAAAATTGATGATTTATACAATGCCTATCAGTTTGCTAAATCTAATTCTTGCAATCAAGAGAATATTGAAGAAGTCCATAAAATTTTAACGAAGCACTTATTGCCAACCAACAAACAAGGAAAGGCAAGAACAAGCAATATGTATGTTACTACCAATGATGGTAGAATAGAATATGTTGCCGCTACGCCCTTTATTGTAGAGAGCGAAATGAATAAATTTTATACAGATTTAGCATTTCTTCTATCTGTTGATTTAAGTGTTCAAGAAGTATTTTATTATGCTTCTTTTTTACATTTAGTATTTGTAAAAATTCACCCTTTTAATGACGGAAACGGTAGAACATCAAGATTGATTGAAAAATGGTTTTTAGCAGAGAAGTTAGGAGAAAAAGCTTGGCTTATCCAGTCTGAAAAAAACTATTATCTGCAACATGCTACTTACTACAAAAACATAAGACTTTTGGGCTTGGAGTATCAAAGCTTGGATTATTCCAAATCATTGTCATTTTTAGCAATGCTTCCTCAGTCACTCATTATCAATGAAGGTTAAGCTATAAATACTTTTGTTCTAAAGTATATTTCCAATGAAAACACAGAATGAATATGAAAAAAATAGCATTGACATTTTTCATGTTTGGGCTAACCTCTTCTTGTAAACAAGCAAATACCTTGAGCAACAACGAAAAGACGCTGATTAAACAGGAAGCAAAACAAATGCTTGATAATTATTATAATGACATCAGGCAAAAAGGATTATTAGCAGAATTGGACTATTTAGATAATTCTGCTGATTTCTTTTGGGTTCCTCCGGGCTATTCAAATGCCATTACTTATGATAGTGTTGTATCCGTTTTAAAACAGAATGCTCCACAATTTAAAAGTATTGATAATTCATTCAAATCATTACAAATTTTTCCTCTTAGCAATCAGCTTGCCAGTTATACAGGGAAACTGATTGCTACAATGACAGACACATCAGGGAAAGTAACCAACATTCATCTTATAGAAACAGGAGTAATCATAAAGCGTACTAATGGATGGAAATTATTAAATGGACAAACGGCTATTTTAAATCCATAAATATCTTATATCATTTTTCTTCATGTAATTTCAGAAGAAAAATAACCAATTTTACCATTTAAACCTTTTCAATCAACAATCATGAACAAACTAGTTTTTGCAGTATCCTTACTTTTTACGCTGATTACTTCTTCGGTTTTCTCTCAGAAAAATGTTTTAAAAACAAACATTGAACAAATCATCAACACTAAAAAAGCTACCGTCGGTGTGGCAATTTATGGACTTGAAAGTAAAGAAAGTATTACAGTGAATAATGAATTGCAATATCCTTTACAAAGTGTTTTTAAGTTTCATATTGCTTTGGCAGTGTTAAACCAAGTGGATAAAGGTAAGTTTGAACTTAATCAGAAGATTTTTATTAAACCTAGTGATTTGTTACCCAATACTTGGAGTCCGATTAGAGAAAAATATCCAAATGCGAATGTTTCTTTAAGCATTGCAGAAATCATCCGATATACTGTTGGTGAAAGTGATAATAATGGTTGTGATATTTTATTAAGGCTGATTGGTAGACCCAAAACAGTAAACGATTATATTCACAAAATAGGCATTAAAGAAGTAGCAATCGTAGCCAGTGAAGAAGATATGCACAAAGCGTGGGATGTTCAGTTTGGAAATTGGACTAAACCGATGGCAGCTGTGGAGTTGTTAAAAATATTTTATGATAAAAAAGTTACTTCTAAAGCAAATTTTGATTTCCTATGGAAAGTAATGATTGAGTCGCCAACAGGCAAAAAAAGAATCAAATCACAATTACCAGAAGGTACTTTGGTTGCTCATAAAACAGGGACTTCCGACACTAATCAAGAAGGTATCACTTCGGCAGTAAATGATATTGGAATTGTTACTTTGCCTAATGGCAAACATTTTGCCATCAGTGTATTTGTTTCGAATTCAAAAGAAAATGAAGGAACCAATGAAAAAATCATTGCTGATATTTCAAAATTAGCTTGGGATTACTTCGTCGCTAAATAGCAAAGGAAAGGCTTAACAGATTTAATACAAAAGCCCAAACAATTATAAATCGTTTGGGCTAAATCAATCATTCATTACAAAACAAATTGTGCTTTTTGCATCTACTCATCTTGCTTCATTCATAGTTATTTAGGTTAATATTTTTACCATCCTGGGTTTTGTAGCATTTGTCTATTTCTATCAATTTCTGATTGTTGAATTGGCCAGAAGTAATGTTTTTTCTGGAAAACACGAGTTTCAAATACTACTCTTTGATAGAAATCAGCATCATTAAAGTTCGTTCCTTTGTTGACATTCATTCCATACATTGGTCCGCCTTGAGTATCATCAGCAATTCTCCATCTACGAACATCAAATACTCGATGTCCTTCAAAGGCTAATTCTATTCTTCTTTCATGTTGAATTCTTTTTCGCATTTCAGCTTGAGATAAGCCAGTTGGTAATTCAGGAAGTCCAGCTCTTTCACGAATTAAATTTACATACTTTGCGATATCGGCATTTCCAGCACTATATTCATTCAAGGCTTCTGCATAGTTTAAGTAGATTTCGCCCAATCTGAAAAATATCCATGCTTGTTGTGTATAACGACCATTGGGAACATCGCTATCGGCACTGACAAATTTGGTTAAAAGATAACCTGTTTCGGTATGATCGTGCGAGCCATTTCTTCCAGAAAGTCCCGTTGCATACAATTGAATTGGCGTATAAGTTTTATTCCCACTGAAAGGCCATTCATCATGATTATACAATACAGATACATAAAAACGTGGTTCACGGTTAAGGTACATATTCCAATCGCCTACTTTAGTGTATTTTGTATTAGCCATAGAAAAACCAGACTCAACATAACCAGAACCAGCTTCGTCGATAAGCTTTCCATTGTCCATGTGATAGGCATCAACCATTTGTTGGGTAATTCCTAAACCATTCCAACCTTTCATTTGGCGAGGTGCTGCATGTTGTGTAAACTCATTGGTACGAGTACTTGGTCTAGCCCAAATTACTTCGCTATTCCAACGGTCAACAAATAAATCACGATAGGAAGTCAGAGGATTTAATTGCCCATTCGCATCCATTTTTTTATACAAACCAGTTGGCATCATATCAATTACAGCTTTGGCGGCTTCTGCTGCTAATTTCCATTTGTTGGCATCGTAGGTATTGGTAATTAACTTTTTACCATCTTTGGCATTCTTAAAATCTTCGAAATCTTGGTTATTACCATTAAATAATGGACTCGCAGCATACAACAATACTCTTGCTTTTATCGCCATTACTACTCGTTGGTCCATACGACCATACTCTCTAACATTGGTTTGTACAGTAGGAAGTTCTTTGGCAGCTAAATCCAATTCAGTAGTAATATACTTCACACATTCTTCATAAGAATTTCTTGGCAGTTGAGTATCAGTATTGGAAGCATCAACAGGAATAATTTGAGGTAAAATGACTACTGGACCATACTGGCGAATCAATAAGAAATAATAGTATGCTCTTAAAGCACGAGCCTCCGCTTTGGTTCTTATATTAATTCCGGGTGTTACCGTTTCGCATTCAAGACATTTATCTACTTGATTGATATATACTGATGCAGACCGAATGGCTTTATAATAATTGGTATATGGATTATAGGGAATAGAGGTTGGCGACCAGTTTCCTGTATTGATATTATTTGCTCCAATGCCTGTCCAAACAAAATCCGCTTCATCAGAAATGGGCGATAGGTTATCATAAGGACCTGCTTCGTCAGGCAAAAAGCTATAAATACTTGCTAGATATTTCTCTGTTTCTAGTCTTTTTGTAAAAACATCATTAATCGTCAACATATCATCTGGTTGTTTGTCCAGATAGTCACTGCAAGAGAAACAAAAAACACTCAATACAGCAAAAGATAATATAGATAGTCTTTTCATAATCTTATTCTTATTAGAAGGAATTATCTGTTTTCTTAAAATTTCAACAGATAGTATTTCTTTTATTTTTACTATTTAACTAGTTCTACAAATTGATATTTACTCCTACATTAAAGTTCTTTTGAATAGGATATACAGAACCTCTTCCATCACCCAATTCTGGATCCCAGAATGTAAAGCCACTCCATGTATGTAAGTTAAATCCTGAAGCATACACTCTAAAAGTGTTCACATTTAACTTTTTAGTGAATTTTTTAGGAAGCGTATAACCGATTTCTGCCGATTTCAGACGTAGATAACTAGCATCTCGTTGCCACCATGTTGAAGAGCGATAATTGTTATTATTAGGACCAAAGGAAAGTCTTGGAAAAATCACATCTTGGCTTGGGTTTTCGGGCGTCCAACGGTTTGTAGCATTGACGTTTACATTTCCACGAATTCCACCCTCAACAAAAGGGAACCATCCCGTTCCACCAAGCATAAAGTCCATCGTTTGTGCGCCTTGGAAGAAAGCAGAAACATCAAAACCTTTATAGCCAACCGTAAAACCAAAACCATACATTGTTCCCGGAGTAGAAGGGTTACCAATAGCCACTTCATCAAATGAATCTACGACACCATCTCCGTTGAAATCCTTGTATTTAATATCTCCAACACGCACAGCACCAAATGTTTGAGTAGGTGAGTTTTTAATCTCTTCTTGACTTGTAAACAGTCCTTCAGCAATTAATCCAAAAGGTTGTTGATAACGTTTACCTCTTCTATTTTGATAAGTGTATTTCCAATCTGGAGCGTCATCATTCAATAATTTGTTCTTAGTGTATGTTACATTTCCTCTTAAAGCAAGGTTTACATTTCCTACTTTTTTATTATACTCTAAACTTCCATCAACCCCTTTGTTTTCAAACTCTCCGATATTTCCCCAAGGATTATTCTGAAGCCCCATAATGGCTGGAAGTGAATTTCTTTGCATAAAAATTCCAGTACGATGTCTTTTGAAAACATCAGCTTGTAAATAGAATCCTCTTAAAAAGCGTACTTCTAATCCAATGTTTGTTTCTACTTCTTTTTCCCAAGTAAGGTCAGCACCCCATTGGTCTTCACCTCTTCCTCCGAAGCTGTTATTAGCATCAATCCCGAAATTATATCCTCCATTTCCTCCTCCTACTGTCGTCAAATAAGCAAACCTACGTCCACCGATTTGGTCATTTCCTTTATTGCCATAAGAACCTCTTACTTTCAAATATTGTAGCCATAAATTATTACGGAAGAAAGGTTCTTGCGAGATAATCCAACCGACTGCATAAGCAGGAAAGTAGCCAAAGCGTTTTCCTTTCTCAAAGTTTTCAGAACCATTATAACCAGCATTGTATTCAAAGAAATATTTTGATTTATAACTATATGAGATACGTCCCACCAACCCTTGTAGCCTTGAAGGTAAAGCACTGATGGCATCGTTAGCATCTGCACTTTGATAATCCTGTTGGTTATACAAAACAAGTCCACTAATTGAATGATTTCCAATCGTTTTATCATAGTTAATATTTGCTTGCATATAAATTCTTCTATTACCTCCTGATGATTTAGCAAAGCCTAAATCTGCATTCCCTGTTACGAATTTATTGAGAATCAATGTACTATCTGCGGCTCTTCCAGTGGCGATATAAGTATCAACATTGGCTCTGGTTCTTTGAATATTATGGAAATTATAGCCATCAAACGCAAACTTTGCTGAAACTTTCAAGCCTTTAACCAAGTTTGATAAATCATGATTAATTGTAATATCAGACTGAATATTATTTCTCCATTCTGTGGCAAAACCTTTTCCTGTCAAAGAAGTATAAGGATTGGCGATTCCGTTTACGCCCCCATAAACAAAACCTAACTTACTTCCTGCAAGTGGATAAGTCGGTGAATAACCAACAGGCGTATTGTACATAATGTCGTTCCAAATTCCTGCTGAACTTCCGCCACCCGGATAATTAGAAGTAATCAAAATGCCTCCAAGCCCTAATTTCAATTCTGTATTTTTGCTTAATTTAACATCGGTATTCGCTCTGAAATTATATCTTTTCAAACCTGCATTGGTATTGTAAGTATTCAAGTTATCGCCATTCCAGATACCAGACTCATCGTAATAAGTAGCAGAAATAAAGTATTTCGCAGAAGCCGAACCTCCATTAATGTTTAAATTTGCTCTCCTTGTTTTTGAATTAGGTTTAAGCATTAAACCCAACCAATCAACATTTGGATATAAATATGGGTCAACACCTGATCTATATTTTTCAATGACAGCTGGCGTATAAGGCGTTACATAATTAGGGTTTGAAGCCAATTGAGCTTCGTTGTATAATTCAAGATAAGTTGGTGCATCTACAAATTTTGGTTTACTTGTTGCAGAGTTTACACCTGTTTCATATTTGAAATTAATAGTAGGTTTATCGTTTGAGCCACGCCTCGTAGTAACTAATATTACACCGTTTGCACCTCTAATTCCATATACTGCCGTTGCAGAAGCATCTTTTAATACTGAAAAAGTTTCGATTTCTTCTGGTTCGATATTATTGATGGGTCTTTCAACACCGTCAACAAGTACAAGCGGAGAAGCTCCTGCTCCAAATGTACTGATTCCTCGAATCCAAAACTGAGCATCATCATAACCCGGCTCACCACTTCTTTGAACAGCAATTACACCTGCTACTTTACCTGCTAAAACATTATTCAACGAACGTGGCGCCGCAGATTTTAAATCATTTACTTTTACTGTAGTGATGGCACCCACTACACTTTCTTTCTTTTGTTCGCCATAACCTACTACTATAACCTCATCCAAGGCTTTCATGTCAAGATTCATCGCTACATCAATTTGCGCTCTATTATTGATGGTGATTTCTTGTGTCAGATAACCCACAAATGAAAAAATCAAAGTATTATTTCCATTAGGAACTTGGATTGAATACTTGCCATTAGGTTGCGAGGTTACTCCTCTTGTCGTTCCCTTAATAGCAATATTTACGCCTGGCATTGGCTGGTTTTTCTCATCGACAATTGTTCCTGTTATTGTTTTTTCAAGCTGTGAAGTAATAGATAAAAAGTTAAGCGTATGAGATGACATTAAACTTGATTTGGGTATATGCCTAAGTAAAATCGTTGAACCCGAAACTTCATAAGAAATTTCTAGTGGTGTCAATAATTTTGATAAAACTTCTTTCAATGATTCATTTTGGACATTAATTGAAACTGTTCTATCGACACCAATCACCTGTGGACTGTAAATAAAACTTACAGAAGTAGCCTTCTTGATATGACGAAGGGCAGATTCTAGTACTTTATTTTCTAATTTCAAGGTAATCTTTTGATTAAGAAATTCTTGTCCACGGTTTTCATGTGCAATCGCTAACGTACTGCACATAACTATCAATAAAACCTGATAAAAGGAAAAGCGCATGATTTTTAGAAAAATCTTGATTGATTCTGTGAAAATTTTCATAAATTGAATGGTCTTTTGTTAAAATTTTAGCAAAAAATCCCCTCTGCCCAACTTTCATAAAGTTGGGAGTTGTTGTCAGCAATAAATTGGGGAAATACAAGCCGGAGATGTTGGAGCATCTTCGGCTTTTTTGTTTGGTTAGATAATAGTAGATTTTTTTATTTCATAGTTATTTAAGTTTTGATTGTTTTAATTGAGTTGTTTATTAATTACACCTTTTTCCATAAATCACAACCTGACCGTCGATTAGTTCATAACGGGCTTCAATGGCTTTACAAATTAGGTCTAACTTTTCAAAGAGTGTTCCTTTTTCTAGCTCCGCTGTAAGCTGGCATTTTAGTAATAATTCATTGTCGTAAGTCATCGAAATACCATAAATTTCTTCGAGTGAATCAAATACTTGACTAATAGGTGTACGGTCGAAAACTAAGGATTTATGAACGGATGAAATCGGTTTTATTGGTTCAGGAATGGCTACTAGAGAACGTTTCAAGCGGTTTTCATCACGATTAAATACCACTTGCTGATTAGGCGTAAGTATCAATTGTGCTTCTTCTGTCAGTAATTGTTCGGCTGGTTCTTGTTCTTTATTCAATGAAAATACCGATACTCGTCCCGTTTTTACAATTACCTTTACTTCTTTATCTTTTTCGTAAGAACTAATTGTAAAACTTGTTCCTAAAACTTTGGTAGCGAGTTCGTTCGCATAAACAACAAAAGGTTTTGTTGGATCTTTCACAACATCAAAAAAAGCCTCTCCACTCAAATAAACATCACGATGTTTCTCTGAAAAAACTTTAAGGAAACTCACACGGCTACCCATTTTTAAAATTATTTTACTTCCATCTGGAAGTGTCACAACTTTAGGTGTTTTATCATCATTGAGTACTTCTTGAAATAAGTCTTTCTTACTTTCAATCCGTTGTTGATAAGCTGAATAGTTTCCAAAAGGTAAAGCGCTATTTTTTGATAGATAGAACACAAGTCCAGCAATACTAATAACAAGTATTGCCGCCACTCTCCATAACCAAGCCAATGATAATTTCGGTGTTGTTTTATCAGAAACTTGACTCGCATCCATTTCTTTTCTGCTTTTTGTCAAGCGCTTTAATTCTTCCCGCAATTCATTTTCAGATAAATTATCTTGTGCATCACGTACTTTTTTAATTAAGTCACAAGCATCTGCAACAACCTCAGCATGTTGAGGATGCTCATGAATCCAGTTTTCCCAAAAAACTGCATCTTCAGAAGCATTTCTGAGTACCCAACGGCAAAAAGAATCATCTAAAATGAAGTCTTTTATAGTGTAATTAGTATAATCTTGCATAGATAAAATTGTATTTTACAATCCTTATATACTGAAACAGTACGTTATGATTTGTCAATACTCCTTTTCTATGAATTATTTTCAAAAAAAATTATTGTAACTGGCAAAGTAATTTAAAAAGAGGCATTGGAAGCAATTTGATGATTGAAGGTAAATGTTTCTTTAATTGTGTTAAAGAACGATAAAGGAAATTAGCAACGGTTTGCTTTTCAATATCCATAATTGAAGCAATTTCTTCATTTGATAAGCCTTCGTAATATTTCAAGAAAATTACTTCTTGCTGACGTTTAGGCAATTGTGCAATCGCCTGACGGATTGTTTGCTCACTTTCATGTAAAAACTCTTCAGCAATCCATTCACTTTCAACGGTTAATCCATCCGTAAAGGCATAAGCATCATCCTGTATATCAACGAAATCGCCTAAACGTTTTTGGATTTTTAACTTTCTGAATAAATTATTACGAAGCGACTTTATCAAATAAACAGTAACATAGGGGTTTTCTACCAGATTTTCTCTTCTAGACCATAATTCAAGAAAGAGGTCTTGGATGCAATCCTTTACTAATTCAGTATCTTTTGTAAAACGAGTAGCATAGTTGTATAATTCTCGGTAACGCAAAGCCGCAATTCTGTCAAAGGCTTCTCCGTCTCCACTTCTAAAACGGATCCACAACTGAGCTAATTCAGCTTCATTATTTGGAATTCTATCTACTTTAATCATAAATACCTTATAAATACTTCAATAATAAGCTAAAATTATCCAATTTTTCTTAGAAACATAAACAGATAAAAAAAATTAAAAGTATTTGACGAAATTTGAAAGATAGGAAATAACCCAATAGTCTTTATTTTTGATTAGATAAAAATGATTTTATTTTATGTTGAATAAAATTTCAAGATTGTTTCAAAATGGAACAATAACACTTTATCTCTTTCGAAAAGTCCAATGTTGTGTCAGTTTTTTAAGAAAGTTATTTTCTATTATCATTTAATATTGCTAATCATTCAAACACTATCACCAAACAAACTGCCATGTCATATTGTACCGCAATAACATATATGTCGGATGAAAGAAGAGCTTTGCATAAAGCCTATCACGACAAACTGTATGGTTTTCCTATAGACGACGATAACGAATTGTTTTGTAGGCTAGTTCTTGAGATCAATCAGGCAGGTTTAAGCTGGGAAACAGTTTTGAAGAAAGAAGTATCTTTCAGAAAAGCTTATGATAATTTTAATATAGAAATTGTCGCCGCTTATACCGAAGCGGATAGAGAAAGACTTTTGGCGGATGCAGGAATTATCCGCAATCGTTTAAAAGTAAATGCAGCTATAGAAAATGCCAAAACTATTTTAGTACTTCAAAAAGAATATGGTTCATTTAAACAATGGTTGAATTTTCATCATCCTAAAACCAAAGAAGAGTGGATAAAATTATTTAAAAAGACTTTCAAGTTCACAGGCGGAGAAATTGTGAATGAGTTCTTGATGAGTACTGGCTATTTATTAGGCGCTCATGACGAAAACTGTATTATTCATCAAGAAATATTAAAATCTCAGCCGATGTGGTTACAAAGGGGTTGAGTTTTTTGAAAATTTATCCCTAAAAAAGGCTGATAGATTTCCAAAAATAAAATCTATCAGCCTTAAAAGAGTAAAACATTAATGATGAATAAGACTCGAAACAATTGCTTCTACAGGAGTAAATATCAATTTCTCAAGCGCAATGTATAGCAAAGATGGTCTTAACTGATGATCTCCATAAAATACGATATTCGGAATAACAATCGACGCTATCAAACAGTAAATAGATAACTTCTTGATTGTTTCAGTAGTTTCAACTTTATTGAGCTGGCTTAAAACCAATATAAATAGCGGAAAAAGAAATGAAATACCTCTTGTTTGGTCAGCAACGACAAAGGCTGCTGTCGAAAAAAATAAGCTTAGCAACAAGTATAAAGGCAATTTTTTAAATTGATAAACAAGATAAAAAACAAAAACCCACAAGCCTTTAAACGAAAAAACATACATACTGAAAAATGAATGCTGGCTGATTAAGTACAAAAGACTAAAGTCGTTTGGAAGACTCATTTTGAAATTCGGGAAACTCAGCATATAATATTTACCGACAAAGTAACCAAGTACGGCAAGAGGCATTGCTCCAAATATCATCATTTTTTTCTTCGGTGATTCACTTAAAATCCACCAAAACCATACAGGAGGAACTGCAATAATTAAAGTACGCTCGTTTGTAAAAATAGCAGCCAGCATACTCACAAATACTACAAATGGATTATTCGTATATATCGCAAGAAGAATAAAAAAGAAACCAAAAGTATCTGCATGACCAAATAAATCTCCCGTAGCAGTATTACTAAAATAACAATAAGTACATGCCAAACAAAACAAAACAGTATTGATAATATGCCCTTTATTAATTCTATAAACCAATTTTACCAAAAGCAACTGAAAAACAAAACTTACTAATAGCTGAATAATGTAAAGTTGTTTCTGGCTAGTAATTGAAAAAATTTTGATAATAACAGGTACTGTCAGCCGTAAAGCTCTGTTATAACCATAAGGTATATTTTGTAGGAATTCGTTATTCGTCAAGTCTTTTGCTTGCATCAACATCACACTCCACAAACCATAATGTAAATCATTTTTATTGGTTGGCGGGTTTTCTTGAATCGTCCAAATAAATAGGAAAGAGCTAAATATAATCCACCAAATTGTTTTATGCTCAAGTTTGTTTGATTTTGCTTGTTCTAATATTGTAGCGATTTTCTCTCGAATCATTTGTATCAATCCTATTTTATTTAATTTTTCTGTGTATGTTAATTACGTTATGGCAAAATTAGCTCTTTTTATGATGTATAAAGCACCTAAAGATTAAATCTCATAAGATTTAGAAGAAGAATCATTACTGTTCAGTATAATGAAAAGTCAAACCTCCATCTACATAATAAGTAGAACCCGTTACATATTTTGCATCATCCGAAGCTAAAAAAGCTACAACGCCCGCTACATCTTCAGGTTCTCCCAAACGGCGAAGCGAAATATTATTTTGAAGTGTTCCTAATAATTCAGGTTTACTTAATAAATCAGCATTGATTGGCGTTTTGATTGCTCCTGGTGCTACATTATTAATTCTAATATTCATTGGACCTAACTCTACCGCTAAATTTCTCATCACCATTTGCATTGCACCTTTACTTGCACAATACGCTGTAAAATTCGGAAAAGGTAGTTCTTCATGTACAGAACTATTATTCACAATTACTCCGACAACCTTATTTTCCATCATGTAGCGTACAAAAGCTTGCGTGAGAAAAAACATGCCTTTTAAATTAATATTCATCACAGTATCATAATCTTTTTCCGTTACTTCCCAGAAAGGCGCATTAATTTCTACGCCAGCATTATTCACTAAAATATCTAATTTACCAAATACTTCTACGCTTTCTTTGACCATTGCATATACAACTTCAACTTTCGAAATATCACTTTTAATAAAATGAACCTTCGCTCCTGTTTCTTCTACTTGTCTGATAGTTTCGGCAACGTGTTCATCATTATTTCTACTGTTTATGACTACGTTTGCTCCTTCCTGAGCAAAACGAACAGCAATTGCACGACCAATACCTTTGCTACTTCCTGTTATTAAAGCCACTTTTCCTGAAAATCGTCCCATGTGTTTTTGTAAGTTTAGTTAATTGATAGAATATTGAAATAAGTATAAGCAAAAAATCTGGATTTTATAACTCCATTTTGATTTTACTCATCAAATATACAAACGTTCAAAATTGAACTATGATGGATAATTCTACATTATAATTTAAAAATGGATATTTCCGTGTAAGAAATAAGACAAAGTATTCATTCACAACATGCTAAATCGTTCCATTGATATTTTAGATTCATCACGCACAATTCATAACTTTTAATATGTCACAATTATTTAGTCCGATAAAAATCAAAGAACTTGTTTTAAAGAATCGTATTGTTGTCTCTCCGATGTGTCAATATTCATCTATCGACGGTTTTGCTAACGATTGGCATTTTGTACATTTAGGAAGCAGAGCCGTTGGCGGAGCAGCATTAGTCATTACAGAAGCAGCCGCAGTTTCTTCAGAAGGTAGAATTTCACCTGATGATTTAGGTTTATGGAAAGATGAACACATTGAAGGTTTACAAAAAATCACCAATTTTATCAAAGCCAACGGAGCAGAAGCTGGAATTCAATTAGCCCACGCAGGCAGAAAAGCCAGTGTTTCTTCACAGTGGAAGGGAGGCAAATTAGTAAGCGAAACAGATGGTGGTTGGCAAGTAGTAGCTCCCAGCGCAATTCCATTTAATGATACTTATGGATTGCCAAAAGCTCTAAGCCATTCAGAAATTAAAACGATTATTAATGATTTTAAACTTGCTGCGGAAAGGGCGTTGAAAGCAGGATTTAGTGTTGTTGAAATTCATGCGGCACATGGTTACCTGATTCATCAGTTTTTATCACCATTAAGTAACCAACGTACTGATGAGTACGGTGGCTCTTTTGAAAACAGAATTCGTTTTTTATTAGAAATTATTGAAGAAGTAAAAACCGTTTGGCCAGAAACATTACCATTATTCGTCAGAATCTCGGCCACAGAATGGGCAGAAGGCGGATGGAATGAAGATGATTCTATCAAATTAGCTCATATTCTAAAAAGTATTGGAGTTGATTTGATTGATAGTTCGACGGGTGGAAATATTCATACTGCCAAAATTCCAATTGCTCCATCTTATCAAGTATCATTTGCTCAAAATATCAAAAAAGAAACAGGAATTTTAACGGGTGCCGTGGGATTATTAACATCTTCAGCACAAATAGAGTCGATTCTTGTAACTGGGCAAGCCGATTTAATCTTTCTAGCAAGGGAATTACTTCGTGACCCATATTTCCCTTTAAGAGCTGCCGCTGAATTAGGACAAAAAGATGTGCAATGGCCAGTACAATATGAACGTGGAAAATTCAGATAAGTAGAACGAGTTCCCAACTCGTTGTTTATTTAAACGAGTTGGAAACTCATGCTACTTACTTAAATTTTAAACTGTAAAGTAGCCACAATACTTCTTCCATCGGAACTCCAAACACCAACTCCCGGATAACCCGTAGGGCGTTTGGTAAAGTACTGAATATTCGTAAAATTATTCACACCCAATTTAAAAGTATAATTTTTAGCTATTTTTAACGAAGCATTAAAATCAAAAATTCCATAAGCTGGTACCAAACCTTTAGCACCATCAATACTTGGTTTTTCTGTATTTAGGGCATCTGAATAACTATCTGCCACATAACTATACTGCAAAGTAGCGCTCAATATTTTATGTGCAAGCGTTACTCCATTTCTACTAATCCATTTCGGTACAGTTTCTAAACGATTACCTACAATACTTTTATTTTCTCCATTCAAAGTAACCGAACCTTTCACATAACTGGCATCAAAATACGAAGTTGCAATAAAAATAGAAAGTTCAGTGTTTTTCGTTTTAATCGGTTTGGCTTCCACAAATACTTCTAAGCCTTTCGTGACACTACTTCCTACATTGGTTTTATAGACAAAATTATTTCCGTTGGCATCTGGTAAAATCAAACTTCCAATTCGGTTATTGTACTCAATCTGGAAATACGTAACATCAAAATTCAACTTTTGTTTATGATTTCCTCTAATACCGATTTCAATATTATGTCCAGACGCATCCTTAAGATTTTGGTCAGTAACATCCAAAGTCGTTGGCGGAATAATGTCCGAGAAAATTACAGGACGATATGCATGCGACCAACCTCCATAAATTTTCAAATGATTATTCAACTTATATTGAGTATTCACACCAAAAAGTGGGAAAGAATGTTTAATCTCGTTCGGCACTTTTTCGGAAGCTAAATACTTAATATAGCCCGACATTTTGGTAACGCCATTTTCTATACGAAAGGCTGGCGAAATATTAAATTGTGGTGTAACATAAAAGATATTTTCTACAAAAACAGCTACATTTTGTGTTTTATAATGTAAATCTCTTCCCCAAGCTGGGTCAACTAAAGTTAAATCATAATCTGTACCTGTTGTTCCTTTTCCTAATTGTTGGCGATGCAAATCATTATTGATGTACCGAATGCCTCCAACTAAAGTATTTTTAAAGTTTCCGATAGAATAATGCTTCGTCAAACGTAATTCAGAAGAGTAACTATTAAAATTATCAATATCTACCTGACGATTTTTGTATTGGTCAGTTGCTGGGTCAATCACATCTGGCACAGTTGCTAAAGCCACAATTTGTACACTACTTCTTGTCCCTAAAACAGCAGAGTTTATCCAATTTAACTGCGTACTTTCATTAATTTTCCAATCAAACGAAAGTGAAGGAACGATAATATCTGGACTAAAATAATTTCTACTTCTAGTTGACTGCCTTGGATTTTGGTTAAACATTTCGTCTGTTAATGGTCCAGGAATTTGGTAAACGTAAGTACTTCTTCCGATTTCAGCCTTCGCTTTCAATTTAGAAGAAAAATCATATTCTAAGGTTAAAAACTGAGCCTCTGCATCCGAATTAGCATTTTTCCGATAACCATCCGAAACTCTTTTCTGAAAATATCCATAATATTTCAGCTTGCCAATCTTTCCTCCAATGGCGTTGTAAGTACTAAAAAGTCCATACGAACCCATAGAACTAATACTTTCGAAAGAGATTTTCTTCGTTGAATCGGCTTGTTTTGTGATATAATTAATCATACCACCAAACTGCGCTCCATATTGTAGAGAAGCTGTTCCACGAACCATTTCAATCTTTTGAATAGATTCCATCGGTGGACTATAATGACTGGCTGGATAGCCATAAATATCACTATTGGTCATAATTCCGTTTTGTCGAACATTATATTCCCAACTACGGTGTGGGTCGAGTCCACGAGTCGAAATATTCATTTGGTTTCCAGAGCCATCCATATCATACACAAAAGCTCCCGCTACTTTAGCAAAAATTTGTCTGCCAGTTTTCTCTGAAATATTCGCATTAAGGTTACTTACAGCAATTACTTCATATTTTTTTCCAGAAAAAATATAGCTATTATGAACATCTCCTAGATTATTTTCATCCTGCCTATAGGCTTTGATTTCTACTTCATCAAGTTGTTTAACTTTGTTAGAATCTACTGTCGTTTTTTGACCAAATATAAGGGAGGGAATTATTAAAAAGGGGAGGAAAAAGTATTTCATATTGATGAATCAAAGGCTAAATGTGTTATTTTTCCAAAATTATGGAAAAACGCCTTTTATTCCAACAATCAGGACTTAATTATTTAGAATCTTTCTAATCTTTCAACAGCCACTTTATCACTGTTTTTTCAATAGTTGCTTTCAAAACAGGCTTCGTTACATAATCATCCATTCCAGCTTCCATACATCTCTCTTTTTCACCTACAATCGTTTCTGCCGTCAAAGCTATAATTGGCACTCTCTTTCCTTCTTTTTCAAGTGCTCTGATAATTTTGGTAGCATCATAGCCACCAATTTCAGGCATTTGTACATCCATAAAAATAATGTCTGGATTATTCTCTTTAAATTTTTCTACGGCTATTTTTCCATTCTCAGCTTCAATAACCTTTGCCTCAGGAAATAGCTTACTAAAAATTGTTCTTGCCAACATCATGTTGATTGGGTTATCCTCAGCAATAAGAATTTTAATCTTACCAAATTTGCATTCTGCTTTTAATACAAGAGGTTTTTCTTCAACATAAACATTTTCAACAGGTTCTATTTTATTGATTAATTCATGAAGAGCAGTATATAATTGTTGGATTTTAATCGGTTTTACTAAACGTTGTTTAATTCCCAATTCTTCACAAGCTTTTGTAATTTCATAATCATCCGAAGAGCTGTATAAAAGCATGATAGGCTGTGTATCGACAGATAATTTCAAGTCTTCTCTAATACTTCTTGCCGTTTCAATACCGTTCATTTCTGGCATTTTATAATCTAGTAAAATGGCATCATAACGTTTTCCCGAACGAAGCAAATCAATGGCCGCTTTACCGTTACTTACCTGTTCAGAATGAATCGATTTTAATGCTAACATTTCTTTTAGAATCACACGATTATTAGCATTGTCATCAACAATTAGAATATTCTCAACTTTATCTAAATCATTATTCCATTCTACAGCTTCACCTTCCAAGGTTTTCAAAGTAATATCAAAGAAAAAAGTACTTCCTTCGCCCATTTCACTTTCTACTTGTAGTTGACTGCCCATCAAGCCCAAAAGTTTATTCGAAATAGTTAATCCCAAGCCCGTACCACCAAATTTTCTAGTCGTAGAAGCATCTTCTTGCGAAAATGCAGTAAATATTTTTTGCTGATTACTTGGGTCTATCCCAACGCCAGTATCTCTCACTTGAAACCTGAATCTTACATTTTTATCAAGTTCTGTTTTGAGAATGAAAATTTTCAACTCGATTTCTCCAGCATTCGTAAACTTTACAGCATTACCCAAAAGATTTACTAAAACTTGACGCAAACGAACAGAATCAACCCAAATAAATCGAGGAATATCAGATTGTATATTTAATAAAATCTCAAGTCCTTTTTCATTTGCCTGATAAGTAACAATATCCATTACTTGTTCTCCAAGTTTGTACAAATCGTATTGTTCAATCGACAGTTCTAATTTTCCAGCTTCAATTTTTGAGAAATCTAAAATATCATTAATAATGTCTAAAAGTGAATTGGCAGATTGAAAAACGGTTGACATATACTGCTTTTGAGTATTGTCTAGTTTGGTTTTCATTAATAAATCTACAAAACCAATCACGCCATTCAATGGAGTACGAATTTCATGGCTCATATTTGCCAAAAATTCAGATTTTGCTCTTCCACCCTGTTCGGCTTGTTCTTTTGCTCTTCGCAAAGAAGAAGCAAATCGGTAAGATAAAATCAGGTTTTGAAAAAATATAAAGCCTAAAAAACCGAAAATAAAATAAAAAGGGGAAGCATCTAATACTTTTAGGTAGCTCAGAATTGTCAAGCCAATAGCAATACCTAAAGACAAAAAACTCAAAAAGGCGTATTTCGACCCTACTCTTTTGTTAATTAAGGCACGAATTGCCACATAAAAACTATAAACAATAAAGAGTAAAACGACAATTAAGAATAATTGAGAGGCAAGTGTGAAAAAAGAAATCGGAGTAAAGACTAAAAGCCCAATATAAAATAGACTTGAAATACTCACAAACTTAATAAACCAATCACGAGTTTCATCAGGATATAAATCTTTCAGAAACAATGTGAAAATAAAAATGCAGAAAAATATAGCAAAGTATTCAATGTAAATGGTAAGATACCAATTCAAATTTGGGAAAAGATGATGCAAATAGTATTGCTTATCAACTCCTATAATTCTATAGATAAAAAATAGACAGAAGAGTGCAAAGTATAGAATTTCACGGTCACGTTGCCCCATAAAGTAAAGTCCGAAGAAGAACAAACTTCCCATAAACAATACTCCAGTTAATAATAAATCCGAAGCAATTTCTCTTTCTCTTTGTTCCTTCATGACTTCGTCATCACCCAAAACAATCATTTGAGAAATTCCCCCTTTATAATGCTCAAAATTCGCAACCTGAAGAACTAATTTTAAAGTATCAGAATCAGCATAATAGTCTCTAAGAATAGGTAACCATTGAGGTTTGTATTCATCTCTATTCTTTGAAACGACACCATTTTTGGCAAATAATTCACCATTAACCCAAAAATTAAAAGTACAATAAGTAGCAGGAAGGAAAAAAGCCAGAGATGGATTTTTCTTATGGTCAATAATTAAATCTAAAGTATAAGTGGCAATACCAAAAGCCTTATAAGGAATATCTAATTGTTCGTGTTTATTCCATACTTTGGTTAAGTCTGTGTAGTAATTTGGTTTTGTCTTTGAAGTAATTTCATTTGGATTTAATAATTGATTCCAATAAAAAGCCCAAGGACCTTTTAAGTCAGCATTATCATTTTTGAAATTATGTTTTCTTAAATCTAAAACGCCTTCATTGGCATGATATTCGGCGGCGGGCAAACTAAAAGAAGTAATTAATGATAGGAGTAAAACAGCAAACATAATCATCTTACGCTTAGCGTACTTGTTTTCACAAACATAATACGGCATAATACGACTCATATTTTGACTTCGTTTTGGCAAGTACCTATATTTATGAATTTCTAAAAAGAAGTTTTCCATCAGGATACTTGGTTAATTCATTCTACATAAAGTAGAAATTTGCTTATTTAATATTAGACTGCAAAAGAATATTAAATAATTCTTTTGTACAAAGATATTTTAAATATTCGATAAGTATTAATAATGGAGGTTTGGTGCTTTGTTTTTTGATTTGTGTATAATGCAAAAGAGCTACCCATTAAGGTAGCTCTTTTTAATATTTTTGAGGTTTATTTACTTTCCCGCATATGATTGCAGTATCATCAACGGAACTGGGCTTAACTTCTCTGTTCGAGATGGGAAGAGGTGAACACCAGTCCTA
>NZ_JBEUMS010000031.1:0-6951 GCF_040543805.1 Arcicella rosea
CGAAGAAACTAAAGTTGTATTAAAAGAAGATTCGCTCGATAAAGACATTGTGCTAAAGGTTAGCTAATACTGTCAAGCTTTTTTAGGATGAGACAATAAGACCACTCCGAGTGAACTATAAGACCACTCTGAGTGAACTAAAGACCACTCTAAGTGAACTATAAGACCACTCCGAGTGAACTATAAGACCACTCAAAGTGAACTAAAGACCATTTTAAACATTAAAAAAACGCTTGAAGAAAGCCTTCAAGCGTTTTGAGTTGATTTAGGTCTATATAATCTGACTTTAATTGATATTCAATTAGCAACAAAACACTATTTATTCATTTCTGTTACTTTCTCTGCTAATTTACGAGCTTGGGGAATAATGATAAATGCAGAAAGATAGGCTACTGGAAACATGATACTCCATGTTTTAAGTAACTTGATTAACCAATCTTCACTCAGTCCATTATTTCTAAGCGTACCCACTAAAGCCATAATTAAGGTCATTGGAAATACAATAAATAAAGTATTGATGTACCTAAAGTATTTTTGTTTCATCCTTTAAAATGTTTTGTCTTGATTTCACGAGAGAAAATGCGATTATTATCTCGATAAAACCATCACTAGAATAATTTTTCTTGCGGTGGTTTTGCACCTGCTAAACGAATGTAAACAGTCGTTTGTCCTCTGTGATGTGTTTGATGTTCAAAATTTTTGTTTAATGCCGCCGCTTTTGTCATCTCGAAACGACCAAAAAGCTTAACGCTTTCATTTAACTTCTCTGGCGTCATTTTCTTAATGCCATCAATCACATAGTCATAACTTGCCAATACTAGCTTCGTTACATTCTCTTTCGATTTATCTGTTGATTTTTCAGATGCACCCATTCCAACTGGACTTTTTTCACCTGTAACAGCCGAAGTAAAAGTATAATTGGCATCTGTCAAGTGAAGCATTTGTTCTGCGAAAGAACGCATTTCAGGTGTTGGTTTTAATGAATAACCACTCTCTGGCATGGCGTCTAAATACTCTTTGGTATAAGCTTTTGCTCTTTCCCAATCCTTCACTAAATCTTCATTCGACTGTGCATTTACTGATTGAAACGCAGCAAAGGCGAATAATAACGATAGTAATAACTTAATTTTTTTCATGTTAATATGAGTTTTATAGCTGAATGAAATTGCTAAACTAATAAGTGAAAATATCTCCAGATAATTCCTTCAAACAGATTTTTTTCATTTTAATCTTTCAGTAGGAGCGATATTTTAAAAAAATTGACTGCTGTAAAACAAAAATGCTTGAAGTAATACCTCAAGCATTTCATGCTACCCTATTCTACTTTATCCAAAATTTTAATCTTTTATTTAACAGGAGAATATAGCTCTGCTTCAATAATGGCTAAGCTTCCTTTTGTATCAGCTTCTTTTCTGGATACTCCATCATCTAGTTTTTTCCCATTTACTTCTTTGCTATTATCATCCTGAATCTCTACTTGGTCAGCAAGTGCTATTTTAATTTTCTTACCAGCAATGGCTTTGAAACTTGCTGTAAAATAACCCAAATTACGAGTAATATTTCCTTTGAAAGCCTCTTTTCCATCAATTGAAATGCTGATTGGATAGGTTCTTGTTCTGAAATTATTCAGTTTCAAGGTTACTTCATTGATGCTACTGGTATTTGCAATTTCATATTCAATCCAAGCAGTATCCAACTTGCCATCGTTTACCCAATCGCTTGCTTCATTATCATCATAACTAGCACTCGCTTTCTCTTGATTTGCCCCAGCAGTAGCACTTACAATTGTTAAGGCTTTTCGAGTAACAGTAAATGCAGGAGACGAAGGCGTTGCTCCTCTTGATAAATTCGACATCAAACCATAAGACGGCAACTGTAAAGCCAAGCCATCTTTTACGTCAAAAGGAATAGATTTTAAAGAAATACTTCCTTCTTTCAGTCCATTTGCATTGGCATTAATAATAATATTGCCCGCAGTAAGTGTTGAGCGAATTAAGAAACGGTTTACGCCACATTCTACAGGCAATGTTTTTGATAAAATATAATTATCTGGTCCTTGTGCCATGCCTCCTCTCCATTCGGCTTCGCCAGTTAAAGAAAACTGGATTTCATTCAAAGCTGTCGGACAACGATTGCCTTTTGCATCTACAACTTCTACTTCTATCAAAGCTAAATCTGAGCCATTGGCAAATAATGATTTTGCTGGATTTATTTGGCTTAACTTAACGGCAAAAGGTTCGCCTGCGGTTTCATGTTTGGTTTCACAAAGCTTTTTGCCTTTTGCATCATAACCAATGGCTGAAATTGTTCCTGCTTTCCAAGTAACATTTTTGAAGGTATAAAGGAAACGATTGCTTTGTTCACCAAAACCTAAGGATTTACCATTGACAAATAATTCTACTTTATCTGCACTCGACATTACAGAAATATTTTTAGTAACACCTTCCTTATAATTCCAGTGACCAATGATGTGGATACGTGGTTTTTCTACATCAACCCAACCATCCCACATAATTTGATGTGCATAAAAACCGTCTTTAATGATACGGAGAGCATCTACTTCTCCACTCCTTCTAAAGTTTTCTGCTCCACGATGATGCGTATTACTTTCAGAAAAAACAATGTTTACACCTCCGCCATTAACACGCTTGCCTGTTCCCGGTCTTTCCTTCCAATATTCAAACCAACGAGTGATATTTTCAATGGCTTGCGTATCTTGATTACGATTGTAAACACTGGCGTCTTGTCCGTTATGGGTTGGTCCTTCACCTTCTTTATGATAGGGTGGCGAAAACTCATCCCAATATTTTCGTAAAGCTTCATCACGACTATACTCCATTTGCCACATCGGTTTTGATGCACTTTTGTTGATATAAAGCATTTCTCCGCCATATTCAGCTTCTTTACTGGCTAACATATTTCTGCTACCGATTGCTCTACCACCATGTGCATCATACATATTTCTGATGGCTTTCATTTCTTTCATGTGTTGCTCGCTGATTTGGTTATTGCCCGATTCATAAAAGATAATACTTGGGTTGTTTCGGTTATAAATAATGGCATCACGCATTACTTCTTTACGTTGCTCCCATCTTCTACCTTCAACATCCTTTTCAGAATCACCCGCTGGCATGGCTTGAATCAGCCCTACTCTATCACAACTTTCAACATCCTGTTTCCAAGGACTAATGTGCATCCATCTTACCAAATTGGCATTACTTTCTACCATCAATTGATTACTGTAATCACTCAACCAAGCGGGTACAGAAGCTCCAATGGCTGGCCATTCATTACTGGTTCTTTGCGCATAGCCTTTTAAATGAAGTACTCTATCATTCAACGTTAAAGCACCATTTTCGAAAGCAGTTTTTCTAAATCCTGTGGTGGTTTTTACTACATCAATTACTTGGCTATTGAGACTAACGGTAGTATATACATTATATAAATAGCCATAACCCCAACTCCAGAAATTCAAATCCTTGATAAATGATTCTGTTTTAACAATTTGGCTTTCGTTGGCTTGTAAAGTAATGGTTATAGGTTTGAAATTTGTAGTAATTCTTTTTCCTGTTACGGCATCTTCTACATAAGCTGAGTACTGAAAGGTCTTTGTCTCAGCGTATTCATTCTTTATTTCTGCTTCGGCTGTGACAGTCGCAGATTTTTGAGGAATGTTAAAATTTTTGGCATAAATATATACTCCCGTTGATTTTAAGTTGGAAAATAAAGGCAAAGTTTGGTATAATTTATCGGCAATATGCAGATATACATTCTTGGTAATGCCTCCATAATTGGCATTAAAGTTTTTATCATTCCATTGAAAACCACTTCTAGTAGCTTTTTCATGATAATTCCAAGCGTTATCAATTCTTGCAGCAATTACGTTTTCTTCGCCAAACTTTACTTCATTACTGATGTCGAAACCAAAAGCCATCGCTCCGTTTTCACTAAGCCCGATTGGCTTACCGTTTAGGAAAAACTCGCCTGCTTGTCTGACGCCTTCAAATTCTAGGAAAATTTTCTTTCCTTTTTGATTGGCATCAATCTTAAAATGCTTTCTGTACCAGATAATTCCAGTTGAGTGTTTTTCGATAGAAACTTTAAAGGCTTCGTCTTCATTAAAAGCACGAGGTAAAGTAACGGATTTCCATTCAGCATCATTAAATGCAACTTGCGAAGCTAGCGAATCATCGCCCACAAACATTTTCCAAGATGGATTAAAATTGTATTTGATTCTAGGATTAGGGTTCTGTTGGGCAATAGCCGAACAGAATAAGAAGCAAAGCAGTGCGCTTACACCACTTCTTCTTAAACAGAAGATATAATTCATTTTGAGAGCTTTATTGTTTAAATCTTTTGAATGACAAGCTATTAATTATATCCATAATTAATAAATCATCACCTGAGCATAAAGTGTTATCATCCACAGTTTTACTCAAAGCTCTCAATCCTACTTTGCTAACAAGTATAGCTTTTATAACAGCGTGAATTACAATTGTACCACAGCGTTTTCAACATCATGATACAACAAAATATGCCAATGCTCTTTTTCAGCGAGTATTTTCCATTGCTCACGCCAATTCATTGCTTTCTTTCCATCAAAATCATTTTTGTAAGCAAAATGATATTTCAAATAGCCTGTTTGTGGCAAATTATCTCCCCCATAAAAAGCAATTTGCTCGTTTTCTTTGATTAAAAATACTTGGTGAAAAGGCGTATGTCCGCCTACTACTTCATAGTAAATCTCAGGTGTCATTTGTCCTTTATCATCAGTCATCCATTCAATATTGGGCAGTTTTATAATCTCTTCTAAATGTTCAAAAAGGTATGATGTGTTTCCTTTTTGCTCTTTTACATAGTCCCATTCACGTGTTTGTATATAAATTTTTGCATTGGGGAAATTGGGGATAAACTTATTTTCGAAGAAATGTCCTATCCCCAAAACATGGTCTTTATGCAAATGAGAAATAAGTAATTTAGTGATTTGCTCTGGTTTAATATGTTCTTTGGCTAACAAAAGATGAATCAATGGAATTTCATTGATAATTCCGCCCAAACCAGTATCAAGCAAAATAAAATCATCATCTGTAATGATTAAAAAAGGTTGGACACCTACATTTAAGCCTTTCAAAACCGATTGGTTCTCGGCTGTTATTGATGTAAATTTTTTGTTTTTATCAACAGAGTAATTCCCTTCTTTGAGCGGTATAATTTGCATGGCTTAATGATTATCTTAAAAATCAATCAACATCTCTCTTAGTTTAAAGTATTACAATATTGTCAAATACCTCAAAGCAAAGCAATGTATCAATTAGATAAATTAAAATTATGCAAGATTTACTTTCTTTTAACCCTTAAATAAGTGTGAAGGGAAATAATAACCATAAAATCAATAAACCTCCTCTATTGCTGATGTTTTAGTCAATAATTTCGTCTAGGTCTTTATAAACCAAGTCCGCTCCAGATGGACTAGGGATAACAGCTAACTCAAGTCCTTTTAATTCTGCTCCGGCATATCCTACTCCATTAGTACTTTTCATTTCTTCAAGTTTATTCCAGTCATTTACTAATACTAATCCTGTTGCTTCAAAGCCATCTCCTTTTATTTTAATATCAAGATATTCTTTCCCATTATTTTCAACGAATTTGTTAAAAGTATAATGGAGTTCTTGTGGATTCGATTTTAGTTTTGTTGCTAGTTCATTTTTGTACTCCTTGGTAGTAGGAGAGAATTTCTCAAAAACAACATTAGCATTATCTTTTTCATTGTTGCAAGCAGTCAACAAAGTAAGACATAAAAGAGAGGTAATTTTCATCGTTGAAATGTTCATTGGTCGTTTATTTTAAAAGGGTTAACTAGTTAAAAATTCGTTCAAGACTGGGTCTTGGGGTCTTTATTAAAATAATTAGCACAAGTAATGCTTTGCTTGATACTTGGCTAATTTAGAGGTAATCAACTAACATCAATAAACCTCCTCTACTACTTCTTCTCCTGCATCAGATTCATCAAAAAGTTTGTTGATTCTTGGCTGAATAAACCAAATACCTATTGGGAAGAACCAAATCAAAAATATATCTCCGATATACTCACCCGAAGTAGATGCGGTTTGGCTTTCAACCGATTTCAATGCTTTTGCGATAAAATAAAAGCAGTAGAAAATACAAAACATTGAAAATAAATGTAAGGGAAGTATTAGTAAAAAAATCCAAGGTTCAATTGGACCTCCACTTGTAGAGTAGGGCATACTGACCACTAAAAATACTGATATTGCCAGAATGTAAAAAACAGGAAAGAATAAGAAAATCTTAAATCTTGTTAGGCTCATTTTAGCTTTTGCAGGCAGTTTTGGATAAAGATTTGTTCCTACTGCATAGAACCAGCCAAAGAAAAAGAACACAAAAAGTATCATCATTAAAGGAAAGACATAAATCGCACCAATGGTATAATTTATGAATGATGTTAAGTCAATGAAAAAAGGAAGTACGCAAGCAAATACAAAAAATTGCCAGTGTTTTAGTGTAAGAAAGAATTTCATTTTATATGTTTTGTTAAATTGTTTACGGTGTTGGTATTTAAGATTTCAGCTTGATTGGCATAGTATTTCACTACTACGTCAAGTTGGAGTTTTAAATTATCTTACAAAGGTCTCCAGCCTTTGTTGGTGTTTTTCACCAACAAGCCTTGCGTCAGCAACTCGCCAATTAACAATCTTCAAGATAATGAGTTAAGAAACCGAACTCATCAATATTCATTTCATAAAAACGATAAGAGGAAAACCAATATTTATCAGGGCTATTTGCTAACAACCATTTTCCTTTCAATGGATTAGCATGAATATAGGATAGCTTTTGTTCAATAACTTTTCGTGAATATAAATCTATACTCAAAGGATTTCTTTCCCAAAATTGATATTGCCTGTCTTTTAGATTCACTTCAAAATGAGGTAAAAC
>NZ_JBEUMS010000032.1:0-5096 GCF_040543805.1 Arcicella rosea
ATAACAGATAACAGATAACAGATAACAGATAACAGATAACAGATAACAGATAACAGATAACAGATAACAGATAACAGATAACAGATAACAGATAAAAAAATGTTCACAGGAATCATCGAAGCACTAGGCAAAGTAAACAATCTTAGCAAAGAAGGAACAAACATTACATTTACACTTACTTGTCCTTTTACCAACGAATTAAAAATAGACCAAAGTCTTGCCCACAATGGCGTATGTTTAACCGTAATTGATATTAAAGGAGAAGAATATTCGGTAACAGCCATCGACGAAACCCTTAAAAAAACCAATTTAGGCGCTTTAACGGTAGGTTCGAAAGTAAATCTTGAACGATGTATGCCAGCGAATGGACGTTTCGACGGACACATTGTACAAGGACACGTTGACCAAACGGGAGTAGTTACCAACATTATTGAACAAGATGGCTCTTGGCTCTATGATTTTGAATACAGTAACGATGGACAAAACGTTACCGTTGAAAAAGGTTCAATTTGTATTAATGGAACAAGTCTTACAGTATTTAATTCAGGCATAAATACTTTCAGAGTAGCCATTATTCCTTACACTTACGAACATACCGTTTTTCATACCTTAAAAATCGGAGATGTTGTAAACCTAGAATTTGATATTGTAGGGAAGTATATCAAGAAGATGATAACACTCTAAATGCGATAGCGTATAAATACCTGTTTTAGGTGTATTAATACGCTATTTTTATTAGATTACTTTGTAGTTATTTACATTTTAGTAGTTTTGAACATTATTAACTAACCAATCATTTAAAAATATGGCAGGGAAACTTATCAAAAGAGAATCAGAAAACATCTCCAAAGGATTAGAAGATTACAAGAAAAAGCATGAAGTACATTCTCATTATGTAAGTGCATCTTTATTAGTAGCAATGCTAGAAGAAAATCCTGAAATCGTAGGTTTTAAAATTGAACATACTCATGACGAAGACGAGGTTCACCAGTTAATTATTAGCGGAGTTAACAATGATTGTGAAGTTGTTTCAACTTCTTGTATCATTGGACCACCTCCTTGTCCACCTAGATGTAAGCCTAAATTCGTTTAAACCTTTCAGAAGTGATAGACCTAATACTTTCATATATATCCTCAACCGTATTATTACTTCCTTTGATAATTGCTATTTATAGGAATAAGTACTTAACTATCGAGTTTAGAATACTTTTTCTTTATATAATAGGTGCAATTATTTATGAAGCTTTTGGAAATTATTGGTCTATAGTACTACACAAACCCAATCATTTTATCATAAATACATTTACTGTTTTTGAATGTATCATGATTGGGTTTATGTACAACCAAGTTTTTAGGGGGAGAAAAATAAAAAAACTTACCTATGCCACTATAGGCATCTATGCAGTATTTTCTGTTATTGTTTTTACAGAGCGATTGAGTTTTGAAAGATATAATGGTATGGTAAGTGCAATTTCTTGTTTACTTGTTATCACTTGGGTTTTTATCTATTTTTATCAGCTTCTACAAACTCTTCAAGTAAAGAAATTGTCAATACTACCGATGTTTTGGATAAGCGTATCGTGTTTGTTATACTTTTCAGGTACATTGTTTTTGTTTCTTTATGGAGAAATGATTCTTTTTAATAAGAATATGGACTTGTATTTGGAGTTATGGAATATTTACTATGTATTATCATTCATCTTTAGAATCTTTTTAGCAATAGGATTATGGTTCAGCAAGACGCCTCTACAATTAAAGTCATCATCGAAGTAGGAACTATCATGATGATGACTTTTGCCACCTCTATTATTCTTTTAGTATATTTTTTGCATGAACGACTGATAAAGCAGAAATTTGGAGCCTATAAATGATTTAATTGAATGAATGAGGTCAAAATCGTTATTCTAGGTACCATTGCAATGCTTTTGCCAGTTTCGGCAATTATACTTTTTGTAGTAGTATATTATCGTCGCCAAAGAATACAAAGAGCTGCACACGAAGAAGCCCTTCATCAAGCCATGCTTGAGGCAAGTGTTGGCTCTCAAGAAGTAGTTCGCCGACAAATTGGCGGAGATTTGCACGATGAAATCGGAGCATTACTTTCAGCTACAAGAATGAGCCTTTCTCAATTAAACAAGTATTCAGAGAATGAATCCAAGAGAACTTTACTGCTTGGTAGAACCGAAGAATTACTAAACGAAGCCCTTCATAATGTCAGGAGAATTTCCAAAGATTTAATGCCAAGTACTTTAGATGAATTTGGTTTGATAGAAGCTTTGAAAGATTTCTCTCAGAAAATGACACTCCACACCAATCTTCCCATTCATTTTATTTGTGATATTAATGCAAGATATGATGCTAAAATAGAATTAGCACTTTATCGCTCTACACAAGAATTAGTCAACAATGCCTTAAAACATGCGGAGGCAAAGGAAATCAAAATCACTTTAACAGAAAATAAAAATACACTTAGACTAGAGGTTTCAGACAATGGAAAAGGCTTTGATTTAGAAGGAGTAAATCAACCAAGTAGAGGTATAGGAATAAAAAATATCGAAAGTCGTATGAGTCTTATCAAAGGACAACTTAAATTTGATGTTGAAATAGGAAGAGGCTCTACTTTTATCATTACGGTAGCTCTTTCTGAATCCTAAGTATTGTAAAATAGCATTGTGCTATAAACAAATATCTCTGTAAAGCTAACCATTAATGAGTAACCTAACTAAAATTAGAATTGCCGTTACCGACGACCATGCCCTTTTTCGTCGTGGACTTGTTTCATTATTAAGTCTCAATGATGATTTTGAAGTAGTACTTGAAGCATCTAATGGACAAGAATTGATAGACAATATCTCCGAAACACTTCCCAATATTGTTTTGATGGATTTGAATATGCCAGTATTAGATGGTATCAGAGCTACTGAACGAATCAAAAAGCAATTTCCTAAAGTAAAGATAATCGTGATTTCGATGCACGATGAAGATAAATTTGTGACACATTTGATGTCTTTAGGAGCAAATGGCTACTTATTAAAAGATGCTCATCCCGACGAAGTAGAAAATGCCATTTATACAGTTTTCAAAGAAGACTATTATTATGGTCCATTTTTGGTAAAAGTCATGCACAACCGGATGATTAATAAGCCAGAGAAAAAAACTGAAAATCAATTAAGTATTCAAATTGGCATTTCGGATAGAGAACTAGAAGTACTTGAACATATCTGTCAGGGTACAACTACCCAAAATATTGCCGAAATGTTGTGTTTAAGTGCCAGAACCGTAGAAGGACATAGAAACCGAATTATGGAAAAAACTGGTACGAAAAACGTAGCAGGGCTAGTAGCATGGGCAGTGCGAAATGGGATTTGTTAAGAGATTATTGCTCAACATTTCAGGAATACCATTCAGGCAAGTGAAATATCAATATACAATCTCTAACTTTGCGAAAAGTTTAATAGAGAGCATATTTATTATTAATTAGAAATGAAAAGCAATTTTATAGAGGAACTTCGTTGGCGTGGAATGCTTCAGGACATGATGCCCGGCACAGAAGAACAATTACAAAAAGAAATGACGGCCGCTTATATCGGCTTTGACCCAACAGCTTCATCTTTACATATCGGAAATTTAGCAACGATTATGTTGCTAAAACACTTTCAACTTTGTGGACATAAACCTATCGCATTAGTAGGAGGCGCCACCGGAATGATTGGCGACCCATCAGGAAAAGCAGCAGAACGTGAATTTCTTTCAGAAGATACACTACGCCATAATCAAGAATGTATCAAGAAGCAATTAGAAAAGTTTTTAGATTTTAGTAATATTGATAATTCAGCCGAGGTTGTTAATAATTATGATTGGTTTAAAGAATTTAGCTTTTTAGCTTTTTTGCGTGAAGCAGGTAAATATCTTTCTGTAAACTACATGATGTCTAAAGACTCTGTAAAGAAACGTTTAGAAACTGGAATTTCATTTACAGAGTTTTCATATCAATTATTGCAAGGCTACGATTTTTACTGGTTATACAAAAATAAAAATGTTCGTTTACAGATGGGCGGTTCTGACCAATGGGGAAATATCACTACTGGAACAGAAATTATCAGACGTAAAGAAGGCGGTGCAGATGAAATTGAGCACAAAGCTTATGCACTGACAACACCATTAGTAACCAAAGCAGACGGAACTAAATTTGGTAAATCAGAATCTGGAAACGTTTGGCTAGATTCAACAATGACAACGCCATACCAATTCTATCAGTTTTGGTTGAATGCAACAGATGCCGATTGTGCTCGTTTGTTAAGAGTATTTACCTTGCTTTCGAAAGAAGAAATTGAGAAACTAGAAGCAGAACATGCAGAAGCACCGCATCTTCGTATCATGCAAAAAGCATTAGCCAAAGATGTAACAATAAGAGTACATTCTGAAAAAGACTACGACATAGCCGTAAAAGCTTCAGAAATTCTTTTTGGAAAAGGAACATTAGAAGTATTACAAGGAATGAGTGATGCAGATATTTTAGCCGTTTTTGATGGAGTTCCACAAACTGCTATTACGCTTGCTGATTTTGAAGCTAGTGCAACCGTGACAGATTTAGTATCTGTAGTAACCAATGCTGAAATTTATCCTTCTAAAGGAGAAGCTAGAAGAGCTATCCAAGGAAATGCACTAAGTATTAACAAAACCAAAATTGCTGACCCAAATCATACAGCTAATTTTGATTTACTCAATGGGAAATACTTATTAGTAGGAAAAGGCAAGAAAAACCACCTAATTATTGTTGGTTAAGACATATTTTGAGTAAAATAAACGAGTACTAGATTCAAAATTTAGTGCTCGTTTTGTTTTTAATAGACCTGCTTTTTATAAAAATCGTTAAGTGTTGATTTTTTTTCGTTATTTATTGTGTGCAATAATGTATTGATATTAAGTTATTTACGGATTATTTTAAAAAAAGTTTTAAAAAACTTTTGGAAGAAGTTTGGTGGTTACGGATTAATCCTACATCTTTGCACTCCCAAACGACGCCAACGGGCTGAGGGAATAAGGGGGAAGGGAGTAATTAGGAAGATAATTACTAACAAAATTTAGGAATCGGA
>NZ_JBEUMS010000034.1:0-2083 GCF_040543805.1 Arcicella rosea
CATAAACAATCCCGAAGGATGATAGGATTATAGAAAATAATAAAACGTTATTTACAAAACCCTGAAAGGGTGACACAAACGCATTTCAATGCAATAGAAGTTGATTTTGAACATTAAAAATTTGGCAAAACAATTCATAAATCGTTATTGTATCACCCCTTTGGGGTTTTGTTTTTGCGGGAATGGCTTATCTATAATCCTGACATCCCTTCGGGATTTTGTTTTTTCATTCAATAATCCCGAAGGGATGTCAGGATTATAGCAATAACAGAAACGTTATTTACAAAACCCTGAAAGGGTGGCACAAACGCATTTCAATGCCATGGAAATTGATTTTGAACATTAAAAATTTGGCGAAACAATTCATAAATCGTTATTGTATCACCCCTTCGGGGTTTTCGTTTTTCTGAAAAGGCTTATCTATAATTCTATCATCCCTTCGGGATTTTGTTTTCTTCATGAATAATCCCGAAGGGATGATAGGATTATAGAAAATAATATAAACGTTATTTACAAAACCCTAAAAGGGTGGCACAAACGCATTTCAAATACCATGAAAACTAATTTTGAAAATGAATAAATTGTTTATCTATAATCCCATTATCCCTTCTTGATTTTATTTGAAAATGATTAAATTTAATTTCAAATCTAAATGCTTGAAAAAATGGCTGGAACGTTCTCACAACTATATGTTCAAATTGTGTTCGCTGTAAAAGGGAGAGAGAATTTGATTAACAAAACTTGGAAAGATGAATTGTATAAATACATTTCAGGTATTATCAAAGGCAAAAACCAAAAACCTATTATTATTAATGGAATGCCCGACCACATTCATATTTTTATTGGATTAAAGCCCTCGGTTGCTATTGCAGATTTGGTACGTGACATTAAAAATAATTCCTCAAATTATATTAACGACCGAAAATTAGTAAAAGGGAAATTCTCTTGGCAAGAAGGTTATGGAGCTTTTTCTTATTCTCATTCACATATCGCTGATGTGTACAATTATATTTTGAATCAAGAAGAACATCATCGGAAGCGAACTTTTAAAGAAGAATATTATAATTTCTTGAAAAAATTTGAAGTCGAATTTGATGAAAAATACTTGTTCGACTGGATAGAATAGTCAATGCAAAGAGGAAATTACTCCTCTTTATCTCTTTATTTAGTTAAAAACTACATTTTCTCCCCAACCTTCAAAGCAACATTCAAAAAATTCTCAGCAGGCGGTACTGGGCAAGTAAAACTAGGATTGTAAGCACAATAAGGCTGATAAGAAAGGTTAAAATCAATCTCAATACTTTGGTCTTTAATATCTTCCATCTTTAAATCAAGATAACGCCCTGCTCCATAAGTTTCTTTATTACTTGTTAAATCACGGAAAGGCAAAAACAGGTTTCCTTCAGGAGTTTTAAATACTTTTAATGCACATTTCTTCCCATCAATTTCAAATTTTAGGTTAGCAAAAGCTTCATATTCCTCAGTTTCTCCACCAGTCATCGCAATTTTAATACTTTGTCCGCTTGTTAATTTATCTAAAGTAGCAACTACTTTATAAACAGGGTTTACTTCAAAATAATGTAAGCCTTTGAAGTTTGTTTTATCCTCAATGGGCGAATCTTTTTCGGTTTTCAATGCCTCATCTTTGGCTTGTCTTGAAGCTAGAATCGTTTTAGCATAATCATTTGAAAGAGCCTGAGAAGCAGGTTTTTCTTGAGAATCAACAAAAGAGTAAATAATGATAGCAACTAAAATAACGCTGGTAAAAACAAGGAAGAATTTATTTTTGAACATTTTCTGAGGAATTTTAAAAGGAACATGCCTGTTCTTGATAGATAAGCAAAATTAGTAAATTAACTTGCGAAAGCGATAGTTGTTATCAGTTAATAGTTAATTGTTATCAGTGAATACTCACACTGTGACAATATTTTATAAAATAATATCAAGATTATTGGAACTACTTGTCAAAATAGCACTCTTTTAACAGATAACAGATAACAGATAACAGATAACAGATAACAGATAACAGATAACAGATAACAGATAACAGATAACAGATAACAGATAACAGATAACAGATAAC
>NZ_JBEUMS010000035.1:0-1655 GCF_040543805.1 Arcicella rosea
TGTCTCATCCTAAAAAAGCTTGACAGTATTAGCTAACCTTTAGCACAATGTCTTTATCGAGCGAATCTTCTTTTAATACAACTTTAGTTTCTTCGTCTTTCGAGCAACAGGATGAGGATTTCACTTATGAAGTGGCTTTTCGTCGCTGGTTAGTTCGAGAACTTGAGGAGCAGCGATTAACGCCTGCTCAAGCTATCGAACGTTTCAATTTTCATCCTGTTTCTGGTTATGCTTTAATTCATAAATGGCGATTGAAATATGCTCAGGAAATGGTATTATCTTTACCAGAAATGACTTTTCAAGAGAAACAAGATTTAGCCCTTCTTCAAGCCAGAACCAAGGAGCTTGAAAAACAATTGGAGCAAGCCAAAATGTACAATATTGCCTTGAATACCTTGATTGATGTAGCCGAGGAGAAGCTCAAGATTAGTATCCGAAAAAAGCCTGGAGCCAGACAGTAATTTTGCTTATGCAGTGGTATGGTCATGCCTACAGCCTTGGCTATTTCTGCAAACTGTTTGGCAAAAGCCGTCAGGCTTTTTATGAGCAAAAGACTGTGGTTCATTCAAAACCTCTTGAGGAATCAATGGTGTTGAAATGGGTATTGGAGATACGTAAAGACTTACCTCGTTGTGGTACTTCTAAGCTTTATGAGAGCCTAAAACCTCGTTTGGTAGAGCATCATATCAAGTTAGGGCGAGATGCTTTATACACTTTACTTGATAATTATGGTCTGCTAATTCGCCAACGTAAATCAAGAGCGATAACCACAAATTCTAATCATCCATACCGTAAATATGGGAATTTAATCAGGGAATTAGTCTTAGATCAGGCAGGGGAATTATGGGTTAGTGATATTACTTATATTCGTACAGCGAAGGGATTCAGTTATTTAAGTATCATCACCGATGCTTATAGTCGTAAGATTGTGGGTTACAAACTTCATCCTACTTTAGAAGCTAAGGGAGCCATTGATGCTTTGCTGATGGCTAGTAAAGACCTCAAGCGGACGGATAAACTCATTCATCATAGCGACCGTGGTATTCAGTATTGTTGTCAAGATTATGTTAATACGACAGCTCACTTAGGCATTCAATTATCGATGACAGAAAACGGAGACCCTTATGAAAATGCTCTGGCGGAAAGAGTAAATGGCATCCTCAAGTATGAATTCCTGTTAAATCAAGTTTTTGAGAGTCATCAAACGGCTCAAATAGCCGTCGATAGAGCCATCAAAAGCTATAATGAATTAAGGACGCACGATAGTTGTGACAGGCTGACACCAGTGGTAGCTCATGAACAAAAAGGAGTGTTAGTCAAGCGATGGAAGAAGCGTAATATTCAGCAGAAAGAGACTAAAAGCTCTGTAGAGAAAGTCTCTGATGAAGTGATAAAAATGCAAGAAAAGTCGCAAGAAAATCAGCTAAAACCCCATATCCAGCATACTAACTTTAGCCCAATCAAACCGAGTAATCTTTAGGAATAAACTCAGTAAGAGTAAGTAAAATCAGGAATAAGAATCGACATTAAATATCAAGTAGGAATAACCCAAAACACAAAGAAATGAACAGGAATAGAAGCCCAACCTAAAACAAAAAACAGTATTAACACAAAAGATTAAAATACATTTAGGAATAAAAAATAAATGTCGTAAT
>NZ_JBEUMS010000036.1:0-1411 GCF_040543805.1 Arcicella rosea
ATGTCATTGCCTAAAATAGGTTGCCCTCCAACGGTAACATTTTATGGCAAAATTAAATTTAAAAACTGGTAAAAGTACAAACTACAAGATTCGTCAAAGTCTTACTTTCAGTGAGTCGTTCAAACGAGAGAAAGTCGAAGACATTCTCAACAAAAGGATTAGTATTAGCGAATTTTGTAAATTGTGGAGTATAAGTACCACTAGCGTTTATCGCTGGATTTACCAATATTCTCCCAATCATAAAAAAGGTACAAAAATGGTAGTTCAACAAGAATCTGAAGCTGCTAAAACTCAGGAGTTACTCAAGCGAGTAGCTGAATTAGAACGTATTCTTGGTCAAAAACAGATGGAGATAGATTATCAATCTAAACTCATTGAAATTGCCTCAAAGGAATTAGACATCGACCTAAAAAAAAGTTTCAAGCTGACACTTTAGAGTATTTTCGACAAGATATTGCTCAACATTCTCACCTGATGAAGGATTTATATGCCCTTTGCCAAATTACTAAGCAAGGACACTATCAAATGCTTCGCAGAGCCGAAGAATGGAAGGCAAAAGAAAGCCTTTATGTTGGGTTGATTCTCCAAATTAGAGAGCTTCACCCCGCAATGGGTCTGAGAACTATGTATGATTATTATCAACCAGAAGGAATTGGACGAGACTCCTTTATTAGTATCGGAATCTATTATGGATTTAGAGTAAAAGTGTTCAGAAATCTTTGTAGAACTACTTTTTCAAGCCCATATAGTCGTTACAAAAACCTTTTGGTTGATAAAATACTCATAGATATTAATCAGCTATGGACAAGTGATTTAACCTATTTTAAAGTCCATGACAAGTTCTATTATATCGTCTTGATTCTGGATGTGTATTCTCGCTTTATCGTTGGATACTCCGTTTCAGACAATATGAGAGCAGAAAACAATATCATCGCTTTAAGAATGGCTTTGAAGACCAGAAAACAAAAGAAATTTAACTTTAAACTCATTCACCATTCTGACAGAGGTAGTCAATATATCAGTGAAACATATGTGAATCTCTTGAAAGAAGCTGAAATCGATATTAGTATGTGTAATGAGGTCTATGAGAATGCACATATTGAAAGAGTGAATGGAACGATTAAAAATCAGTATCTCATTTATCGAAATATTACAAATTTTGATGAGTTGAAAACTGAGCTTGAAAGGACGATTTACGCTTATAACCATGATAGACCACATTCAGCCCTGATGGGACTAACACCTTTTGCGTTTGAACAGTACATCAAAGAACTAAACAATGAAAACAAACCTAATTTACCCATTTGGACTTGTGATTATTCAAAAAATATCAACCCAAATCAAACTATATTACAATTTTAAGTACTTTAACTTTCACAAAACTCAGGGCAACCTATTTTAGGCAATGACA
>NZ_JBEUMS010000037.1:0-1370 GCF_040543805.1 Arcicella rosea
AACTCCAACCTTTACTTTTGCTTATTATTAATATTCTAAGAACAGAAAAAACATTACTACTATAATATTTTTCTTTTTTTGCTTCTTTTTTTCTTTTATAATTATCCACAATTGTGGATAACCATTGTGCTAATTTTGTTCTTTAAAGAGTCTATCAAGATAGGTGAACTATAACTCCAAAGAAGCGTTAAGGCTTATCCTTCGATGTAGACCTATCTTGATTATTTTGAGAGGAATCATATAGAAATTTGGTGGCAAGCACCCTTATTAAGGTTTTAATTGAATCTCAAAATTCAGACTTATTCTTTACAATTTTAATTCTGTCATTTTAAACTTTATTTATTTCAGATGTACTCTTTTATCGTTGGTATTGACATTTCTAAACTTACACTTGATGCTGTTATGATAATTAATGGTAATAAGGAAACCGCCACACATCACCATTTGTCAAATACTCCTGAGCAAATACAAAAACTCTTTAAAGGTTTTAGCCAATTGCCTAATTTTTCATTAGATAAATGTCTAATTTGTATTGAAGCCAGTGGTGTTTACACTTATCCTATTTTAAGCTTTGTAACACAAAATGATGCTAATATCTGGGTAGAATTGGGAACTCGTATTAAAAAATCTGGTGGTATCCAAAGAGGTAAAAATGACAAAGTTGACGCACTTAGAATTGCCCTATATGCTGCTAAAAATCAGGACGATGTAAGGCTTTGGCATCCATCAAACCCTACTATAGTAAAGATAAAAAACTTAACTGGACTCAGAGATAGGCTGATGAAAAGTAAGTTTAAATTAAGTGTCCCTGTTGAGGAATTTCGACAGGTGGGTGATGTCCAGACAGCCAATTTACTTTCAAAAGCAATGAAATCAAGCTTTGAGGCACTTGAAAATGATATAATCGCCATCGAAAAGCAAATTAAAAAACTTTTAGATGAAGATTCAAAACTCAAGGAATTGTTTGCTTTAGTCACATCTGTTGTTGGTATTGGAACACAAACAGCCATTGCTTTGATTGTTTATACCGATGGTTTTACTTTGTTTGACGATGCCCGAAAGTTAGCTTGTTATGCAGGGGTTGCTCCCTTTGCTTATAGCTCTGGCACCAGTATAAGAGGAAAAACAAGAGTCTCCCAAATGGCTAACATGACACTTAAAACAGCCTTACACATGGCATCTTTGACGGCTATTAAATTAGATATTCAACTTCAAAAGTATTACCAAAAAAAAGTCGCTGAAGGCAAGAAAAAAATGTCTGTACTAAATGCTGTAAAAGCTAAACTTTTGCATCGAGTTATTTCGGTCGTCCAAAGAAAAGAAAAATATGAAAATTCCGATAAATTTCCCTTGTTTTTGTCATAGAAATC
>NZ_JBEUMS010000038.1:0-1269 GCF_040543805.1 Arcicella rosea
GGGAGTGTTCATTAAACTGTGTCATTTGATTTATTGAGTTAGGGGGCTAGCCCCCTAACTCAATAAATCAACTTGTGAAATTCTGTCTTCAAATGTAATGATTAGTTCTGCACGCATTTCTCTCCAGTTCTTAATTTTTGCATTCCAAACCTTATCCATGTTCTGAATTGCCAAATAGGCTAATTTCAAAAGAGCATTATCTGAAGCAAAAGCTCCTTTACTCTTTGTGATTTTCCTAATTTGTCTATGATAACCTTCAATCGTATTAGTCGTATAAATGATTTTCCTGATTGCTGGGGAGTATTGAAAATAGGTAGAGATATTCTCCCAATTATTCGTCCAAGTTTCAACTGCTTTGGGATATAATTTGCCCCATTTTTCTGCTAAAGTCCCTAGATGTTTTTCTGCCATATTAAGATTCTCTGCTTTGTAAACAAGCTGTAAATCCTTTACAAATTCTCTTAAATGCTTATCATAGACAAAGCGAGTAGAGTATCGGATTTGATGGATAACACAAAGTTGTATCTGTGTTTTAGGAAATACTGCTTCAATGGCTTGAGGGAAACCCTTGAGACCATCAACACAGCTGATTAAAATATCCTCAACTCCTCTTGCTTTGAAATCAGTCAATACTGACAACCAGAACTTAGCGCCTTCTGTTTCAGCCAGATAGATTCCTAATACTTCCTTTTTGCCATCTAAACCTAAGCCTATTACACTATACATGGCTCTGGAACTTACCTTACCATCAATACGAACTTTGTAAAACATCGCATCCATCCAAACTACTGCATAAACCCTTGAAAGAGGTCTGGATTGCCACTCTTGAAGTCGTGGAATTACTCTATCGGTGATGTTTGAGAGTTCGCCTACTGAAAGATGATAGCCATAAAGTTCTTCCAACTGCTCATTGATAGAAGAATAACTCATGCCGTGAGAGTACATTGAAATAATCTGACGCTCTAAAGTATCCGTTAAAACTAATTGTCTCTTTCCAACGACTTGTGGGTTAAAACTACCGTCTCGGTCACGTGGAGTCTCTAATTCAAAGCTTCCTCCATTACTCTTAATAGTTTTTTTAGACAAACCATTTTTGCGGTTTTTAATCCCTTCTGCCTTGTTAGCATTCAGGTGATTATCCAATTCTCCTTGTAAAGCACTTTCTAAAAAATGTTTCAACATAGGAGCAAAAATACCATTCTCCCCAGTAAGAGGTTTGCCAGAATAAAGACCTTTTATCGCTTCTTGCTTAAAAGTCTCAAAATCAAA